>JAYSXR010000377.1:0-71428 GCA_043717145.1 Chitinophagaceae bacterium | reverse complement strand
AAAACTACCTATTGGCTGTCTTATCTGACTCAATAATGTAGGCACTTCTGTTGCATCATCTGCGCCATTTGAGGTAAGGCTTACAGCTTGTATTTGCTTACTAACTTTATCTAATGCTATATGCAATTTCATCCAGGTTCGATGTTTGCCTGCACCATGTTTACAAACCTTCCATTCTCCCTCACCATATACTTTTAATCCTATATTATCCATTACAATATCGGTCACCGATCTTCTTCTTTTACCTAGCGTGATTGATGATTTGTGGCCACGCCTGCACAATTTCGTGTAAGAGGGTACCACTAATCCCCATCCACACTGCAAAAAATTTACTTATAAATCCTTCTGTCTGACGCAATGCCAATTTGTACACTTTCCCTATCGTCAAACATAATTCTATTGCAACATCGCTGTATTAATTATGACCACCACGTTTTCAATGCCTTTCCTAATTATATTGTTCCAATAAAGTTGAACTTACCCATACATTTATTGACCCTCGTTTCTTTAGTCCTCCATTATAGCTTGACCAGTTTGTTACTTTGTATTTATCTTTATCCATGGGTGGTTCTGGAGTTTAATAGTTAGATATTGCTATTTCTATTAGCTCCTTTTCCAACCTATAAGTATTATGCATGCAACAAAGCCATTCTACAGTGTAAAATTCCAGATTTTCATATCTATTAAATGAAAAATCGGTTAATCTTTTGTAATTCGTTGAGTTTCGATTTGTGTCAATTATAAATAGCATTATAAGCATGATCTGTGTTACCCATGTATACTGTATCACGGACAATTCTTTTTAAAAAAATAGTGTCGGTCAACGATTTATTTAGATCATTTTTTGAAGGGGTTTTATCAGAGCAAACAAACCGGAAAAAATACGAATAAAATATGGGTAAATGTTTTCATGAACTACAGGGTTACTTATACCACATGTATCATTTTCTTATTACGATAAACCAAGATTAGTGCAAATGCCCCAACAGTGACAAAAACATCCGCGAAATTAAAAATGCCTGTCCGGATGCTTTTGAAACCGATAATCATAAAATCAGTGACATGCCTGTCGAATACGATCCTGTCGATAATGTTTCCCAACCCGCCTCCAAAGATTAGGGCGAAAGAAAACATTTTCAGAAAACTTATTTCTTTTGATTTTTTCAAAACATACATGAATACAATCAATAAAACAACCAATGGAAGTAAACTTAACAGCCAGAAGCTAGCTGTTTTGGAAAGGCTATCGCCCAGGTTCAATGCTGCCCCGGTATTTTCGGCATATTGAAGGCGTACAAAATCGTGCAGGTAGGAAACAGCTGCTTTATCTTTTAAATGTTCTTTAGCGAGTTCTTTGGTGGCCCGGTCCCAACTGATTAATGCAAGGGTGCTGGTACAGAACAAACAGATTTTCAGCCATCGTTTCATAAATAAATAGGTATGCTGGAGTTTATATAAAGCCGCGATTATTTTCCTAAAGTAAGATAATGAAAATTTATCAGAGACCTGCGATTGCCGTAGGTTAGATAAGATAAACGGCAGGAAAAGAACCCTATCCGGTGATAATTTTTTTTTGAAAATGTAAGAAGTTTGTATAAGCTTTCCATATTTGGGATATAACCCTGAAACCGGGATTATTTGCAGCTGATGTGTCGAAACGGTTTTTTCGGATTTATTTAGCCATGAAATTATTTTCGAAGATGGAAAATACTTTTATAATTGACCCTTGGCATGATTATAGTCCATTATTAAAATACGGTCGCAGTTATTCCTGTAAATTACAATCATAATCAGCAAAGTTTTATATCAATGCGGGACAAGGAGTTTACCCGGTAATGGGCTATATGGAATTACGTGATTTAGATTTAGCTGAAACACTATGAAAACCAGTCGATCTCTTTTAATATACAAGATTCAACATACGGTAAAGAGACATTTAAGTAGATAAGCGTAACATTTATTATCGCCATGATATTTAAGCACTCCGGTTAGTCAGATTTGTAAGTAATGTAAAGCTTCAAATTCTTCACTTTAAATCTAATGTCATGTCTTAACAGATACTATTCCCAACCATAGCAACGCAATTGGTTGTATTGTTCGGAGGCTGTATCAAAACCCTGGAAACCGAAAATCTTTCCGGGAAACCTTCCGGAATTTCTCCAGCAAATTCTTTCGTTGTTTTCCAAGCCCAGTTAAAACCGCAAGTGGTAAACCTTGGGGTTGCAGGTAATTTTGAGATACTTTCAGAATCAGGAATTACCGATGCCTATAAACCTACTATAACCGGAGATGTTTGGAGCAGCCCAATTACCGGAGCAGCTATTCTTGTAACCTGTTCAGAAGTAACGGGAACAATTTACGCGGTAGATGCCGCCGGCCCTCTTCCTTGAGTAGTTACCAATGCCGGTAAGTTAACCACGGCAGTAGGTGATATGGTAACTGCCTATAATGATGCCACCGGACGTATTAATCCCGATTTTACTTAATTGGGTGCAGGTGCTATCGGAGGTAAAACGCTTAAACCTGGCCTGTATAACTACACGAGTTCACTTATTATCCCAACAGATGTTATCATTTCTGGCGGCCCTAATGATGTCTGGATATTTCAGGTTGCCGGAACCCTTACTATGGCTTCTGCGGTGCGCATTACTTTGAGCGGCGGTGCACAGAGGAAAAATATTTACTGGGTGATAGATGATGCTGTAACCTGTGGAACAACCAGCCATTTTGAAGGGAATATATTGGGAAAGACCGGTATTAATTTGCAGACAGGTGCTTTCATTAACGGAAGGATGTTGGCGCAAATTGCGGTAACTCATCAAATGAATACTGTTAATAAGCCACAATAAATAAAGGGAATCAAAAATTTAGAGAAGCCACCCCAAGATGGCCTCTCTAAATTTGGCTGGTTTAATTACCGTAAACAGGTAAGTATACATAACTCTATTGAAAAAATTACGCCTACATGATTTGTAACCCGCTTTACGATCTCACCCGTTTACAAACATTTACATTCGAAAGTAACCGAATAAAAACCGACTCTTCCCTTGTTCCGTTTTCATATTTGTATTGTTAACGGTAGTACGAACCCTGCCAGTTTTTAGTCAATACAATTTTAAAACTGAACCGTTATGAACGCGATCAAAAACTAAGTACAGATCATTGGCAACCTGGGGCAGGCTCCCGAAATCAGGACAATCGGCGATGGAAAAAAAGTAGCCCACCTGAATGTGGCCACAGCGAAAATTACAAAAATACCAAAGGTGAAAAAATAACCGATACTCAATGGCATAATGTAGTCGCCTGGGGTAAGCTGGCAGAGATTGCCGAAAAATACCTTGTAAAAGGTACTGAAGTAGCCATCGAAGGCAAACTCGTCAATCGCAACTACACCGACAAACAAGGCATCAAACGCAATGTTACCGAGATACAGGCAAATGAGTTGTTGATATTGACGAAGAAGGGAAAAGAATGAACATCTACATTCCCTGTTAAGCATTCAATATTCAGTAGCAGCCGCTATCTTTGCTGCTTTATGAACAATAAGCCAACTTTACATACGGTACTATCGCCGCGCTTACTGGACATCTATGATATCAGCAATTGCGTAGTGGTAATTATTGATGTATTTCGTGCTACTTCGACCATTGCTACGGCTTTATATAATGGAGCGGCACGGGTTATTCCGGTTGATACTGTTGAGCAATGCATTCAGATTGGCAAAACCACAGGGGGTATTACAGCTGGTGAACGGGACGGAAAAGTAATTGACGGGTTGGATTATGGTAATTCACCCGCCGAATATCCGCGTTCATTCATTGAGGGAAAAACTTTGGTGCTTACTACTACTAATGGCACACGACTATTGCATATGGCACTTAATAACGGAGCCGCCGAAGTGGTTACCGGGTCTTTCCCCAATTTGTCTGCCGTTTGCAATCATTTGAAAATACAAAAAAAGAATGTGATCCTCGGCTGCTCGGCGTGGAAGGACCGGTTTAATTTAGAAGATGCTTTATTTGCGGGTGCCATTATTAAACAAATTCAGGATTATTTTACCATTCACTGCGATAGCAGCCTTATGGCTGCTGATCTATACAGCCTTCATAAAAACGACATGCACAACTTTATCCGCCGAACCACCCACTGGCACCGCCTTGCTTCTTATGGCCTAGAGAAGGACCTGGAATATTGCGTGTTGCCTGATGTAGCCAATGTGCTGCCGGTTTATAAAAACGGGGATCTTATTGTCTGATCTGTTAAGTTGGAAGGTAATTTGAAAGGATTTATAGGATTTCTGGATAGAAAAGACACTTTTTTATCTGTTCTTTTAACAGATTGTTATCAATTCGGAAAATCCTCATTTTCATAATCAGATAATCTGCTTTCTTCCCAAATTTCTTTCATTTCTTTTCGGAAAGCGGTTTGCTTTCCTTTACTTTTGCAAATTGGCCTTTTTTGAAGTTCGGACTTATTAGTTTGAAGCCGGAGATAATGTTCCCATTTTCCTTCAAGCTCTAAACACCTACTTCAAAACTGTTTGCCGATCGACGGATACCAAACTCTAAATTAATCCATGGCTTTACCGTATTTAGTTAAACATATTTATAACAGCGGCACGGAGGAAGTAATCCGTAGGGGTAAAAAAATACATGCCCTTGGTAATGTTGAGTTGATAGAATATGATGATCTGATGGCTGCTGTGATTTTCCGCGTAAAGGATGATGGATATGCTACTTTTTACAAAGTGCATATTACCCAGTTTAAAGACCCCAAAACATTATCGTTGCGTTGCAGTTGCCCGTACAACCTGTCGGAAATCTGCCGTCATAAGGCAGGTGCGCTGTTTCATTTACAGGACCTGCTAGATAAAAATTTATTAGGCGATAAAGAAACCATTTATGACCAGCGGCATACAGTGGTGAAGATGAAGCAACTTGAGTTGAAGCTGATCCGTATGTTATCTGCGCAAGCAAATTTTGAAGCCGCAGAGAATTATCTTCGCAGTAGCCGTAGTAATATACTGGAAGCAAAAGATGAAAAGGTGCTGGCAGAACTGGAATACGAAGGTGAAAAATATAAAGTAGTTATTCAAAAAAACGAAGAACGAAATTTCGATACCAGTTGCACCTGTCAAAGTGATACAGAACACCCGCTTTGTATTCATAAAAGTATTGTGTTGCTGCAATTGTTGCATAACTATGGTCCCAATTATTTCGATAGTATCCGTAACTGGGATAAAGAAAAAAATAAATTACTCGCACTCTACGGTTACTCATTAAGCGATGACCTGAAAGGGAAATTCGAATTCACATATACCGACGGAAAACCATTTTTAAGGGTTTTGGATACCTCTATCAAACGTGTATCGTTGAATCCGGCAACAGACGCAAAACCGCGGCCTGTTGAAGCAGATTTTGCCAACGCTATAGCGGTTGCTGAAGAAGAACAGCCCGATAAAACTATTTTAAAATTAGGTATTGTTATCACAGCCAATGAACTGCAATATCCATACATACAGTTAGAAGCGGTGCAGGGTGAGGCCGATGAAGAGATGACCAAGTATGTGAGTAAGGCAGTAAAGATAGACCTTGCCAAATTTGTGAATACGGAAGTATTTAGCGAAGATGATAAAATGTTATTGCAACAGTTGCGTAAACTGATGCCGGCTGAAGTGGGCCGATACCTTAACCGGAACTCGCCATTCAGCGGTATTTGGGAAAATATTATCCAGCAGCACAATGACGAATTGCCTGAGGAAACGCGGCACCTGATTAATGAATACCTGCATCCTAAATTCAAGAAATTTTTTACAGAACTTTCTGCGAGTCCTTTTATTTTCTATCTGCCGCCCCGTAAAATATTTACAACCGCTAATTTGTTGCCGGCTGAGTTAATGGGAGAATTTATTAGCCCCGAATTTGAGGTAAATTATGCCAACGGAAAATATGAAGTGGACTGCCGCATAAAACTGCCATTGGCCGATCTGAATATTTCAGAGAATGAAAGTGAATCTGCACTATTATTTCAATCGCACAATCAGTTTTTTACCTGGCAGCGCTCTGAAGATATCATGCTTGTAGAAAAATTTCTGCCTTCAGGTAAGATCAGTATTGCAGCGGAAGATTGGGCGGTGCAGTTACACCAATTTATACTGCCCTTATCTAAAGAATACAATGTACACTTTACCAATGTACAGAAGGAAGAGATAAAGGATATGAAACCCGAAGTGAAAATACTATTGAAAGAAAAGGGAGATTACCTTTTATTTCAACCTATTTTCAATTACCGTGGATATGATGTGCGCAGCACTGATAAAGAGAAGATCATTTTGCCAATGGCAGATAAGTTACTGGTAATACAACGTAACCTGGAAGTAGAAAGGGAATTTGTGCAGAAGATAGAATCACTCCATTCCGGTTTCATACGACCGGTTGAAGGAAGTGTATTGGCTTTAAAAGGTGCGGATGTATTGCGCAATAACTGGTTCTTTTTATTTGTTGATGCAGTGAAAGAGATGAACGTTCCTGTATTCGGATTTGAAGCATTAAAAAATTTCCGTTTCAATACGGCTAAGCCATCTACCAAAATTTTTATCAGTAGTAATACCGATTGGTTTGATGCTAAAATTGAAATACAGTTTGGTGAGCAGAAAGTAACCGTGGAAGAAGTGAAGAAAGCACTGAGTAATAAACAGCAGTTTGTACAATTGGAAGATGGTACACTGGGTATCTTACCTGAAGAGTGGATTAAAAAATACGCTTTGTTATTCAGGGTGGGCGATGGTAAGTCGGGTAGCATGAAGTTGAGTAAATATCACTTCAGTGTTATAGAAGAATTGTATTTACAGCGGGATGAAGAAGAATTATTTTTTCAACTGGAAGAAAAATATGAACGGCTTAAAGGGAATCATTCTATTAAAGAGATTCCTGCCCCGGCACATTTGAAAGATATTTTACGTCCTTACCAGGAAAGTGGTTTTCAATGGTTGAATTACCTGCGTGAAGTACAATGGGGTGGAATACTGGCGGATGATATGGGCTTAGGTAAAACCATTCAGGCATTGAGTTTTATACATCACCTGAAAGAAGAAACAGGTGTTTTAAAGGCATTGGTTGTCTGTCCAACTACATTGATGTTTAACTGGCAGAATGAAATTAAAAAGTTTACACCCGGTTTAACGTATTATATACACCATGGCGGAAACCGTTCAAGGGAAACATTGAACGACCCCGCTATTGATGTGATTATAACCACTTACGGCACCCTGCGAAGCGATATCAAACAGTTTATTGATGTGAATTTTGATTATGTGGTATTGGATGAAAGCCAGGCAATTAAAAACCCCGGCAGTAAAGTAACCAAAGCTGCGGGTTTATTGCGAGCTAAAAACCGCTTGTGTTTAAGTGGTACACCTTTACAGAATAACACCTTCGATATTTTTGCACAAATGAATTTCCTGAATCCGGGTATGCTTGGCAGTGTTGAGTTTTTTAAACAGGAATTTTCAGTACCCATCGATAAGTTTGGTGAGAAAGAGCAGAAAGACCATTTACGTAAATTATTATATCCGTTCATCCTCCGCCGTACCAAAGAGCAGGTGGCGAAAGACCTGCCCGAAAAACAGGAGATGGTATTGTTCTGCGAAATGGGCGATGAGCAGCGGAAAATATACGAAGCATATAGAAATGATTACCGCGATAAAATATTGGGTGTAGTAGAAAACCAGGGTATTCAAAAATCGCAGCTCACTATTTTGCAGGGATTAATGAAACTCCGGCAGATTTGCGACAGTCCGGCTATTGTAAAAGAAGAAGAAAGGTTTCCGAATGTATCGGTTAAACTGGAAGAAATTGGCCGGGAGATCACAGAAAATATCAGTAACCACAAAGCATTGATCTTTTCACAATTTCTTGGAATGTTGGCATTGATCAAAGAAAAAATGAAAGAACTGGGTGTAGATTATGAATACTTTGATGGAAGCAGTACCGTAATTGAAAGGGAAAAAGCGATTACCCGTTTTCAAAATGATGAGAATTGCCGGGTATTCCTTATCTCATTAAAAGCTGGCGGTGTAGGTTTAAATTTAACGGCTGCCGATTACGTTTATATTGTAGATCCATGGTGGAACCCGGCTGTTGAACAACAGGCTATTGACCGCACACACCGAATTGGGCAGACTAAAAATATTTTCGCTTACCGCATGATCTGTACCGACACGGTAGAGGATAAAATCCTCAAACTACAGGAACGCAAACGAAACTTAGCTAAAGACCTGATTACGGATGATGAAGGTTTTGTGAAGAGTTTGACGAAGGAAGATGTGGAATACCTCTTTAGTTAGCCTATAATTACATTCTTAATTCTTCGACATCCGATTAATTGTATTTTGTGCAGATTAGCACTAAACGATTTTTATCTTTCTTTTTTTTAGTTCTTTATTTCTGCTGCCGCCAAATTTGCCGCGGGGTTTTTTAAAAAAGCATCTTTACACTCTTTAGAACAAAACCCCAGCACTTTATCTTTATAATGGGCAGTGTCTGAAATACCCGCTTTTACTGGCATGCCACAACTAGGATCTTTCTTGTTGTCTACCAACAAATGTTCAAATACATTAACTGAATCTTTTTGCATAGCCAGGGTATCCTTAATAGGCTGTTCAGTTTTAATATTGCCGGACTGGCAACCAGTTAATCCAAGAACAGTGGAAGTTAATAAGTAAAAGGAATAGCTTATAAAACTTCTGTTAACAGGTTTCATATATTTTGCATTTATTAAATAGGAGATCAACGAGGCACAAAAGTAGCAGGTAAATTGTATAGTTAGAAATGGTAAGTAAAACACTTTTTTCTGACTTGCCATACATTTTAGCGTAACACCGTTTGAATATATTTTCATAGCAAATCCTAACGCCTTACCTATTGTTTAATCTTCGTCTATATCTGGTAATTAATGGCTGTCAGGGCTTCATAAGCTCAGTTTCGGTGAAGATTCCTTTTAAAAGGTTAAACAGGAAACCACCTCAATACCTTACCTATCACTTGTAAGTTTTCACCGATTTCCCAAGGATGATACCCAACTATCATGGTAGTTTTCCGCTAATCTTTAACAACCTGTATTGATAAAAGGAGAAAGTTACCTTTGTTTTTTTAATTATATCCCGTGTTTTATGAGCAGAATATTTAGTTTCTTAACCTGTTTTTTGCTGACCACAACGTTATCGGCCCAAACTACTGGTACCATTAAAGGAAAGCTGATTGACTCGCTAAGTAAGCAGTCACTTAAAGATGCATCAGTTACCGTATTGGATGCACGGGATTCCTCAATGGAAGTATTTGGCCTTGCTAAAGGAGATGGTACATTTTCCCTTTCCAACATCACATTCGGTGATATGTTATTGCAGGTAAAATTCCAGGGATATGAAGTGATTTCTAAAAAAATTACTTTTTCAAAAACTAATGCCACGATTGACATCGGTACAATTTATCTTAAACAAACCGCTAATGACCTTGGTAATGTAACTGTTACGGAATCGGTTATCCGGATGAAAAAAGATACAATGGAAATAACTGCCTCAGCCTTTAAAACCAAGCCTAATGCTGTTGCCGAGGATCTTTTGAAAAAGATACCGGGTATGGAAGTTGGGAAAGACGGCACAATCAAATCACAAGGTGAAGCCGTTCAGCGTGTATTGGTAGATGGCAAACGTTTTTTTGGAGATGACCCGAAAATGGCTACCAAGAACCTCCCTCCCGATGTCATTGATAAAATCCAGGTGTTTGATGACCTGAGCGACCAAAGTAAATTCAGTGGTTTCGATGATGGCAACCGTGTAAAAACCATCAACTTCACCACAAAGAAAGACAAGCGCAAAGGAATGTTTGGTAAAGCTGTTGCAGGTATTGGCACAGATGGAAACTATGACGAAAGTTTTAACTTCAGTAAAATGAATGGTGACCAGCAGCTTACTTTTCAGGGGCAGGCCAATGACATTAATAAACAAAACTTCACACAGAATAATATAGGCGGTGGCCGCGGTGGTGGCGGTTTCAATTTTGGTGGTGGTGCCGGGAGTGCAAGCGGCATAACTACGGTACTGGCTGGCGGTCTTAATTACCGTGATGTATGGAGTCCTAAAATAGATGCGTATGGAAGTTATTTCTATAATAACCCAAGCGTAAATACCTCTCAGAAAAGTAATACGAAGAATATCCTTACTGCCGACTCATCATTGTTTAACGATGCGGTCTCTTCCTCTATTTCTAAATCTGAGAACCATCGGTTTAATTTTAACATGGAAGACAGGATAGATTCAAGCAATTCACTTATTTTCCGCCCAAACTTCACACTGCAAAACAATAATCCTGTTTCTGCCACATCAACCATAACTACCGGTGGAAAAAATAATACGCCGATCAATCAATCTGTGAGTAAAAGTTCCAGTTATAACAGCGGTTATAATGTAAACGGCTCTAACCTGCAGTTACGCCACCGCTTTGGCAAAAAGGGGCGAACAGTTTCTGTTGATCTTGGGTTTTCTGCCAGCCAGAACAATGGCGATGGCAACAATTATTCTGTGAACTCTTTCTACAAGCCTTTTTTAAAAACAGATACCATTAACCAGCATTATATAGACTCTTCGCGTTCTGTTACATTTAATCCAACAGTTTCTTATACAGAACCCATCGGTAAGAACCAGATGATCGAATTTCGATACTCATATAATTATGTGAATAGTACCACTATCAACAATACCTATCGATTTGATAATGCAGCACAAAAGTTCAATATATTCGACAGCTTGTTTAGTAACTCTTACAAGTATACGCTGGCATCAAATACCGCAAACCTTAGTTACCGGATACAGCAACCCAAGTATAACCTGAACTTTGGAACGGGTGTACAGTTTACAGATCTTACAAGTAACAATACCACCAAAAATGTGATTGTTAAACGTAATTATGTAAATCTTACCCCCACAGCGAACTTTACCTATAATTTTACAAGGGCTAAAAGTTTACGTATATTTTATAATGGCAGAACATCACAGCCCAGCACCTCACAATTGCAGCCTGTTGTTACAACCTCAGATTCCATCAATTTCCAGGTGGGTAACCCTAATTTGAAACCACAGTTCAACAATAGTTTGCGTGTATTATTTTCTTCTTTCGATCCGTTTACGCAGCGTGTTATTTTTGCAACTGTAAATGCCAGCATTACCTCAAATGATATCGTAAGTTCAATCATCCAGAATGCCAGTGGCAATGGTGGAAAAACAACTACCTATGTAAATATGGGTGGCAGCTATAATTTGTCGGGTTATTTTAATTATGGATTAGCATTAAAAAAGCCTAAATCTAACCTGAACCTGCAAACAAATATTAATTACAACCGGAGCCAGTCTTTGCTTAACAATATCAGCAATGCAACACAAAGCACCATTCTTACTGAAACAGTAAAATGGACTACTAACCTGAAGAATAATTTTGACATGAACCTGAGTACCTCATTTTCATACAACCCTATACGTAATTCACTCTCGCAAAGTCAGAATACAAATTATACAACACAGAGCCTAGCTGCAGATTTCACTGCCTATTCAAATAATGGCTGGATAGTAGCCAGTGATTTTGATTACACGCATTATGGAAACCGACCCCCGGGATACAATACCACTGTTTTCCTGATAACGCCTTCTATAGCCAAGCAGTTCCTGAAAAATAAAGCGGGTGAATTACGCTTAAGTTGTTTTGATGTGCTAAAACAAAACGTTGCCGTAAGCAGTTCTGCCAGTGCTAACCAGATCGTTAACACCATATCAAATAACCTTACCCGTTATTTTATGTTATCCTTTACTTACAATCTTCGTGCTTTTGGCGGACAACAGCAAAGAGGTGGCCAGAACCAAATGATGCGGGGTATGTTCGGTGGCGAAGGCGGCAGACAAGGCGGAGGAGGATTCGGTGGGATTCGCAGAGATAATTAACTAACACCCGATAGTAAAAATAGCAGTCTCTAACAGAAAAGTCCGTTCACACCCGGTGAACGAACTTTTTCATGCACTGAACTGTGTTATCATAATCCAAACTTTTATAAAAAAAGTTACACACTTATAGTAAACTGTTATACTTTTACACCTCATATATTTTTTATATATACATATCAGTGAAGCAAACGTCAAACCATATTTATTTTTATCAGGCAAACGCCTCTGAATCATTGTATTCAGTAATGCCTGCTGCTAACGTTCTCCCGCGACCTCGACGTGGTTTCTGATAGGACGAGCAACTGGCACTTGCCCCTATCAGTGAACATACTCCCGGAATAGACTTTAAAACACGTCTGTGTTTTCTCTTTTTCACTCTATTAATCAGTACAAGTTGGAAGATAATATTATTGTTCGTGCAGCGAATGGTGGCGACACGCATTACGCACAAACCATAACAGACGAAATGGAGGCTTCTGCAAAAGCCCGCGGAACAGGTATTGCCAAACGCAGTCCCGAATATGTAGCCCAGAAAATGGAAGAAGGTAAAGCAGTAAT
Organism: Chitinophagaceae bacterium; assembly: GCA_043717145.1. Classification (GTDB taxonomy): domain Bacteria; phylum Bacteroidota; class Bacteroidia; order Chitinophagales; family Chitinophagaceae; genus Sediminibacterium. Next base: position 58,884 of record JAYSXR010000377.1, on the reverse strand, counting down.
TGCTGTGATGCCCGATGGCAGCTGGGTAGGCTTTTGTTATATAGAAGTATGGGGCCATGAAGAATTTGTGGCCAACAGCGGGCTGATTGTTGCACCTGATTTCAGGAAAAGCGGGATTGCGAAAAAAATCAAACAAACCATTTTTAATTTATCGAGACAAAGATATCCCTCAGCAAAAATATTCGGTCTTACCACCGGACTAGCAGTTATGAAAATCAACAGCGACCTCGGTTACGAGCCGGTTACCTACAGTGAGCTTACTGATGATGAAGAATTTTGGGCGGGATGCAAGAGCTGTGTGAACTATGATATTTTAATGAGTAAAGACAGGAAGAATTGCATGTGTACTGCCATGCTATACGATCCTGCGGATCATTTTGAACCGGTGGAAACTTCTGAAGAGTTCAAGCAGAATTCAAAACTGTATGAACGTTTTATGAAAATTAAGCAAAGTAAATTATTGCAATTCTTCCGGAAGAAAGAAAATGGCGGAGGAAGCAGCGGTAAACTGAAATCCTTGTTTCATGCTTTCTTTAACTTGTAAGCGCTTTGGCCACCTTAAAAGCAAATGAAGGGAAAATTATTATAGAAATGAACAGTAACCAATGAAAACAGATCAGACAAATAATCATAGAAACACAGCCCTGGTTGCAGGTGATACCGTTGTACTCGGCTTTAGTGGAGGATTGGATACTTCTTATTGTGTAAAATACCTCACAGATGAAAAGGGGTACGAAGTGCATAGTGTAATTGTAAATACAGGCGGATTTAGTGAAGAAGAACTGGTGCAAATAGAGAAACACGCATATACATTGGGTGTAAAAACACATACTGCAGTAAATGCGGTAAAAAGCTATTACGACAGCATCATCAGATACCTGATATATGGAAATGTGTTAAAGAATAATACATATCCACTTAGCGTAAGTGCAGAACGGTTGAGCCAGGCATTGCATATTGCCGAACACGCAAAAAAATTACATGCAAAAGCAGTGGTGCATGGGAGTACAGGTGCTGGAAATGACCAGGTAAGGTTTGATATGATTTTCAATATCATGATACCGGGCGTTGAAATCATTACACCGATACGCGATCTTCAACTGAGCCGTGAAGAAGAGATCGCGTACCTGATAGCAAAAGGGGTGGCTATGAATTTTGAAAAGGCTGCCTATTCAATCAATAAAGGTTTATGGGGTACCAGTGTAGGGGGTAAAGAAACGTTGCAATCCAAAGGTATCCTGCCAGAAGATGCATGGCCTACCCAGGTAACGAAAACAGGAACGGAGGAAATAAAAATCGGATTTGTAAAAGGAGAATTGGTAAGTATCAATGACCAATCATTCGGGCATCCAACAGAAGCCATTCAATATTTACAAACATTGGCCGGCCCTTATGGTTTGGGAAGGGATATTCATGTAGGCGATACCATCATCGGCATCAAAGGACGTGTAGGTTTTGAAGCTGCGGCACCAATGGTTATATTAAAAGCACACCATGCATTGGAAAAGCATGTATTAACGAAATGGCAATTAGGCTGGAAAGACCAATTGGCGCAATTCTATGGTAACTGGCTGCATGAAGGACAGATAATGGATCCGGTGATGAGGGATATTGAAGCATATCTGGAAAATTCGCAGGCCAATGTTACGGGCGATGTATTTGTACAATTTTTACCGTATCGCTTCCAGGTAATCGGTATCGAATCTAAGTTTGACCTGATGAGCAGCAAGTTTGGAAAATATGGTGAAATGAATACGGGCTGGACCGGTGATGATGTGAGGGGCTTCTCTAAAATATTTGGTAATCAGACAGCCATTTATCATAACATTAAAGAATCTAACAAATGAAAAAGGTTTCCATACAGGAACCTTTGAAACATTATCAATGGGGTGATGGTTGCGATGGATGGAATTTTGTGGATGAAACTTCGTTGTCAGTAAAGCAGGAAAGAATGCCTACGGGCACTGCAGAAGCCTTGCATCATCACCAATACGCACAACAATTCTTTTTTATGCTCAAAGGATCTGCCACATTCGAAATAGATACCGAAATGCTTATGGTAAACGAACAGGAAGGCATACATATAAATGCCGGGCAAAAACATCGCATCATCAATCATACCGGCTCTGAAATAGAATTTATCCTTGCATCACAACCATCAACAGTAAATGACAGGGTCAATATATAAATTATGAAACAAATCAAAGCAGGCATAATAGGTGGTGCCGGTTATACCGGCGGTGAGATGATACGGTTATTGATCAACCACCCTGCTGTGAATCTTTCTTTTATTCACAGTACAAGTAATGCCGGCAATGCCGTAAGTAACATACATGCTGACCTGGTTGGTGAAACAAACATGGTTTTTACCGATATCATGCAGGATGATATTGATGTATTGTTTTTGTGTGTGGGACATGGTGATGCCAATAAATTTTTATCAGACAATTCGGTTAAGGATATTATTAGGGTGATTGATTTGTCGCAGAATTTTCGGCTTAGCCCATCATCCAAAATCGAAAAACGGACATTCGTATATGGCTTACCGGAATTAAATAAAACAGAAATTAAATCGGCCCAAAACATTGCAAACCCCGGTTGTTTTGCAACTGCTATTCAATTGGGTTTGTTACCATTGGCAAAAGCCGGAGTGCTGGGGGATGTGTATACAACTGGCATTACCGGTTCAACAGGTGCGGGCCAGGGATTAAGTAATACTTCACATTTTAGCTGGCGCGCCAATAACATACAGGCATATAAAACACTGCGCCACCAGCATATTCATGAGATACACCAGAGCCTTCAGCAATTGCAGGGCAATGACGGGATGTGCGTAAACTTTGTTCCCTGGAGAGGAGATTTTACAAGGGGCATTTATGTTAGTTCGATAATTGATTGCGCATTACCATTGGAAGAGATCGTACAGTTATACAAAATATATTATCAGGAACATCCTTTCACACATATCAGTAATACTATGATAGACCTGAAGCAGGTGGTAAACACGAATAAATGTTTATTACACATAGAAAAACAAGGCAGCAAGATTGTAGTACACTCTGCCATAGATAATTTAGTAAAAGGCGCCAGTGGCCAGGCGGTGCAGAATATGAATTTATTGTTTGGGTTGGAAGAAACGACTGGATTAAAGTTGAAGGCAAATTATTTTTAATAGGTTGAATGCTAAACGCAGCGTTCAACAACAAGCAGAAAAGTATGAAATTATTTGATGTATACCCTTTGAACAATATCGCCATCATAAAAGCCCGGGGTTCTTATGTATGGGATGAAAACGGGATACAATATTTAGATATGTATGGTGGCCACGCCGTAATCAGCATCGGTCATACACACCCCCATTGGGTGAACAGGATTGAGGACCAATTAGAAAAGATCGCTTTCTATTCTAATTCAGTGATCATTCCTATTCAGCAGGAATTGGCTTCAAAGCTTGGCAGGTTAAGTGGTAAAGAAGATTACCAGTTGTTTATGTGTAACAGTGGAGCAGAAGCCAATGAGAATGCATTGAAGCTGGCATCGTTCTTTAATGGCCGTAAAAAAATCATCACGTTTTCAAAATCATTTCATGGGAGAACTTCTTTGGCCGTCGCTGCTACAGATAACCCTTCTATTGTGGCACCGGTGAATGAAACAGATAATGTTATTTTTCTTCCGTTTAATGATGAAGCAGCATTGAAAGCCTGTTTTATAGAATATGGCAAAGAGATATCCTCTGTTATTATTGAAGGTATACAGGGAGTGGGTGGTATCAATATTGCCAATGAATCCTTCCTTCAACTCATCCGTCATTTATGCGATGCAAGTGGTTCGGTTTATATTGCTGATAGTGTACAATGCGGTTATGGAAGAACCGGACAATTTTTCGCGCATGATTTTGCCGGTGTACAGGCCGATATTTATACGATGGCAAAAGGGATGGGTAACGGTTTTCCGGTAGCAGGTATATTAATAGCTCCGCACATACAACCCAAATATGGTATGCTTGGTACAACATTTGGGGGCAACCAGCTGGCCTGTGCCGCCGCACTGGCCGTATTGGAAGTAATGGAAGATGAAAAACTGATGGCTAACGCAAAGCAGAATGGTGAATACCTGCTCAATAAATTGCAAGCCATTGATATATTACAAAATGTACGGGGTCGCGGATTGATGATCGGGTTTGATGTACCGGAAGAATTGAAAGACCTTAGGAAGAAACTTTTGTTTGATTTCAAAATATTTACCGGCGAAGCAAAACCTAATGTGATCCGTCTTTTACCTTGCTTGGCTGTAACAAGAAGACAAATAGACGACTTTCTCGATTCTTTGGAAGAAGCTATAGAAGAGCTGAGTGAAATACAAAAGACTGGAACTGCCTGACAATAGACAGGCTGTGTAATACAATGAAAACATACTAATTCAATAGTTGATAACCATTAAATTCCCCTTTAGGGGTTAGGGGTATGAAACAATTTATTTCCGCTCACGATGTAACCGATATCAATGCCCTGGCAGCAAAAGCATTGGCATATAAGGCAAACCCGTTTGCCGACCGTAACCTGGGTGCCGATAAACGTATTGGCCTGCTGTTTCTTAACCCAAGCCTTCGTACACGGTTAAGTACCCAGATCGCTGCTAAAAACTTAGGTATGGAAGCGATCGTGTTTAATGTTGATAAAGAAGGCTGGGCACTCGAATTCGAAGAAGGTGCTATTATGAGCGGCCACACCGTAGAACATGTAAAAGATGCCGGCCCGGTTTTAGGACAATATTTTGATATACTTTGTATCAGAACGTTCCCATCATTAAAAAACAGGGAAGATGATTACAGTGAAATGTACATCAACCAATTTATTAAATATGCAGGTGTGCCCGTTGTTAGTTTGGAAAGTGCTACCCTTCATCCTTTACAGTCCTTAACAGACGTTGTTACCATAAAAGAAGCATTATTGCAAAACCTGCAACCCGCAGCCCGTAAACCAAAAATCGTTTTAACCTGGGCCCCGCACATCAAACCACTTCCGCAATGTGTGGCCAACAGCTTTGCACAGTGGATGAATGCATGGGGTGAAGCGGATTTCGTGATCACACACCCCCCGGAATATGAACTGGCCGAAGAATTTACAAATGGTGCTACCATCACACACGACCAGAATGCAGCCCTGAAGGATGCGGATTTTGTTTATGTAAAAAACTGGAGTACCTATACCGATTATGGTAAAGTATATGAGAACGATCCGGCTTGGATGTTAACGGAAGAAAAATTACAAACTACCCGAAATGCAAAAGTAATGCATTGTTTGCCCGTAAGAAGAAATGTAGAATTGAGTGATGAAGTACTGGACAGCGCACATAGCCTGGTATCGCAACAGGCAGGCAACAGGGTGTGGGCAGCACAGGCAGTGTTGAGTGAAATATTGAAAACCAAATCCTGATAGTGGAAAAGTTATATGTAATAAAGATCGGCGGTAATATTATTGATGATGAAATAAAACTTTCTTCATTCCTGAAAGTATTTGCGGCTGTTGAAGGGAAAAAAATACTGGTTCATGGAGGTGGTAAGCTCGCTACAAAATTGGCGGGCCAACTAGGTATCGAGCAACAGATAATTGTCGGAAGAAGGATTACGGATGCAGAAACCTTGAAGATAGTAACGATGGTTTACGCCGGGTATATCAATAAAAATATCGTAGCGCAATTGCAGGCAAATCATTGCAACGCTATCGGCCTGAGTGGTGCCGACGGTAATATGATTAAAGCACACAAAAGAAAGCACGACACGATTGATTATGGATTTGTGGGTGATATAGATACAGTGAACATTGACTTGCTGCAGAATCTACTCGATAATAATATGTCTGTAGTAGCGGCCCCGATTACCTATGATGCAAGTGGGGGTTTATTAAACACCAATGCCGATACCATCGCACAGGAAATAGCCAGGGCAATAAGTAGTTTATATAAAGTAACACTTATTTATTCTTTTGAGAAGAACGGGGTACTGTTGGATATAAATGATGAAACTTCCGTAATTCCGCACATTTCAGCAGCTTATTACACAGAGTTAAAAGAGAAAGAATTAATATTTGCGGGCATGATTCCCAAGCTTGATAATGCTTTTGCCGCATTAGCAAACGGTGTACATACAATAATTATTGGTAAAGCGGAAGAATTGAAAGAACTGATTTCCGGCAAAGCGGGTACAACTATCAAACATGAATAAGGAGTTACAACATAGCGTAACAAAGGCTTCCATTGATCTGTTAAAAAAACTGATCGCCACACCTTCTTTTAGTAAAGAGGAAGGTGATACCGCCGCTATTATTGAACAGTTCCTGCAGGCAAATAATGTAACGGTTAACCGTTACCTGAATAATGTTTGGGCCAAGAATAAATATTTTGATGAATCAAAACCCAATCTCTTACTCAACTCACACCACGATACAGTTAAGCCCAACAAAGCCTATACGCTCGATCCTTTCTCACCCATTGAAAAAGAGGGAAAAATATTTGGATTAGGCAGTAATGATGCAGGCGGGTCATTGGTTGCGCTAATGGCAGTGTTTTTATATTTCTATGAAGCTGCCGACTTACAATGCAACCTTATTTTTGCAGCTACTGCCGAAGAAGAAATTTCCGGAAATAATGGTATTGAAATATTATTGGCCCAATTGCCGAAGTTCGAATGTGGCATTGTTGGTGAGCCTACACAAATGCAGATGGCTATCGCCGAAAGGGGTTTATTGGTATTGGATGTAACAAGCACCGGCAAAGCGGGTCATGCCGCCCGGGAAGAAGGTGAAAATGCCTTATATAAAGCACTAACGGATATTGAATGGTTCAGGAATTACCGGTTTGAAAAAGTTTCTCCCTTGCTGGGTGAAGTAAAAATGACAGTAACCGTAATTGACACTGAAAATAAGGCTCACAATGTAATACCCTCACAATGCCGTTTTGTAGCGGATATACGGGTGAATGAATTATATACTTTTGAAGAGATACTGGCTACTATTCAGACACATATTAAAAGTGAAACTAGACCTAGGAGCCTGCGGATGCGGTCAACAGCAATTGTTGTTGAGCACCCTTTAGTGAAGGCAGGATTGACCCTAGGTAGAACTTATTATGGCTCACCCACCACCAGTGATAAGGCATTAATGCCTTTCCCAACCTTAAAAATGGGTCCCGGTGATAGTGCGCGTAGCCATACAGCGGATGAGTATATTTATATGGAAGAAATAAAAACAGGTATAGATCTGTATATTCAACTTTTAATGCAAGTACTATGAAATTGTGGAGCAAAGACAATACCGATACTTCCCGGCTGGTTGAAAAATTTACCGTTGGCAAAGACAAAGAATTTGATATCCTGCTGGCACCTTTTGATGTTATAGGGTCAATCGCTCACGCTAAAATGCTTGCCAGCGTTAGCTTATTAACCGAAACTGAAACCAATGAAATTATTGCTGAATTAAAAAATATCTATCTACTTACTCACAACTCACAACTCACGATCGACGAAAACGTAGAAGACATCCATTCACAAGTAGAATTATTATTGACAAGAAAACTGGGGGATACCGGTAAAAAAATCCATTCAGCCCGCAGCCGTAACGACCAGGTTTTGGTCGATGTAAAACTTTTTGTACGAAATGAAATTGAAGAACTGGTAAATGCAGTGCAACCCTTTTTTCAATTTCTCTTACACCAAAGTGAAAAATACAAAGACCATTTATTACCCGGCTATACCCATTTACAACTAGCCATGCCATCTTCCTTTGGCTTATGGTTTGGGGCGTATGCAGAAAGTCTTGTTGATGATATAGTCACTTTGAAGGCTGCTTACCAGGTAGTTAATAAAAATCCATTGGGTTCTGCGGCAGGGTATGGCTCATCTTTCCCCATCAACCGAACATTAACCACGCAGTTATTAGGTTTTGCCGATCTCAATTACAATGTGGTATATGCACAAATGGGCCGGGGTAAAGCTGAACGCATTACCGCAATGGCATTGGCCAATTTGGCCGATACTTTGGCCAAACTGAGTATGGATGCGTGTTTATATCTAAACCAAAACTTCGATTTTATTAGTTTCCCGTCAAAACTAACCACCGGTTCCAGCATTATGCCGCATAAAAAAAACCCGGATGTGTTTGAACTGATCCGCTCCCATTGTAACCAGATAAAGGCACTGCCTAATGAGATCATGCTCATGACAACCAACCTGCCCTCGGGCTACCACCGCGATCTTCAATTACTGAAAGAGCATTTATTCCCTGCTTTTCAAACACTAAAGGATTGTTTGGAAATGGCGCACCTAATGCTATCGAATATCAGTATTAAAGAAAATATTTTAGCCGACGAAAAATACAGGTTCTTATTCAGTGTTGAAGAAGTGAACAAACTGGTTTTACAGGGAGTGCCTTTCCGTGATGCATACAAACAGGTAGGAATAGCCATCGAAGAAGGGAAATTCATCAATACTACTGATATCCACCATGTACATGAAGGAAGTATCGGAAACCTTTGTAATGATAACATTGCAGCTATGATGCAGCAAACACTGAAAACATTTGAGTTTGAAAAAGTACATGTTGCCATCAAACAATTACTGAACAACTAAAAATATCCTTATTGGAGCAGAACGGGTGAGTGTGTTTAAATTAAATATTGTTTCTTTGATAAATACAAAATATAAAAAATGAATAGATCAATGCTTATTGTTGCCTTGGGGCTTGGTGCCATCAGTAGTTTTGCACAGGTAAAAAAACCGACCCCGGCAAAGCAACTTACAGGTGTAACCAAAACAACAGGTACCCTCGTACCCAAACTTTTTAAAAACAATAGCGATAGCGTAAGCTATGCAGTTGGTGTGCGTATTGCACAAAGTCTGAAAGCCCAGGGGTTTGACAATGTAAACATGACCCTTTTTCAAAAAGCTATGAATGATGTGGCCCAAAGTAAAACACCGGTATTGGCAGATGTAGCTATTTCTGAATGCATCAGTAAGTTTCAGCAAAAAGTGAATTCAGGTAAAGAAGCGCTACAGCAAAAGGAAAATGCCACAAAAGCAATGGTTGCTAAAGAGGAAGGCAAAGCTTTTTTAGGCATCAATGCAAAACGTGCTGGAGTGATTACGATGCCCAGCGGTTTGCAATATGAAGTGATTAAGGCTGGAACAGACAATACACATCCTGCCTTATCAAATAAAGTAAAATGTCATTATACCGGTACATTGCTCAACGGCTTCAAATTCGACAGTTCTGTAGACAGGGGCGAGCCCATCACTTTCCCGCTAGGCAATGTGATCAGGGGCTGGCAGGAAGCTTTACAATTGATGACAGTAGGTAGCAAATGGAAATTATATATTCCGTCTGATTTGGCTTATGGCGATAATGGGCCACCCAATATCGGTCCGGGTGCTACTTTGATTTTTGAAGTGGAGTTACTTGGGATAGAGAAGTAAACTGTTTGCATTTTTGAATTGAAAAATAAGGCCGCAGATCATATATTAGACAATAATCTGCGAGCCTGCGGCTTTACTATTTTTTCGTTCTCCCAATTCTATTAACCTTCATTAACCTTTCACTAAAGTTGATTAACCGCAGTTGCGGCCATGGCAATCTATTTTTGAACGACTAGAACAAATTGCTATGAACCGGATTGCTACCTTACTCGCCATTATTCTTCTCCCCGTTTTATTACAGGCCCAAAAAACACCGGCTTCTATAAAAGGTACAGTCTATGATACTGCTTCAAAACGTGGCCTGGCATATGCTACTATCTCTGTGCTGAACGCGAAAGATTCTACCCTCGTAAGTTTTACCCTAGCCGATTCTTCCGGAAAATTCCGACTTAGTTCGCTCGTTAAAGGTAAATACCTGCTCTCTTCTTCTTATGTTGGCTTAGTTCCGGTATGGAAAGCGGTTGAACTGAAAGACGGAGAAGAGTTGAATTTGGGAAATATAGCTATGACAGATGTATTGAATGCGGGAAACATTACTGTAACAGCGAGGCGTGCACCCGTTACCATTAACAATGATACGGTTGAATTCAATACCGAAAATTTTAAAACACAACCCAATGCTGTTGCAGAAGACCTATAAAAAAAACTACCCGGTGTTACGGTTGATAATGATGGCACCGTTCGGGTTAATGGACAGCGCATTAACCATGTACTGGTAAACGGCAAAGAGTTTTTTACCGGCGACCCTAAAACGACCACCAAAAACCTGGATGCAGATGCCATTGATAAAGTGCAGGTATTTGATAAGAAAAGCGACCGGGCAGAATTTACAGGTGTTGATGATGGGCAAAGCGAAAAGTCGATTAACCTGAAACTGAAAAAAGACAGAAACAATGCACTCTTCGGAAGGGCGACAGCAGGAGCCGGAACGCATGAACGGTACGATGGACAAACCAATATCAATAAATTCAAAGGTGATCAGCAGTTCTCTGTAATTGGAATGGGAAATAATACCAACCGGCAAGGGTTTTCTATAACAGATATCCTGAATTTTACCGGTGAATTATCAGGAGGGATGCGGAGCGCTGGCGGTATCACCATCAGAACAGGAGGACTTATCCGGCACACAGCCTGGTTTGAACTGCAGGTACGTGATAACGGAATTGGTATCCCGGATGCATATAAAACAAAAATATTTGAACAGTTTTTTCGCGTACCCAGTGGCAACAACCGGCATAATACAAAAGGTTACGGCCTTGGGTTAAGTTATGTGAAACATATCATTCAACAACACCATGGTATTATTGAAGTGGAGAGTGAATTGGGTAAAGGGATTACATTTATTGTGAAAATACCATTCGCCGAAACATCTGGCATACATACACTTAGATAAGGGCAGTATCATTTCTAAATAAAATTTATATAAGCAACAATGGCTATTAAAATATTATACGTGGAAGACGAATTATTCCTCGGGAAAATTGTAAAAGAAACCCTTGAAACCCGTGACTTTGAGGTAATCATGGAAAGTGATGGTGCCGATGTGGTACGAACATTCGAAGATGAACAACCGGATATCTGCATATTGGATGTGATGCTGCCCAACAGGAGTGGTTTTGAATTAGCAGAAGATATCAGGAAAATTAATGACGATATCCCCATTATTTTTCTTACCGCCAAAACCCAAACAGATGATGTGGTACTAGGGTTTAAAATAGGTGGCAACGATTATATCCGCAAACCTTTTAGTATGGAGGAATTGATTGTTCGGATAGAAAATGTTTTGCGGGTAAAAAAAGAAACCTCTTTAGCTATTGCTGGAGATATGATCACCGTGGGTAAATACCAATTTCATCTTAATAAACAGGTTCTTGGCATTGGCAAAGAAGAGCCCAAACTCTCTTAATGTGAAAGCGAACTGGTAAAGTACCTGTTTCAAAACCGCGAAAAAGTAATTGACCGCCGTGAGCTATTAAACCATATCTGGGGCAACGATTCTTTTTTCAATAACCGCAACTTAGATGTGTATATAACAAAAATACGAGGTTACCTTAAAGAAGATCCCTCTCTGGAGATCATTACCATTAAAGGGGTAGGCTACCGGTTTGTATTATAATGGTAGGCTTTGCGGATTTTGAAGTAAAATTCATTCAATATTTGATATTCCCTCTCTACCTTTGCCTTTCGAAAATACGAAAGGCATGAATGAAAAATTTGTAACCCGCATAGGCGAAGAATTATCAGAAATTGAAACCGCCGGACTTTTTAAGAAAGAACGGATCATCACCAGTGAACAAGGCCCCGAAATAGTGGTTAACGGAAAAAAAGTATTGAATTTTTGCGCCAATAATTACCTGGGCCTCTCTTCTCATCCCAAAGTAATTGAAGCCGCCCACAAAGCCATTGATACACATGGGTATGGTATGAGTAGTGTTCGCTTTATCTGTGGTACGCAGGATATCCATAAAGAACTCGAACAAAAGATCGCCACTTTTCTTGGCACAGAAGATACTATTTTATATGCTGCTGCTTTCGATGCCAATGGAGGCGTGTTTGAACCGTTGTTCGGTGAGCAGGATGCGATTATCAGCGATGCATTAAATCATGCTTCTATCATTGATGGCGTTCGGTTATGCAAAGCACAACGTTACCGGTATGAACACAATAATATGGAAGACCTCGAAACAAAGCTAAAAGAAACAGCTACCTGCCGAAGCCGCATTATCGTAACTGACGGATCATTCAGTATGGATGGAACCATTGCACAGTTAGATAAAATTTGTGACCTGGCAGATACCTACGACGCTATTGTAATGATAGATGAATGTCATTCCTCGGGCTTTCTCGGTAAAACAGGCCGCGGCACCCATGAATACCGAAATGTAATGGGAAGAATTGACATCATTACCGGAACACTGGGTAAAGCATTAGGTGGGGCCAGCGGTGGTTTTACATCAGGCAGAAAAGAAATTATTGAAATATTACGTCAACGAAGCCGACCTTATCTTTTCTCAAATACAGTAGCTCCCAGTATTGTAGGCGCTTCTATTGCTGTGCTGGATATGTTAACGGAAACTACAGAACTACGTGACAAGCTGGAATACAATACCAGATATTTTCGCGCAAAAATGACAGAAGCGGGATTTGATATAAAGCCCGGCGACCATCCCATTGTACCTATCATGTTGTATGAAGCAGTGGTAGCGCAAAATTTTGCGGCCAAACTGTTAGAAGAAAATGTATATGTGATCGGTTTTTTCTTTCCGGTAGTAGCCAAAGGACTGGCAAGGATCCGTGTACAGTTAAGTGCCGCACATGAACAACAACATTTGGATAAAGCAATTGCAGCATTTACGAAAGTTGGTAAGGAACTTGGGGTTTTGAAAAACCAATAGACATCTGTTTAAAAAATCTCTGTTACCTAAGCGGCACTATGAAACATATAATTAAAAATTGAGTAAATGAAAAAAAGAATAACGATAATAAAAAGATGTATCCCGGCTATAGTTATTTGTTCAGTTCTGATTACCAGCTGCACGCAGAATAATGTAAAAACAGATAATACCCTGAAAACCTATTTCGATGCGAAACAGGTAACCGGCACTTTTGGTTTGTATGACAATGGCACAGGTCAGTTTATTATTTATAATCTTTCGCGGTTTAAAGATTCTGCTTATTTACCGGCATCTACTTTCAAAATTATAAACTCATTAATCGGTATTGAAACCGGCAGGATAGTGAATGAGAAAATGGTGATCAAGTGGGATGGTGTTGTTCGGAAATTTCCAAACGGCGACAGCGCAACGGCCTGGAACAAAGACCTTACAATGGAAGAAGCATTCAAAGTATCCGCTGTTCCCTACTACCAGGAAGTGGCAAGGAGAATCGGGAAAGATACCATGCAACACTGGCTTGACAGTTTAAAATACGGCAACCATAAGATAGGTACAAAGGTTGATATGTTCTGGCTGGACAACTCATTAAAAATAACGGCAGATGAGGAAATGGGATTGGTAAAAAGATTATACTTTGGCCAATTACCTTTTCAGAAAAGATCGCAGGATATTGTAAAAAAAGTAATGTTGCAGGAATCAAACGCCAATTATAAACTCAGTTATAAAACAGGTTGGGGTTTCCGGGAAAACGGTAATGCCTTGGGATGGATCGTTGGCTGGATAGAAGAAAACCAACACCCTTATTTCTTTGTCATGAATGTTGAAGGTGATCCCCAAACCCAAATGACCACGTTACGATTGGATATCCTGAAATCAATATTGAAGAAACAGGGTTTTTTTGAAGGGAAACGATAATCTCATGTAATGATTTTACCAAAACTATCAATCTTTATTAGATAGTGATTGGGTATCTGTATGCATTTTTAATGGAGAACAGAAACAATAATACATCCACATGTATGCAATAAACAAGACGGATTCAGGCTGAAATACGCAATTTGCCGACTTTCTTTTGCAACCATTCTGCCCTATAACTGTTAGTTTTGCAGGAGATTGATCAATTATGCAATTGTATTGTAACTCACTTACACAGTATAGCCGTTTACAAACCCGTGAAGTAAAGGTGGGCCACCTTTTATTGGGCAATTTTCATCCCATCCGGCTGCAGACAATGACCACTACAGACACGATGGATACCATGGCCACCGTAGCGCAGAGTATCCGCTGCATAGAAGCAGGTGCTGAACTCATTCGCATAACAGCCCCCAGTAAAAATGAAGCAGAAAATTTATTGAACATCAAAAATGAATTACGAAAAAGAGGATATACAACGCCCTTGGTTGCCGATATTCATTTTACACCGAATGCGGCAGAAATCGCGGCGCGAATAGTAGAGAAAGTAAGGGTTAACCCCGGTAATTATGTTGACAAAAAAAAATTTGAGCAGATAGATTATACAGATGCCGAATACATAGAAGAAATAGAACGTATTAGAGAACGCTTTACACCATTGGTAAAAATATGCAGTGAATACGGAACGGCTATGCGTATCGGCACCAATCATGGCTCACTCAGCGACCGCATCATGAGCCGGTATGGAGATACACCTATGGGTATGGTAGAAAGCGCCATGGAATTCCTTCGTATTGCCCGGGGTGAGAGCTATCATAATATTATATTGAGTATGAAAGCCAGTAACCCGCAGGTAATGGTGCAGGCATACCGACTGCTTATTCAACAAATGGATGCTGAGTTTGGTGAATCATATCCATTGCACCTCGGTGTAACAGAAGCGGGCGACGGTGAAGACGGAAGGGTAAAAAGTGCCGCAGGAATAGGAACCTTACTGGAAGATGGTATTGGCGATACGGTTCGCGTAAGCTTAACGGAAGACCCTGAATTTGAAATACCCGTGTGCCGGGATATAGTAAAAAGATATGCAAGCCGTGTGTCGTTAGCAGGAAGTATTCCGGCGATTGAAAAAATACCCTACAGTCCGTTTACTTATCAACGAAGGGAAACTTTTGCGGTAGATAATATCGGTGGTAAACAGGTACCGGTAGTAATTGCTGACCTGAGTAAACTAAGCGCCATTACCATCAAGGATTTAGAAAGTGTTGGCTACAAATATGATGAACCAACAGATAAATGGAATATAAGTGATGCTGCGGCAGATTATATTTTCACGGGCCATCAGTTATTGGATTTTGCTTTACCGGGAACATTGAAAGTGATCACATACCCGGCTGCCTGGGAAACTGCCGCAAACAAAGAAAAGTACCTCCCCATATTCGATTCGTCAGGATATGTGCAGGCTGTTAAAAAAAATAACCGCCTGAATTTTGTGATGATGGATTGTTTTACTGATAATACTTCCATTAACGATTTTACCAATCTTGCTGAAATTGCCAATAATCCTTCGGTGGTTATTTGTTTGAGTAGTACGCATCAACACGCAATGCCCGCTGTACGAAGGATGTTTATGGAACTGGTGAACAGGCAGATAAAAAACCCGGTGATACTCATCACAGATAGTCATTGGCAAACAGCCGATGAACACCTTATCCATTATTCAACAGAATGCGGGGCATTATTTTTAGATGGTTTTGGTGATGGGATATGTTTAGGTATGACAGGCGAAAGCTACAAACAACAATCATCAGGCTCGCAGGATACCAGTGGAAGGAATTACAGCAGCAATACAACGGTGGAAGCCTTCATCAATTCAACAGCCTTTGGTATTTTACAGGCTACGCGCACCCGGATTTCCAAAACGGAATACATCAGTTGCCCCAGTTGCGGCAGAACCTTATTTGATCTTCAGGAAACAACGGCAAAGATCAGGAGTGTAACCAATCACCTGAAAGGTGTTAAAATTGCCATTATGGGTTGTATTGTAAATGGCCCCGGAGAAATGGCTGATGCAGATTTTGGGTATGTTGGAAGTGGTGTAGGAAAGATCACTTTATACAAAGGCAAAGAAGTAGTAAAAAGAAGTGTTGACAGCGAAATAGCTGTTGATGAATTAATAAATTTATTAAAAGAAAGTGGTGCTTGGATTGAACCTGCCTGAACGCTGTTATTGGTCGCCTGACCAATAACTTATGATGTAGTATCTTTTAATTTTAAATCCTCCTCCGGGGGTTAACAATATGCAAACAGATTTTTTAGTGATAGGGTCGGGTATTGCCGGGTTAACGTATGCGTTAAAAACCGCTAAACAGTTCCCTGATAAAAAAATAACTGTCATTACCAAAACACAGGCCGATGAAACCAATACCAAATATGCACAAGGAGGTATTGCCGGTGTTTGGGATGAAGCCAAAGACAGCTACGATAAACACATTGAAGACACCTTAATAGCTGGTGACGGATTATGCAATGAGCATATTGTAGAGATCGTTGTGAAAGAAGGACCGGAACGTATTAAAGAAATCATTGCTTATGGTGCCCAATTCGACAAAGATGATAAAGGTGCATACAGCCTGGGAAAAGAAGGTGGGCATAGTGAAAACCGTATTCTGCATCACAAAGATGTCACCGGTAAGGAAATGGAACGCGCCCTGCTCAACGAACTAAAAAGCATTAAAAATATTGAACTCCTCAATCACTGTTTTGTGGTTGATATCATTACACAACACCATCTTGGATTTTTGGTTACTAAATCTACCTTGGATATTACCTGCTATGGTGTATATGTTTTAAATCTGCATACCAATCATATAGAAAAAATACTGGCAAAAATTATCTTGCTGGCTACGGGTGGTTGCGGACAGGCGTATCGTACCACCACCAATCCGAAAATTGCAACAGGTGATGGCATTGCTATGGTCTATAGAGCCAAAGGAAAGATAGAGAACATGGAGTTTATCCAGTTTCACCCTACTGCTTTATATGAGCCGGGTTTATCACCGTCTTTTTTAATTACTGAAGCTGTGCGAGGTGATGGAGGCATATTACGGAATAAAAATAATGAGGCATTCATGGAAAGATATGATGCCCGTAAAGACCTTGCCCCGCGCGATATTGTTGCCCGTGCCATTGATAATGAAATGAAACGCACCGGTACCGAACATGTGTACCTAGATTGTCGCCACATGGACAAAGAAAAATTTGTCCATCACTTCCCGAATATTTATGAAAAGTGTTTGAGTATTGGTATTGATGTAATGCAGCAAATGATACCCGTGGCACCTGCTGCGCATTATAGTTGCGGCGGCATTAAAACAGATGAATGGGGAAGGACCTCTATTAAAAATTTATATGCCTGCGGGGAATGTGCCAGCACGGGCCTGCATGGTGCCAATCGACTTGCCAGTAACAGTTTATTGGAAGCGATGGTATTTGGTCATCGCTGTTACCTTGATAGTAGTGAGCAGATCAATACACTTTCTTTTGAAAATAGGATACCCGATTGGAATGTAACCGGTACCTCTGAGCCCAGAGAGATGATCCTGATAACCCAAAGCCAAAAGGAACTTCAGCAGATAATGAGTGATTATGTAGGTATTGTAAGAACAGACGTGCGTTTGGAAAGGGCCATGAAAAGGCTTGACCTTTTATTTTCTGAAACAGAAGCCCTTTACAGGTCCACTAAAGTATCACCACAGTTATGTGAACTGAGAAACTTAATAACGGTTGGCTATCTGATTGTAAAAGGGGCAGAATTCAGAAAAGAAAGCCGGGGGCTGCATTATAATACAGACCATCTCCATAAAAGCGAATTACTTCAGAATATTATTTTGTAAAAAGTAAGCAGGAATAATCCGCGCTGCAGGCTGCCCTGTAAATACAGTATCTTTATTTACGTGTTTGTTAACTATTTAACGGTTTTGGAATGTTTTATATAATCTATGGTTTGTTTTATTTATTATCACTAATACCCTGGCGAGGAATGTATATAATCAGTGATGGCATCTATCTGCTGGTATATTACGTGCTGGGGTATAGAAAGGAAGTAGTAATGAAAAACCTGCAGATTGCTTTCCCGGAAAAAACGGAAAAGGAAAAGGTCCGGATAGCTAAAGATTTTTACCACAATTTTATTGATACATTTATTGAAACCATTAAACTGATATCCGTAAGCGATAAAGAATTTGCAAAACGGTACACGTCTAATATTGAAGTGGTAAATGATCTGTATGCTTCGGGCTCGAATATCCAGATATACACGGGCCATTTTTTTAACTGGGAATTTGCCAATCTTGGGTTTTCTAGGGAATCTACATTACCCCTGGTATTTGTGTATTTACCCTTGGCCAATAAAGCATTTAACAGGATCATCGTAAAATTGAGGGTACGCTATGGTTCTATCATGATACCGGCTACAGATTTTAAAACCAGGTTTCAGGAATATGTAAATGGCAGGTATGCCTTGGGATTGGCGGCAGACCAAAACCCTGGATCGGCTCAGGCTTCCTACTGGATACCCTTTTTTAATAAATTAACACCCTTTGTTGCCGGCCCGGAGAAAGGGGCACAAAAAAATAATATGCTATGTGTATTCGGCAATTTTTACAAAGTGAGAAGAGGGTATTACCGTTTTGAATTTGAAGTTATGACGTTAACACCCCGCGATCTGGAACCGGGAAAACTCACTGAACGCTATGTTCACTATTTAGAAAAAGCTATTCGTGAAAGACCGGCAAATTATTTATGGAGCCACCGAAGATGGAAATGGGAATTTGATGAAATGAAGCACGGCAACCTTGTTGTTAAATAAAAAACGGTCGGGGGGCTTACTGCCACCTGACCGTTTTTTATTAACTACAATACAATGGCTAATTTAACACTTCAGCTGTTTTCTCTATCTCAAATTTCTCTGGTAATTCTTTGATCCTACCCCAGCCGCCTACCACATTCCGGATATTATGGATGCCCTGGCGTTTGATTAATGAAGAAGCAATTACACTCCTGTATCCGCCGGCACAGTGTACATAAATATTATGGTTATCATCAAAGTTTGCCATACTTCCGGGATCTGCTAAATCAGCTAAAGGGATATTCACGGCCTCTTTAATATGCCCATCCCCAAACTCAGCCTCTTTTCTTACATCTACAATAACAATATTTGGGTCGAATGGTATGTCCATAGCCAGCTCATCTGCCTCAACATCAATAATCATATCAATCTTTTCCCTTGACGCAAGCCATGCTTCATATCCGCCCTCTAAATAACCTTCTATCTTGTCAAAACCAACCCTTGCCAAACGCACAATGGTTTCTTTTTCTTTCCCCTTTTCGGTTACCAGAATGATAATTTTATCGAAAGGTAAAATGCTTCCTGCCCACTCTGCAAAACGCCCATCTAAACCAATACTGATGGAGCCAGGTACAAAACCTTGTGTAAACGTATCGGAGATCCGGGTGTCCAGTATAATCACACCATCTTCATTTGCCTTTTCTTTGAAAGCCGGAATACTTAAAGGTTTTAACCCTTTTTCCATCAGAGCATCTAAACTTTCATATCCTTCTTTATTGATCTTGGCATTAATAGGAAAATATTGTGGAGGCGCGGCCAATCCTTCTGTAACAGCTTTTATAAATTCTTCCCGGGTCTGCGGTTGCAATGCATAATTGGTTTTCTTTTGCTCGCCAATGGTGCTGAAAGTTTCTGGCCCAAGGCTTTTGCCGCAACTGCTGCCGGCACCATGTGCGGGATAAACAATCACCTCATCAGCTAAAGGAAGTATTTTATTTTGCAGGCTTACATACATCATTCCCGCAAGGTCCTCCATGGTTATTTCGTTTCCTTTTTGGGCAAGGTCGGGGCGACCAACATCACCTACAAATAAAGTATCACCGGTAAAAACAGCATGGTCTTTTCCAGATTCATCCAGTAACAGATAACAGCTGCTTTCGAGTGTATGGCCGGGGGTATGTAAAACTTTCATTTTTAGTTTACCTATCTCAAATACTTCCCCGTCTATGGCAACATGTACAGGAAATTTCGTTACGGTATCTGGGCCATACACAATAGTGGCTCCGGTAGCGGCGGCAAGGTCTAAATGACCGCTTACAAAATCTGCATGAAAATGGGTTTCGAAAATGTATTTGATTTTCGCTTTTCTCTGCACGGCCAACTGCAGGTATTCTTCAATATCACGCAAGGGATCAATAACAGCGGCTATCCCATCACTCTCAATATAATAAGCAGCCTCACTAATACAGCCTGTATATAATTGCTCTATGAACATATCTTCCGGTTTAGGCAAAGGTAATGTCAAGCTTCAGGCCAAAGGGCAAACGAAAGCATAAAACAGTCAGAATTGTCACAAAAACTGTCAACCTACCAGTGTTTCCACAAATTGAACCACTTCCGAAAGGCGGTTGTAATTGACTGAGTAAAATATGAATTTACCATCGCGCGAGGTACTTACAATACCTGCCCTGCGCAAAATAGCAAGGTGTTGAGAGGCTACGGACTGTTCTAACCTGAGTTTTACATAAATCTCGGTAACAGTCATTTTTTGGTGCTCATCTAATAGTTTAATAATCTGCTGGCGTAGCTTATGATTAATGGACCTAAGAATAAGTGAAGCTTTTTTTGTGTGTAAAAAATCAACCTTTATCTGGGTTTTGCCATTAAGTAAGACAACGGCTTGAAGTGATTGGCTCATGACAATAAAAGTTATAATTGGGGGGTTAAAAAACTAAAATCGTACATATAAAGTTATACAAAATGTTTCTGTTTTCATAGTATAAATTTTGTGAATATTTTTAATGCCACTGGTTATGCGGCTTTTACGGACCTTTCGCCAGCGCTTGCTGATAGTTACCCTTCATTTGTTTTTGTTGCCTGAAGGGTTAAAAAACTCTTTTACATACAAGGGTTCGGCATAGGCAAGTTCAGCAAAAAGGTTTGACTGATAAGCTATTAGCGCACGTAGGGCAAGATGGGATGCATTATGGAGTATATTGGGGAAAGAGGCATTGGGGTGGGAAATAACCCCCTTCAGTTTTTGCGCACCGCTGCCGCTGAAGATGATTGGCTGACGGGTGAGTGATTCACTAAATGCAGTTTCATCTATAATAAGGGCGTGCGGGCTTTCCATTTCCTGTAAAGAACTGTTATAGATGGCTGTGAATACTTCCATTCTTCGGGCATCAATCAATGGGCAAATAAGGGTTGATAAACTCAAAGGTTGTAAGGTAGATTGATAATACGACAGCACTGCCTGCGCCATTACTTCTAAAGTGTTTATTAAGACCAGGGGTTTTTGTAAAGCATAACAAATACCCTTAGCCGAAGCCAGCCCAACACGTAAACCCGTATAACTTCCCGGACCCGCTGTTACAGAAACCGCATCAAAATCTTTCAATTGTAAACCATTATCGCGCATCAGTTTCTGAATGGCGAGTTGTACAAAAGATGCATGGTTTTTTTGCTCGGTGCTCTCAATCAATCCCAACACATCACTCCCTTTGCTTATGCAAATGCTGGCGTGTTCGGTGGCAGTATCTATGTGCAAGAGTAAAGGCATTTATAGAAAATTAATTTCTTTTACGAGGGCCGGTGCTACTGCATACCGGCTATCTGTTTGATGTAATTTTTTAAGTAAGTTGTATATTTTTATCAAGCCGATTTTTTCACTCCATTCAAAAGGGCCATAAGGATAATTAGTGCCCAGCTTCATAGCCGTATCTATTTCTGCTTTGGAACTGATCTCATCACCCAATCCAAAATAGGCTTCATTAATAATCATGGCGATAACCCTTGCTGCAACCATACCCGGGGTATCGGGCACCGTATGATATTTCCATCCAAGTTCATCCAGAATATGTATGGCTTGAATATAAGTTTGAGCATCTTTGCTCCCAGCAGGTATATCTGCGGTGGCTAACTCAATTATCTCTCTTAGCAAAAAACCATTCCATGCATTTATACGGATACAATTAGCAGGCAATGTCTCTCCTGTTAAAATCACTGCATTCACAAAAACAGGTTTATCAGTAATTCCGGTAAAAGCGGGACCCTGTTCTTCAAACAGAAGGTCAAAATAAGCATCTGCACCGGGGATAGACGGATCATCTGACAGCCAGGTAACCAATACAGTACCGGGAATGTTTTTAGAAAGGAATTCTGCCCGCTGCTGATCATCTGCTTTAACCACTATATGCATAAGAATTTCTTAGACAGCAAATTTAGGTTGGCAGGTTGATAGAAATGCAGCAATTTGCTGCTGATTAAAACAATTGTTATGTCAAAACAGATCATCAACACAGATAAAGCGCCGGCACCCATCGGCCCATACAACCAGGCTGTTAAAGCAAACGGATTTCTTTTTGTAAGTGGTCAGGTAGCATTTATACCGGCTTCCGGCGAATTGGAACTCAGCAGTATCGAGGCCGAGGCACACCAGGTAATGAAAAACCTGTCGGCTGTTTTGGAAGAAGCAAAAATTACCTTTGATCACGTGGTTAAAACGACTATTTTCCTGAGTGATATGGCTTTGTTTGCTAAAGTAAATGAAGTATATGCCACTTATTTCAAAGGAGATCATCCTGCGCGCGAAACCGTTGCAGTTAAAGGGCTGCCAAGGGGTGTGAATGTAGAGATCAGTGTGATTGCTGTGGTAGATCTGTAAATTATTTTTACTTCAACATTCTTTGTTCAATATTTAATATTCATTAATAGCGGTTATTGCATAGCTGGTCGTAAACACCTTTGGTTCATTCGGGCTAAGTAGAATCAGTCCCATCCCATTATTAAAATTATCCGGTGCACCGCTCAGGTTTTCTATCGCGATACTTTTGCGGTGGATGGGGGTGTATATCTGCAAAATGGGATAGCTTTTATCCGGCTCAACGGTTAACTTCAAAACCTTATTACTAAGCACACATGATGGCTGTGTAACCAATGGATCTAATTGATATGAATTATCTAGAGAAATATCCTGTAAAGAACTGCCATTGATAAACCGTGTATCTGCTATTGTTTTGCCTGTTGGTAATAAATCGCCATCAAACGCTAACTGTGTAGCACTATTAAACTGCAATGTGCAGTCATCAATCGAATCACCCAAACGAAAATACGGGTGCCAGCCATCTGCGAGCGGAATGGGTTGTATGTTATGATGCACCACCGTAGTTGCAACGGTTAATTTATTCCCCGCTTCCAGTTTCCAGTTAAGGGTAATGTTGTAGGTGAAAGGGTAGCCATTATCTGATCCTGGATATCGATATGCCAGGGTTGCCTTTGCCTGCGAAGCATCCGCGCTGGTATTCACTATTGAATATATGCCATCATACACCAAACCATGTATCGCATGTTGTTTGAGATAGTGTTTGTTTACATGATAGGCTTTATTATCAAATTGGTAATTCCCTTTATACATCCGGCAAACAAATGGGCTTAGCTTGGCACTTTTAAAACCATTCGTTATATTTTTTATGGCATCAGCTACTGAGTTAAAACCGTCTACAATATTTATCAGGTTATTGGCAAGTGGTATCTTAAACGAATTAAGTAAGCCGCCAAAAGTATAGATCTCCGCTTCGCAACCGGAATCAGTATCGTGTAAAGTAATGACTGGAAATGCTTCTTGCTCATGAACGCTGACTGTAAAAGGCATAACGGTGTTTTCAGGTTTGAAAGTAAGAAGTTTCTTAATAAGCACTGTTGCCAATTAAAAGCTAACACCCGTTAACTTTTGCCGCCAATACTGTAAATTTGTCCTTTAGTTTAAAATAAGTACATGTCATACACGCTCCAACATAAAGTACGTATCGTAACAGCGGCCAGTTTATTTGATGGTCATGATGCAGCTATTAATATCATGCGCCGGATTTTACAGGCCAAAGGGGCCGAAATCATTCACCTCGGTCATAACCGGAGTGTGGTAGAAATTGTAGAATGCGCCATTGAAGAAGATGTGCAGGGTATTGCCATTACCAGTTACCAGGGCGGCCATGTAGAGTTTTTTAAATACATGAAAGACCTGCTCGATCAAAACGGTTGCGGCCATATAAAAATATTCGGCGGCGGTGGCGGCACTATTTTACCTGAAGAAATCCGCGTGCTGCATTCGTATGGTATCACACGCATTTACAGTCCGGATGATGGCCGGCAGATGGGATTAGAAGGGATGATCGAAGACGTGATCAAACAATGTGATTTCAGTTTAAACGGAAATGGCATATACAAAAAACCAATGACACTGGGCGAAGTGAAAGATGTGCGTAAAGTAGCACGATTAATAACGAATGCAGAAAACGGACTTCAAACTTCAAACTCCGAACCCCAAATCCCAAACCAAAAGATTCCCGTATTAGGCATAACCGGCACAGGCGGTGCAGGAAAAAGTTCAGTAACTGACGAGATCGTACGCCGGTACCTGCATAGCTTCAGCGATAAAACTATTGCCGTTATTTCTGTTGACCCCTCCAAGAAAAAAACCGGTGGTGCCTTACTAGGAGACAGGATCCGGATGAATGCCATCTCGCATGGCCGCGCATACATGCGCAGCCTCGCAACCCGAGATGATAATACGGCACTAAGTGCGCATGTGCAGCATGCGATTGATATCTGTAAAGCCACAGGTTTTGATTTTATCATTTTGGAATCAGCAGGAGTGGGACAAAGCGATGCATCTATTTTGGATTATTGTGATGTGAGTTTATATGTGATGACACCCGAATATGGGGCAGCATCCCAGCTAGAGAAAATAAATATGCTCGATTACGCTGATGTTGTCTGCATCAATAAATTCGATAAAGCCGGCGCACTGGATGCATTGCATGATGTTCGCAAACAATTCAAACGCAATCATAATTTATGGACAGCCAAAGATGAGGACCTGCCTATTATAGGCACTATCGCCGCACAGTTTAACGATGCCGGGATAAACGAGTTATTCGAAAAAATATTCGAAACAATAGGAAAAAAATGTGAAACAACTTTTTTTGCTTCTCTCTCTTTGGGCAGCAGAGAAGGCCGGGTTGAGTCAACTACTACAAAGTCGCAGATCATCCCGCCAAAACGTGTCCGTTACCTGTCAGAAATAACTGAAAATAATAGGGCATATGATGCATGGGTAACAGAACAAAGTACCATCGCGTCAAAACTTTATCAAATTGCCGGTACGATCCAGGCATTTAAATCTACCCCCTCATTGCACAACGGGGAGGCAGGTGGTGAGTCTATTCTTTTCAATATGAAAGATCATTTCGAAAAACAACTCCACCCGGAATGTAAAAAATTGGTTGATCTATGGCCTTCACTTGTCAAAAAATATACTTCAGATTTTTTTGAATACCAGGTACGTAATAAAATTATCAAACAACCCTTAACAGTTACTTCCCTCAGTGGCTCACGGATACCGAAAGTAGTATTGCCCAAATACAAAGACTGGGGCGATTTACTGCGTTGGCAGCTACAGGAAAATGTACCAGGCGAGTTTCCTTACACGGCTGGTGTATTTGAATTAAAGCGCCAGGGGGAAGACCCTACCCGGATGTTTGCGGGCGAAGGCGGTCCTGAGCGGACTAACAAAAGGTTTCACTATGTTTCAATCGGTCAGCCCGCCATACGTTTATCTACTGCATTCGACAGTGTTACGCTTTATGGAGAAGACCCTGCACCGCGCCCTGATATTTATGGAAAAGTAGGCAATAGCGGAGTAAGTATTGCTACGGTAGATGATGCCAAAAAATTATACAGCGGTTTCGATCTTTGTGATCCGAAGACTTCGGTAAGTATGACCATCAATGGCCCCGCACCCATGTTATTGGCATTTTTTATGAATGCGGCTATCGACCAATTATGTGAGAAATGGATAGATGCCCATAAAGAATGGCCGAGGGTTAATGAATATATCCGGAAAAAATATGAACATGCACCCAAGCCTGTTTACTATAACCCGTCTTCACCTGAACGTTTGCCTGAAGGAAACAATAGCTTAGGTCTGCAATTATTAGGTGTAAGTGGTGATGAAGTATTGCCGAAAGATGTGTACGAAAAAATAAAGATGGAAGCATTATCGCAGGTGCGTGGTACGGTGCAGGCTGATATATTGAAAGAAGACCAGGCACAAAATACCTGCATCTTTTCAACAGAGTTTGCATTGAAACTGATGGGCGATGTGCAATCTTACTTCATTGACCAAAAAGTGCGCAATTTTTATAGTGTCAGTATAAGTGGTTATCATATAGCTGAAGCCGGGGCAAATCCAATTACACAACTGGCATTCACTTTGTCTAACGGATTTACATATGTTGAGTACTACCTGAGCCGGGGTATGCATATTGATGATTTTGCGCCAAACCTGTCTTTCTTCTTTAGCAACGGTATGGATCCAGAATATAGTGTTATAGGACGCGTAGCCCGCCGTATCTGGGCCAAAGCCATGAAACATAAATATAAAGGGAATGACCGTTCGCAAAAATTAAAATACCATATTCAAACCAGTGGCCGAAGTTTGCATGCGCAGGAAATTGATTTCAATGATATCCGTACAACCCTGCAGGCATTGTATGCCATCTATGATAATTGTAACAGCCTTCATACGAATGCTTACGATGAAGCCATTACTACCCCAACAGAAGAAAGCGTACGCAGGGCAATGGCTATACAACTGATTATTAACCGGGAATTGGGCACGGCTGTTACTGAGAATTTTATCCAGGGAAGTTATGCATTGGAAGAATTGACTGAATTGGTTGAAGCAGCCGTACTGGCTGAATTTGACAGGATCACAGATCGGGGTGGTGTGTTGGGTGCCATGGAAAGAATGTATCAGCGTAATAAAATACAGGAAGAGAGTTTGTATTACGAAACATTAAAACATACAGGAGAATTACCTTTGATAGGCGTAAATACTTTTTTGAATAAAAGGGGAAGCCCTACTATTTTACCAGGCGAGGTTATACGAAGTACCACAGAAGAAAAAGAACAGCAAATTCAAAACCTGGCATCTTTTCAAAAACGGAATGAAGTAAAAACAACCGAAGCTTTACAGCGGTTAAAAGAAGTGGCCATTAACAATGGCAACCTTTTTGCAGAATTGATGGAAGCAGTAAAATACTGCTCTTTAGGGCAGATCACCAATGCTTTGTATGAAGTGGGTGGCCAATACAGAAGAAATATGTAGTGCAAAATCTCAAAGTCATCAATCCAAATTTGTACCCTTCGTAAAACGAAATCCTCCCCTCATTGCACAGCGGAGTATAGAGGGACTGCATAAATTCCTTTAAAATGTATTATCTTAACCGCTACTTATAGCAATCTGCTAATACCAGAAATCAAAGCAAATGAAGCCAAGAATATTTTTTTTATCACTAATGATTATTTTTATGGGGCATTGTGTTAATGCCCAATCCAGGCGGTTCGACAGTTCGTTGAAAGTAGGGAAAGCCGGGTTCAGGATACTGTGTAGCAATAAAAATGCAGAAAGAAATACGGTAACTGTAAACCCGATTGGCTTTGAAAGTGCTGCACGGGAAGTTTCCATAGAAGTAAAAGGGCGGATTGTTAAAGGTGAAGTTGATGACCTTAACAATGATGGCTTTCCTGACCTTGTGCTGTATGTATATAGTAGCGGCACAAAAAATACCGGGACTGTTGTAGGAATCAGTTCAGATAAAAACGAAAGGTTTGTCCCTATCTTTTTCCCTGACCTGATGGATGATCCGAAGCTAAGGATAGGGTATTGGGGTAATGATGAATTTTCCTTAGTGGAAGGTTCTTTAATGAGGCGTTTCCCAATCTACACAACTACTGATACAGCCAATATTAAACCATCGGGAATGATGCGGCAAATACAATACAGGGTAACTTTAACCGAAAAAGGAGCACAAAAATTTAAAGTAGCGCGTAGTTATGAAACAGCAATAAAGCAGTAGCAATTTATGGGTATTAAAAAAAGGAACCAATCGTAGGTTCTTTTTTTATAACGGTACACATTGAAACAGCCCAATAAGG
This sequence comes from Chitinophagaceae bacterium, assembly GCA_043717145.1. Lineage (GTDB taxonomy): Bacteria > Bacteroidota > Bacteroidia > Chitinophagales > Chitinophagaceae > Sediminibacterium. Next base: position 31,043 of record JAYSXR010000377.1, on the reverse strand, counting down.
ATTACCACAAAAAACAGGTTGATTCAGTACCTTATTAAATTATTGTTGCCACTTCCTTTTCAGCTTTAAGGTCAGTATCTTTAAACCCTTGATCAAACCAGTTAATATGAAAATCGTATTTATTGCAGCTTGTCTTCTTTTTTCTGTCATTGGCTCCACTCAAACAATACAACAGGTTGAATCAAAAAAAGTAATGCTTCCCAATGGCTGGGCTTTAACACCTATCGGCCGAAGTTTCCCTTTAGGCGACCTGCCTTTGAATATTGCCGTCAGCAAATCCAACAAATTAATGGCGGTTACCAATAACGGGCAGAGTGTACAAAGTATCCAGTTAATAGATCCTGCAACAGAAACGGTTCTTGATAACGTTATCATTCCCAAAAGCTGGTATGGATTGCAATTCAGTGCAGATGAAAAAAAATTATATGCCTCAGGAGGCAATGATAACTGGATAATAGAATATGCCATTCAAAATAAAAAATTAGTAGTAAAAGACAGCATCAGCCTTGGAAAAAAATGGCCCAACAAAATTTCCCCTACGGGTATTGCAGTGGATGATAATAAGCAAATACTCTATGTTATTACCAAAGACAATAATTCACTTTACCTGGTTGACCTAAAAATAAAAAAAACAATAAAACAATTCTCATTAGGTGGAGAAGCCTATGCCTGCCTACTATCACCCGATAAAAAGGAACTGTATATCAGTTGCTGGGGATGTGATAAAGTATATGTCTTTGACACACAGAAAGGAAATATTACAACAGAAATACTGGTTGGCGATAACCCCAACGAATTGTGTTTATCGAAAAATGGTAAGTACCTGTTTGTAGCCAACTCAAATGATAATTCAGTATCTGTTATTAATGTGTCGCAACGAAAAGTAATAGAAACACTCAATGTTGCACTTTACCCGGATGCACCGAACGGCTCTACTACTAATGGCCTTGCATTAAATAGTGATGAGAAAAAACTTTACATCGCAAATGCAGACAATAATTGCCTATCTGTATTTGATGTATCGCAGCCCGGGCAGAGTACTAGCAAAGGTTTTATACCCGTTGGATGGTATCCAACGAATGTAAAAGTGATCGGCAATAAAATATTTACCTCTAACGGCAAAGGTTTTTCTTCGATGGCAAATTTTTATGGACCTAATCCATTCGCAAAAATGCAGGATGTTGTGTACCAACAGGGTGATCCAGCGAAACCGAAAGACGTACAATATATTGGTGGCCTGTTTAAGGGAACCATGAGTATTATTGATGAACCTACCGAAGAGCAACTGAGCGTTTATTCGCAAGCTGTTTATCGAAACACACCATACAATAATGCAAAGGAATTGATGGCAGAAGGCGAAGTTGATAACCCCATTCCACGGAAAGTAGGTGAACAGGGCCCTATTAAATATGTATTCTATGTGATCAAGGAAAACAGGACGTACGATCAGATATTAGGTGATGTAAAAGAAGGCAATGGCGACCCACGACTGGTATTGTTTGGGGAGAATGTAACACCTAATCAACATGCACTTACCAAAGAGTTTGTATTACTTGATAATTTTTATGTAGACGGAGAAGTTAGTGCGGATGGGCACAACTGGAGCACAGGTGCATATGCGACGGATTTTTTAGAGAAGAACTGGGTAACCAGTTATGGTGGAAGAGGTGGGGGTTACGATGCCGAAGGCAATCGTGCTGTAGCCAATAACAAAGGAGGGTTTATTTGGGATCATTGCAAACGTGCGGGAGTGAGCTACAGAACATATGGGGAATTTGCAGACAACTATAAGCCTAATATTCCGGTTTTGAAAAATCATGTGTGTCCTTATTTTACTGGATGGGATTTAAAAGTAAAAGATACCACACGCTTTTACCAATGGAAAAAAGAATTTGATTCTCTAATATCTGTTAATGCCGTTCCACGATTTAATAGTGTGAGGCTTGGTGCAGATCACACCGAAGGGTTGCGTAAAGGAAGACCAACGCCTTATGCACATGTGGCAGATAATGATTTGGCCGTGGGTCTGTTTGTAGAATACCTTAGCAAGAGTCCGATCTGGAAGGAAACTGCCATATTTATTATTGAGGATGACGCGCAAAATGGCGCAGATCATGTGGATGCACACCGCAGCACTGCGTATGTTGCCGGGGGCTTTGTAAAACGTAGTTTTGTTGATCATACCATGTACTCAACCTCTTCCATGCTTCGTACGATCGAACTGATACTGGGTATACCTCCTATGAGTCAATATGATGCTGCTGCACAACCCATGTGGCGTTGCTTTACCAATAAATTTAATCCTGCAGGATTTATGGCAAGAAATGCGAACGTAAATCTTATGGATAAGAATACAGCGATGAACGAATGGCAACAACGTTCAGAAAAATTTAACCTTGCAAAAGAAGATGCAGTTCCGGATCTTGAATTTAACCGGGTGCTTTGGCATGGGATCAAGGGCGATAAAATACCTTTCCCAGGCCCTAAACGTGCCGCATTCTTTAAACCGGTAAAAAAAGTGGAGAAAGATGGTGATTAATTATCTCCCCGTAGTGATGATAACTTTCGTAACTATTTTTTCAGCACCTGTATTATCACGGATTATTACAAGATAAATACCACTGGCAATTTTGGAGCCATTATAGTTACGCCCGTTCCAAACAGCCTGCCCACCGAGGGCCCTGGTTTGAAATACCAGTTTCCCGTTTAATTCGGTAATTTTTACTATCGCATTTTCAATCAATCCGCGAATGGCAATAGTGCCGTTATACCCGGGTGGAACCGGGTTTGGAAAAACCAATACATTTTCATTGGATGAACCACCCTCAGTAGCAGTGCTTCGAAAACTGCAAATACCTTTCAAAGTAGAAATGAATACTTCGCCTGTAGCCGGATCAACAGCGATTCGTTTTATATCATTGCTCAATAGGGGGCTGTTCTCTTCCGTAAAACGATATATAATTTTATCGCCATCCGGAGAGATAAGCCATACACCATTTTTAGTGCCGATCCATTTTCGGTTAGCCCCGTCTGCCGCCATGCACTGTACTATTTCATCTTTAAATAATAAGCCCGCAAACCTATCCTGTTGAACAATTGGCAAAGTTGCATCGCAGCTTTGGGGACTGAATACATCTGAGATACAACGGATAATGCCAATCCCCCTGTCAGTACCCACCCAGATAAAACCATTTCTTTCTTTTAATAAACATAAAACATTATTGCCTGGAAGGTTCCCATTCCCGGCTCCCTGCCGGTAGAACTTCCATTTATCATCGGCGATATTATCAATACTTTGGCCATAATTATAACAAAACACCCCATTGTCTTTCGGGCTCACAATCCATAATTGATTGATATCATCCACTACTATCTGGCTAACCGCATTTTCCAGGTGCGTAAAAGGAATTGTAAAGGCTTTCCAGGTATTATCTGTTTTACGAACCTGCAGGTTTTGAGGGGCACCGTAATTACTGATCCATAAATTATTGTTTTGATCAAATGCAAGGCCACTTACCCGGTAACTTGTTGGGTTGCCAATTGCCGCTTGTAATGTGCTATTATTTTTTTTAAAGATAATAGGTGGTGAAGCACCTTTGAAGTTTACCAATCCTCCTCCATAACTCCCTGCCCAAAAACTGGCATCCAATGGATCTACAACTACTGTAATAAAATCCAGTACCGAATCAAGAGCCGGTACATTAAAAAAACTCTTATAGTTCCATTGATCGAGTTGATAAATATAAACACCATCTCTGTTATATTGATAGTTCCAGGCACTGTTTACGCTACCGGCAGCAGCATAGAGTATACCATTTTGTATTGCTATATCGCCACTGGCAGTTCCGGGCGGCCCATTAGGTATGAAGCGTTCAACACCTGCTCCAAATTTTGACAGGCCCCCAAACTGATCGGCTACCCAGGGAATGCCATTATTCAGGATAGCAGACCTTGGAAAAGAAATCACCCCGCTTTGTGAAATTATTTTTTCAATAATACCAGTTGTAGTAAGAACAATAACCCTCGCATTACCCGTTAGCGTGCGCTGGCAAACCAATAATTTATTTTCTGAGGCAGTAATTTTCACCACCGACCACGCTATATCTGCGTATAACGGAATCCAGTTGCTGCCATTAAGAATGTATAGAGAATCGCCTTTTTGTGCAATGACTTTATTATTGGTTGTTACAATATTATTGATGCTTCCGTCAAGTAAACCGGTTTGGCTGCTTATATTTTGCCAGAAAGCATAGTTTGAAATATTAGGAGAATTAATTGAAATGCTTTTTAAGCCTTCTGAAGTAGCTGCATAAAACAAAGAACCATCACTTGTGAACCCGTTTATTTTAACATGGGATCCGTTATTACCAATAAACCAAGTGTCTTTGATCTCGTATTTGGAAAGGTTTACAACAATTACGCCTAAGCCACTGGACAGATAAGCTAACCCATCCTTGCAATATATATCGTAGATCGTTTTATTCCCTGCAATAGTGCTTCTTTTGATGTCACCGATATTTTTTACACTGAGGCCCTTTAAAATATCCAGGTTACTATTTTGATAAGCAACCACTATCTGTTGGGTTAACGCATCCCATCCAATACATTGTACTCCGATATCATTCAATCCGGTGACTTTACTAAATCTTTCAAACTCATTATTAGCGTCAATTGCGAAAAGATTGGTATTTGTAGCGCAGTATAACTGATTGCCTTTTACAACCTGTATTGTGTTTTGATAATTTAGGTGTTCCCTCCATTGCCCGATTGGAGGAATAGGATTTTGCGCAAGAGATGTAAAGCGGAAAATGAAAAGGGGTAATAACGATAAAAAAACAGTTTTTTTTATCGCATTTGGCAGGTTGACTTTTGAACTGATAAGTGGATGCTTTGAGAAAAGAGTTATCAAATAAACAACAAAATAAAGCATGCCCTGTAATTTGTAGAATTAATGCATTGCTTGCCGGAATATTAAATAGTAACAATGCTGTTCTTGATAGCAAAAATAGCTAACCCAACCCTCGTTTTGACATCCAGTTTTTTGAAAAGATTATCCCTGTACGTATCAATAGTGCGGGGACTTAGGCACATTTCGTCGGCAATTTCCTTATATGTTTTTTCAGTACAGATCCATTTCAGAAAAGTCACCTCGTTTTCAGTCAGTGTATTTAATGCAAAAGTATCGGTATCAAAAACCTCCTCGTGATTAATGTAGTGCATGAGTTTGTTACTCACTAACTCATTAATAAAATAACCACTATCACGGATATTATCGAGCGCTTCCTTAAAAATTTTGGGTTTACTATCTTTAAGGATATAGCCACGGGCCCCATTTTTTAACATTCGTATAATTGCGGTATCATTTTCCAGCATGCTTAGCACGAGCACTTTGGTTTGTGGCAAATTGGCCTTAATCCAGCTGGACGTTTCATATCCATCCATAACGGGCATGGTAATATCCAATAAAACAATATCTGGTGGCGTTTTTGATTTTACTTTTTCAATAAATTGTTTCCCATTATTCGCCTCCATAACAACTTTAAAACCCTCAAATGAATTGATGATAGCTACAAGACCTGTTCGTAGTAATTCATGATCATCAACTAACGCAACAAATGTCATAGTAATGGAGATTTGGGTTTGATGTATAAAGTTATGATTGTTCCGTTACCCTGTTCGCTTTTTATGTCAATAGTACCATTAACCATTTTAGCCCGGTTAGCGATATTTTGTAACCCAATGCCGGTGCGGCCTTTTTCTAACAAGGTGGTATTAAATCCAATACCATTATCACTGATACGAATAGTGATTAGATCTTCGTGGTTGCTTATGTGAACATCAATTTTACTGGCTGAAGCATGTTTGATAATGTTGTTAATAATTTCCTGGATCATTCTGTAAAGAATAATATCAGTATTGGGATCAAGTATATGAAAATTATCAGAAGTCTGAAAACTCGTTGTGTAACGACCGGTTTTTTCAAGTGAGAGTAATAATTGCCTGATAGATTCTATAATACCAATATCGTGAATGCGGTTATTCTGTAGGTTATGACTTAAGTCGCGAAGGTCTTTGATGGCTTTACCCAATAAATCATCTGTCTGACTGATAGACGCTTCCGTTACGGTACTGCCGAATGTATTAAGATTAAGGCGAACCAGGCTCAATATCTGTCCGATATTATCATGAATTTCCTGGCTGATATAAGCAAATGCCTGTTCCTGTATTTCCAGTTGTGTTTTAAGTAAGGTTTGTTCGAAGCGGTTTCTCATCTCTTCTTTCTCTTCTTTATTTTTCCGCTGCCTTCGCAGAAAAACAAATACAATCAGTAACAGGAAGCTGCCGATTAGTATAAAAAAAACCGAAGCAACTACGATTGTAATGAGTATGTCTTCTTGTTGTTTCGGCATAAGAAAAAAGCAATACAGAATGAACTGTATAAAAGTATGTTTAAAGAATTATTGATAATACCGTAAATTCTGATACCTTCTGCCTGTAAGTCATTATTACGCAAATACTCAAATAGCGCATTTATAATAACCGATCCGAGATAAAAAATTAAAAGACCACTACAAATCCAAAAAAAAGGTTGTTTTGATAATTGTTGATCAATTTTATCTGGTAAAACAGATTCATAAAAATAACAGCAGCAAAAAATAACAATAAAAAAAGAGCCTAATAAAAAAGTGTATGTATTGAAAGTCTTGTTGAATCCTTGAATAAAAAATATATTAAGTAGTACCATTAATGTAAATAATGGCATAAAGTATAACACAATTTTTTTAAACACATTTTTCTTAAAATATAAATAAAAAAGAAATGTGTAAAATAAAAACTCCAAAGTCGTAAAAACGTTAAACATCCAATAATTTCTAAGGCCTTTGGAAAGATGCCATGTTCCAATAAGTTCAATGACAACGGTTAAAAATAAAAACGGGATAAAATACAATAGCATTTTATCCCGTTTTTGTCTATAACTATACAAAGCTACTAGGAAACTAAATATTTGAAAAAAAAGATAAATACCAAAATGCATATTTATGGGTAAATACTGCCATGGTTCAAATAATCATCAGTACTGGGATCTAGCCCATTTCCTTTTGGAGCATTTACAGATGATTTAGGTAAATTATTGCCCGTAAAAAATACAGTCATCCGGCCATCATCTTTCGGGCTGGGAGCAATAGCCCCTTTACCATATACGCCAAAATTCACGTAAATAATGTCGGATTGATATTTCTTTTGTAAAGAAGAGATAAAAGCCAATAAATCTTTCGCGGAAAAAGCTACTCTCAGCGTCTGATTATCATCGTCATATTTCTTAGCAAAGTTGTTTTGCAGGGATGCTGCGTATAAACTGTTGATCGAACCTTCAAACGGCCCGTTTGAAGCACCACCATTTAAAATGGCAGATTCAGAACCGGAAGGTGTATCGGTTGCAACCGGACTTTGTTCTTTTTGACATGCCATAAAAAGAAAGGCAATAAACAGCACAAGAAGTGCCGGACTGATAACGAGCGAAAACTTTTTCATAAGCTTAATTTTTAATAAAACCTTTACAGGTCAAACGTATTTGTACCTAGTTTGGCTTGGGTGCAAGTTAATGCTTCTTTAATTTTATTTGGCAATTTATTTAACGCTTTCAATTACAAGCATCAATTTATTATTGATTATCAATTGAATAGGTATAATTAGTTAAAAAAAAACGGTGTTTTTAACGTGAATTTTACCGTTAAAACACCGTAAAAAAACGGTGTTTATAACACAGGCCTTGTGTATCAAATACTTTAGTTTCTGCAAAAAACGGCAGATTTATAACGATTTCTAACCTGTAATATGGGTAATCCCAACATTTTATACCCCAATCTGCTTAGTGATTTTTACATTTATTAACGTTCCCGGGAACTTGTTTTTTGCTATAAGGCATTTCAATTTTTACCCGGTAAGGATATATACTTGCGCATTGAGCCCCTATTTACCTGCCAAATGATAATAAGAACCCCGATAGCAGTTAACAAGGTCATATAGGAAGGGAATGGGTCAACAGAGATATTTTGCTTAACCAAGCTGTTATAAATATAATATTGTATGACAGCAATTATTAATAGCGAGGCCGAAATAATCAAAATATTTATAGGGAAAAACTGGCGCATTAAAAACCGTTGAAGCTGTTTCGGAGAAGCCCCCAATGTAATCAATAAAAAAATTTCTTCTTTGCAGGATGCAATGGTTAACTGAATGAATAAGGTAAAAATTAACATGGCAAAAACAAGCATAACGGCTCCGGTTATCCATGAAATTTTCACTACAACATCAACTATCTGCCTGTACCTACTGAACCTTGTTTTATCAGCATCCGTAGTCAGACCTTTTTCTTTAAGGTAGTTTACCAATGCAGGATTACCCGGATCTATTGTCCGGATAATAACCCGTGAGGGTTTAATATCCTGATTTTTGCCAAACTGTGTGTTGCCAAAATTCATAAACTCCTGCGGCACCAATAGGGAAGATATCCGGTCGCTAAAACCCACTACCCGGCCATTGAAACTTACAAGCCCGGTAGGGCTATACATATTTAGTTTAAACACGATCATCTTTACTACATCGTGTGTAAGCTGGGGCAGATTTTGCGAAAAAGAGAATTGAAAATTGTAAAAATCCAGAAACATATTCGGCGCGATTATTGGCACAAAACGCGCATTCTCATCCCACTTCCAGTCTTTACTGGTTACATCAATAAAATCATTCGGCACACTTTCGAAAGCGATATCTGTAAAAAAGGGGAAACGATCACTGGCACTTTGAATGGAAGCTTTGAACCGGCTGGGTGTTAAAAGGCCTACAGACTCTACAAAAACCTGTTTTTTGAGATCATTGATGTCATTATCAGTTAAAGCGGTTGCGCCAAGATTCCTGTCGTTTATTATTTTATTAAGCACTAAAAAATTAGCAATACTATCCTGGTTGCTTTTGCTGTGTAAAAGATCATTATAGTTAGCCTGAATTTGTACTGCAGCCAGAATTAATAACATGGCTACAGACAAGCCGGTTACAGCCATAAAAAACCGTTTTCGCCCGGCACCGGAGCGAATAATTTTTTTTAACAATATATCCAATCCATCCATTTGATAGAGGTTGTTTTATAATATGTATTCTTTCGTGTAAATAAAATTCGCATCATCATCTAAATCAGTAATAATAAAACCTGCATTCCTTTTTATGCACTCTGTTTCTATTAAGGCCGCAGCTTTTTTTGTATTGGCTTTATCAAGATGGCTAAAAGGTTCATCCATAATGAGCCATGAGAAAGGTTGTATTAATGCGCGGATGATGGCAATACGCTGCTGCTCGCCATAACTGCATAGGCCCGCTTTTTGTTGCAATACATGACTTACACCCAAAGTATTTGCCATATCATCAATAATGTCTGTAGTATAAAATGGGGTTTGTAAAACCCGTTTGAGTTCTATATTTTCCCTTCCCGTAAGATTGGAAAATAGGCGCAGGTCCTGAAAAACAATACTTATTTTTTTCTGACGTATTTCTGCCAATGCATCTTCCTGTAGATCCGCAGTTACTTTATTGTCAAAAATTACCCGCCCATCATAATCGTGGCGCAACTTATAGATAATATGTACCAAAGTTGTTTTCCCTGTTCCACTGGGTGCTTTAATCTTTATGAACTCGCCCTGGTTTAACACCACAGACGTATTCCATACATCGGAACCTCTTTGCTGGAGCCTGTCTTTTAGCGGTATTGGCATTAATTGATTCAGCTCGATAGTCATATGCCCAGATTTCTATTACCGAAAATAGTATGAATCTTTAATGAAAAATCCTGCAAGAGCAGGATTTTTCATTAAAGAAGCTGGTGTGTATCAGTTGGTACGGATGATAGCCGGAACGCCGCCGGGGAATAATTTTTCTTCCATTTCTTTTTCCCTCTTCGCCTGTACGCGCATATCAACAGCAATATCTGTGAACAAGCTGGTTAAAGTTATTAGGCTGTTTTGCTTCTCATTTTGCATCCTTATTTCGAAAGAAGCCTTGATACTTTTCCCATCGAAATTATCGGAGCTGGCTATAACGTCCTTAAAAGTTTCTTTGGCCGTTCTTAACGAATGATTATAGTTGCCAGTTGAGTCTTTCATAAAACCATTTAATGTATTGGCAATATCAAAATAGAATACGGTGGATTTTCCTTTGAAACGATCCAAAGCTTCTTTATTAATAACAGCTTTATTGGTTGTAGCCATGTATTGTGTGTAAGTAACAGAATCACTTGCAATAATAAAATTCTTTTCATCAGCCCTAACAAATAGCCCCATCATTGCAAAAGAACCGCTGGCTTTATAAATGTTATTTTGTTTTATTAATACGCCCTGTTCTACTGCTTTGTCCATTAGCTTCGTAAAACCGGCTTTGTCGCCAACCGTGGCATTAAAGATCATTTTGCCGAATGGCTTTTTTCGCATCATGCTTTTTTCATCTGTCTTGGATTGGGGTTCCGGTTCATTTATGCCAAGGTCGGATACAACTACCGCAATATCTCCTTTGAATGATTTATAAATGTCCTGGCTGCTTAGGCCTGTTTTCTGTAAAAAATTATTCACCAATCCTTCCACTTCTAATTGCTTTAATATGCCGCCAAAAATCTCAGGGTTAAAAGAGGCAAGCATGACACCATTGATGTTCTGTGACGGATAATTCTCTATCATTGATAAGTTTACTGTTGGCCCTGCATATTGCTTTAATACATTGCTTAATACCGGATTGGTATAACTGGTGGTTTTGGCAATAACCTTTCCTTCTTCAAAACTTAAGGTAGAAGCGGAATAATTATCTTTAATCAATTCTTCAAGCTTAGGAATTTGTAATGGCATCATACTTAGTGATGCCAATGCACTGTTGGCGTTTGTGAACGCATATCCATCAGCTTTTTCCTTAAACATATGGGTAAAAATATCTACACTCGCCAATGACTCACTTTCTTTCTGTATGAAATACTGATTTACCTGTTGTTTCATTTCCGCTTCCGTGTTCCCAGCGACAGGCTTTTTGAAAATCATCGCCACCGTATCATAAAAAGGTTTTAACGCATGGGTGTACATGGTTGCGATCAGCTGTTTATCGTTCCATGCCAACATGGAGCCATCGCCTGTAACCAGATAACTATAGTCTTTTTCCTTTTTAATCTCCTTACCTTTCAGTTCATCCTGTTTTTTTAGAAAAAATTCCAGCTTAGCGGCATCCGTTATTCCTCCCATCACACTAAATGTATTGGACTGGCTGTTATCGGCATTTGTTTTTTGTACCATGAAAAGAAAAATCTTTTCACCCCAGTTCATACCTGCACTGTCCCTTATACCATTGACCTTCGCTTTAGCTTTTACATCCGAAGGATCATTTTTAAATATTTTACTGATCAGCGTGTCAATACTGATTCCGCCTTTCAATAGTTTATCCTGCATTTGTTGCGGATCAACTACTACCACGAAGCTTGCATCTTTAGGGATGAATTTGGCTTCTTTGGACGAATTGTTTTTACAGGATGCTACGGTAGCTGCTGTGAACAACAATAAAAAGGAATAACGGACCATCTGCTTCATAAAAAATAGATTAATAATTAAGGTGACACTAAGGTAAACTTTGTACCTGATTTTTTGATTCTTATTGATGTTACTTGGTAATAGCCTGATAGATGGTTTCCTGGATGTTTGGGCGCACGTTTAACTGGCTTAACTTATTGTTATTGCGTGTTGGGGTGACCCTGTTAGACAGGAAAATATACACCAGGTGGTACTTAGGATCTACCCAAACCCCGATACCCGTAAAACCAGTGTGACCATAGGTTTCAGGCGATACACTGAGGGATGGATAGGGATCTTTCCGGGCGGCATTGTCTTTTTCAGGTTTGTCAAAGCCCAATCCACGACGGCTTATGTTGCTATTGTAAGCAGTAAACTTATCGATTGTTGTTTTTTGCAATAAGCGAATGCCGTTTAATTCCCCCCCGTTTAATAATAGTTGGTAAAGCTGGGCCAGGTCATATGCATTACTGAAAAGCCCTGCGTGGCCGGCAACACCGCCAAACATGGCAGAGCCTTCATCATGTACATCGCCGCGAATGAGTTGTTGGCGAAAATGTTTTTCTTCTTCCGTTGGAACGATCCTGTCAACAGGCATCAATTCCCTGGGCCTGAAAGTAGTGGTGGTCATGTGCAGGGGTATATAAAATGTTTCCCGCGCATAGTCATTTAAAGGTTTGCCGCTAACCGCTTCTACCACTTTTCCTAGAAAAATAAAATCGTTATCACTGTAAACATATTTATCTGGAGCGGTAAGTTTGCTTTGCAGGATGCGTTTGTATAATGTGTCTTCCCAATCGTTACGTAAATACAAATCTTCCGCAACACGGTATCCATGCTGGGGGTCTTCAGCAGTGGAAAAATATTTTGGCAATGGGTTTCCGGTAGCTGTATCAATTACTTCCCTGTAAAAGGGAATGAATGGATTCAGGCCCGCCTGGTGTAACAAAATATCCGTGAGCTTCAAAGGTGCCTTGTCCGACCCTTTTACCCAAGGCAAATAATCCCCAAGGGTTTTATTCAGGTCAATTTTACCTTCTTCATACAGCTTCATAATAGAAACGGTGGTAGCAGAAGTTTTGGTAACAGATGCAAGGTCATACACCATATCTGCGGTAACAGGTTCTTTCTTATCAAAATTCGTATAACCAAATGCTTTGTGGTACGCAATCTTACCTTCTTTTGCTACCAGCACCACACAACCCGGAGTGGCCCCTTTATCAATGGCATCATTGGCAATGGCATCAATTTTTTGTAATGCCTCAGCATTCAAACCAACGGATGCCGGTTGGGCTGAAGGGAAATAACTATTATATACAATCCCATCACCAAACTTCAGGTTTTCGGATACGGTTACGGGCAAAGTTCCTTTTGCCTGCAAGGTTCCCTGTAATAAAGCCACTGCCGCTTCTTGTGTTATGTCATCGTCCTCATAACAGGCAATAAGGTTTGGGGCATTCGCAATATTCTTTATCGCATAAGGATTACCAAAAATCAGACTGATGGTTTGTGGTTGCTGTAAACCGTTTAACAAATACACAGAAGCATTGCTTAACCCGAAATTATTCGCCGGCCTACGACTAAAATTATGCAGGCCCACGATAACTGCGTCATAGTTGTTCTGTTTGATGGTATTGATTAATTGTAACGCACCGGCACTATCACTTTTTTCAACAGTTACCACACTGGTTTTATCATCCATTAATTGTTTTCCGATTTCGGTTTTACTGCCAAAGAGGTAAATATCTGCATTGTATTCTTTTCTTAGTTTTATTGTAATGATATTTTCGGCAGGTGCACCGATAGATACATACGCTACTTTCTTTCCTTTGCTAATCGGAAAAATCGTTTCATTCTGTTTACGTAATAAGGATAATGCATTGGCACTGAGTATTGTTTTTATGCGGTTGGTTTTGGCATTAAGATCGTTAAGCAACCCTTCTGTTTGTATGGGTTCAATTTTATCCAATCCCAGGTGATATTTTGCCAATAATACTTTTTTTACTTTGGCATTGATATCATCCCAGCTAAGTCGTCCTTCTTTTATGGCTTCCTTTACTTTTGCAATACTTCCGGCAATATCTCCCGGCAGGCATAACATATCATTACCTGCAATAAGCGACATAACAGATGCATCCCCTTTCGGAAAATATTTGGCTACCCCCTGCATCTCTAATGCATCCGTAAAAGAAATACCCTGGAAGCCAAGATCATTTCGTAAAATACCGGTTACATTTCTATAAGATAATGAACTGGGCAAATTGGTTGTTGTATCAATAGCTGGGATGGAGAGATGTGCCGTCATGATACTGCCCACACCGGCTTTAATCAGTTCACGAAATGGATACAGTTCAAGATCATCTAATTGTGCACGTGTTTTAGTAATTACGGGAAGATCTTTATGCGAATCAACCGAAACATCGCCATGACCGGGGAAATGTTTTGCTGTAGCCATAATACCTACATCCTGCATCCCTTTCATATATTGTACCCCGTAGAGAGCTACTTTATATTTGTCTTCACCAAAACTCCGGTCGTTGATGACAGGGTTCATTGGATTATTATTTACATCAATATCGGGGGCATAGTTTACCTGAATACCCATGCGTTTACATTGTTCCCCTACTGCTTTACCAAATTCATAAATTAGTGTTGCATCGGGCGTGGCACCCATCATTAGCTGGCGGGGATAATTGATGACACTGTCTAAACGCATGCCAAGTCCCCATTCACCGTCTATTGAAATTAGTAAAGGTGTTTTTGCTATTGACTGGTACATGTTGGTGAGTAAAGCTTGCCTTACCGGCCCACCCTGAAAAAAGCACAATCCGCCTACATTATATTTTTTAATGAGTTCTGTTACTTCTGCCACATGCTCGGCCCCCAGGTTACTGTGGGCGCGGATTATCATTAACTGTGCAATACGTTCCTCTTTGCTTAGTTTTCTAAACTTCTTTTTTACCCAACGTTCCGCCGCAGGCGTTTTTTCATAAAACTTCTGCGCGTTAACTGATAGTGATAAACCGAAAGAAAGTACCAGGACGGTAAATAAGGATAACCATTTTATTTTCATATAAAAAACTTGTAGAGCACAAGTTAGTAATTATACGTTATTGAGGGTGTGTTGGAAAAGTGTGAGCCGTGAAGCATCAAACGAGAGTTATACATCGTGACGAACTTAAACAAGGTACTCCAAAAAAGAAAAAGGCTGGGTCACTTTCAATGGCCAGCCTTATTGCACGATTTATTTAGCTGTGCTATGCCTGTTCTTCGGTTTCTTCCTCAGCTTCTTCACTCAGCTTTGGGTCTATATTATTTTCTTTGATAACACTGAACCATTTAATCATTTTTTTCATATCGCTAGCATATACCCGTGTAAAATCCATATCTGGATATACTTTCTGAAAATAGGCTTTTACGGCTGCAGCATCTTTATCGGAAGGCAGCGTTTCTTTACTTTTGACCATAGCTTGAAAAACATCAACCAGGTTTACATTATCACGAACAGTATATACTTCAATACTTTCCAGGTGTGAAAAGTTGTGGACACGGCTGCTCACGAATTTGGTGGTCTGATCCTCAAGCGATTTTACAATGGCACCGTCTGTTTTGCTGCCTACCAATTCAAATAAGCCGTTAAGGCCGGTTACCGATATTAATTTGCTATACTCCATATTTCAATTATTAAGGCTGCAAAGTAAGGGGAAAAATAAAGAAAACTGTCCAAGATTACCCGATTAAAAACTGTTATTTAACGATTCTGCTTTTTCTATCCTGCTCAATGCCTGTGAAAAGCTGCTTTTAAATTATTCCGGTCGAAAAAGGCGAGAAAGGGTGCCGCCTGCTTGCTATTGAAGCTCTCCATTGTAAAAACCAGGATTTCGCAGTATTTGGAGACGGTTCATCCATCTTGACTGAAAAATGCATCTTATTTGTTATACATTATATTTAAATTAAACAAGATGGTAAAAAATGCTCTCTCTTTATTTTTTGTCGGTCTTTTTACCTTCGGGCTTGCACAACAGCTTTCAATAATACCCTGCTCCGCAAACCCCGATGTTTAACTTGTTTTGAATAATGCAGTAGCCGCGGGTGGCAAGATACTGGTTTCTAAAATGAAGATATCACCGAACTATGGATATTTGGGTGTTTTCATTGATACAGAAGGCAACCGCATTGCTTTACATGCCGTACCACAACCTTAGAATTTCTTTTCAAAACAAATTAATTAAAACTAACACAATGAAAAAAATGGCTTCTCTTTTACTGACTATTGTATTAGGTATGGGTGCTGTATCTGCCAATGCGCAAATGATGTCAGCAGATACTATCAAAGCACAATTCATAAAAGACTGGGAAAGGGCAAAATCGTATACTGATGAATACCTGGCTACTATGCCAGTTGAAAAATACGGGGCACGTGCCGTAGACAGTATCAGAAGTTTTGCGGAACAAATGCTGCATCTCGCTGCGGGCAATATTTCATTGGTTTCCCTCGGAACCGGTGGCACAAGGATATTTTCAGGGTTCAACATGGAAAAATCAGCCGGGGCACAAAATAAGGATTCTGTTTCTTATTATGTAAATGCCAGTTATGATTTCGCTATTAATGGCATTAAAAATATGGATGCGGCCAAACTTACTGAATACGTAAGGAACCAATTCAGGTTTGCGTGGCTGATGAAAGCTTTTGAACACCAGACGCATCATCGTGGACAGTGCACCATTTATATACGCTTACAGGGTATACGCCCGCCGAATGAAAGATTGTTTTAAGCTTTTTATAAAATAACAATAGTGCTGTATCGGTTTGATGTGGCACTATTGTTATTTTATGCAAGTATTAATTTTCTTTCAACGCAGCTTCCAAACGCGCTGCCAGTGTATCATAATCCGTAAATCCCCGGGCCAATAAATGAAATTTACTGTCGCCTACCTGTAATAATACACATGGATAACCCGTTACCTGCAACTGTTTGCACAATTGAAACTCATAGTAAGCCTGTTCTTTATACTCTTCGCTTTTCAGTTTAGTATAAAAAATCTCAGCCTGTATGCTATATTTTTCCAGCAGATGGCGGTAAGCTTCATCATCTGTTAGGTCCCTGCCCTCATAATGCAAAGCATATTGCAGGTCTGAAGCAAACTCAACCTGTCGTTTGGGATAATATTCTTTTAAAATACACAAAGCAATTGCCGGTTTTTCTGAATTTGGGAACCAATCACTCAGTTCCGGATTATTAATATGCCAGAGATAATCTGCACCGAATTTGATGCCGGTATATTCCTCAACGGTAGGGTAGGCTTTCTGAATATATCCTGCCGTGGCTGAAATGGGTACAGGGTTCTCAGCAATGATCATTCCACCAGACAATACATCAATGGATAATGAGGGGTTAGCCTCGGCAATTTTACGCATCACTGGACTAAATCCATAACACCAGCCGCAATAAGCATCATAACAATAATAAAGAGTGGGATTCATGCGGTAAAGGTAGCAAAGTTTGTAGTTTAGGGGTTGGGTTTGGAGTTGGCAAATCATTCTTTTGTACCTTTGATTCTTCGGATAACCCCAAACTAAAAAATATGCCCGGTTTCGAATTATTTGGCGAAGAGGAAAGAAAAGAAGTGAATGATGTGATGGAAACAGGTATCCTAATGCGCTACGGCTTTGATGGTCCGCGCAAAGGCATCTGGAAAGCACAGGAACTTGAAAAAGCTATTACTGAAGTATTCGGTTGTAAACATGCGCAGCTTACATCGAGCGGAACGTCCGCATTAACTACGGCTATGGCAGCATTGGGTATTGGTGCAGAGGATGAGATTATTATGCCCGCTTTCACTTTCGTGGCTAGTTTTGAAGCAGTGTTGAGTGTTGGGGCTGTACCAGTATTGGTAGATATTGATGAAACACTTACGTTAAGTCCCGATGCGGTTCGCGCTGCTATCACATCCAAAACAAAATGTGTAATGCCCGTGCACATGTGCGGTAGCATGGCCGATCTTGATGCGCTGAAACAGATATGTGCTGAACATAAACTTATTTTATTAGAGGATGCCTGCCAGAGCATCGGGGGAAAATACAAGGGCAAATCATTAGGCACTATTGGTGATGCCGGAACATTCTCATTTGATTTTGTAAAAACCATTACCTGCGCCGAAGGTGGTGTGATAATGACGAATAATAAGGATATCTATACAAAATCGGATGGCTTCACAGACCATGGCCATGATCATACAGGTGCCGACCGGGGTGCCGACCTTCATCCGTTTATCGGTTACAATTACCGCATCAGTGAATTACATGCGGCCGTTGGATTGGCGCAGATAAGAAAACTGGATACTTTTCTTGCTATACAAAAAAGGAATAACCTGGCCCTGCGTACTTACCTGGAACAAATACCTCAAATCAGTTTCCGCATAATACCTGACGGGGGTGAGGATAGCTGTAGTTTTTTATCGTGGTTCCTGCCAACAGAAGAATTAACCAAAATGGTTATTGCAGAAATGAAAGTGCAGGGTATTTTGACGGGCAATTTTTACTGGTATGTAAATAACTGGCATTACATAAGTAAATGGGACCACCTAAAAAATGCGGTAACACTGAACGCGGTAAGCGAAACACAGAAAGCTGCTTTACTAAAACTTACCAATACCAACTTCTCTGCCAGTGATGCCATCATGGGCCGCTGTATTTCTACTGCCATTAGTTTGTTATGGACAGATACACAAATCAAAGAAAAAGGAGAAAAGATGGTGACGGTTATAAGAAAAGTATTAAATAAGCAAATGCAGGAGGCATAAAATGTAATGAAGGAAAAATTAGTCTGATTAATTTTTAAGAATCGTTTTTACCGGTTGCTTAAAATCCTGCCCCTTCCCTTCCAGTGAATTTACATAATCAAGGTTGCCCAATCGTATCCTAAAAGGTATTTTGGTGATTTTTTCTATTTGTAACTCTTTTTTGCAAAAAAATGGCAAACTGTTAACGTAATAATTTTCTGGAACCAACCTGATCGGGAGGTTTCTCAGGCTATCCATATTTTTCTGTTTCTCTATCCCTAATAGCTTTATCTGCTGCGTGTGACCCGGTATAGCCGTTATTAGCAATAAATTCACAAACAAACAAATTCGTTTCACAGGAGTGTTGCTTTCATTTGTATGTAAATTTACGGCAATTAACCGAAGCAGGATTTACTAATAGTATGTCATTAGGCCAATCATTACAACAGAAATTATTACAAAAATTATCGCCTCAGCAGATTCAGCTTATGAAACTGTTGCAGGTGCCTACGGCTAATTTAGAAGAACGGATAAAAGAAGAACTGGAAGAAAACCCCGCTTTGGAAATGGATGAAGAAGGCCATGAAGATGAATATGCCGATGATATACAGGATGAATTTGATAATGCATCTGATGATGATGCCGACCTGGATGGCAGCGCGGAAGAATATGAGAATGTAGATATCAGCGAATATGTGGCGGATGATGATGGCGAAATAGCAGATTATAAAATGAAGGATGACAACTATCCCGAAATGGACGACCAGAAAGTAATACCTATTCGGGTAGAAACTACTTTTCATGATCTGCTGTTGAACCAGTTGGGTATGCTGGAACTGGATGAACACAGATATAAAATTGCCGAACAGGTAGTGGGTAGCCTGGATGATGACGGATACCTGCGCAGGGAACTATCGTCTATCGCGGATGACCTTGCTTTCAGGCAGAGCTTAGTGGTAGACGAAAAGGAAATTGAGGCCATTGTGCATCAGGTGCAGCAATTTGATCCACCGGGTATTTGTGCGCGTGACCTGCAGGAATGTTTACTGCTGCAATTAAAACGCAAGCAGAACGAAGGTAAAAGTGTGGTATTGGCTATCCAGATATTAAGTAAATATTTTGAAGAGTTTACCAAGAAGCATTACGAAAAAATACAGCGCAGCCTTAATCTCACCGATGAACAGATCAAAGAAGTGATTGGCCAGATCATCAAACTCAATCCCCGCCCGGGCGGGAATGTTGGCGAGATCAATAAAGCGGAGAGTTATATTGTACCTGATTTTTTTGTGTTTAATAATAATGGGAAACTGGAATTGACCCTGAATGCAAAGAATGCCCCCGACCTTCGAATAAGCGAAGGCTATCGTGATATGTTGAAGGATTATGATAAAGGCAGTAAAAAAGACAAACGACAAAAGGAAGCTGTACTCTTCATCAAACAAAAAATAGACTCTGCCAAATGGTTTATTGATATGATCAAGCAAAGGCAGGATACATTGATTAGTACGATGAGTGCTATTATGAAACACCAGCGTGAATTCTTTCTTACCGGTGATGAAACAACCATGCGGCCGATGATATTAAAAGATATTGCAGAGCTCACCGGCCTGGATATCTCTACTGTTAGTCGTGTAGCCAATAGTAAATTTGTACAAACAGAGTTTGGTACCTACCGCCTGAAATTCTTTTTCAGCGAATCACTCAGTACAGATAGTGGCGAAGAAGTAAGTACACGTGAAGTGAAGAAAATATTGAGTGATATGATCGAATCGGAAGATAAGCGCAAACCCTTAAGCGATGAAGTACTTACCGATATGCTGCAGGAAAAGGGCTATAATATCGCCCGGCGAACTGTAGCTAAATACCGCGAACAATTAAATGTGCCTGTAGCGAGATTACGTAAAGAATTGTAGTATAAAAATTATACTGTTTCGATTTTACGGTATCTGGGGTTTTGTATATCTTCATTACCGGTTCGGCTGATACATATATCCTATAAAAAACCATTGTGAAGAAAAGGAAATTATATCTTATTTCTTTATTGTCCATTCTTATGGCCATGCAGGCTAGTACTGCTTTCGGCCAGTTACCCTCCGGGTGCTCACCTACCATTCGTCAAAAGGATACAACTATTTGTCCCGGACTCAGTGTTACCCTTACCCTGCTTGCCCCTCCAGCAAAAGATACCCTTTTGCCAGGGGTTTGGAAATTACTGATCCCCGGTAGTTTAATCGACTCGAATTTATTTAACATCAAGTCGTTTGGTTACGACAAAGTCAACCAATACTTATATTCTATCTATCATAAAATAATTATCAGGTTCGATTTAAAAAATAATAAAGTGACTGCTGTACCTGCCGGTAACTGGCCGGGTGATTATACAGAATTTACCTATGATTATACCAATAAACGGTTGCTATGCTGGCGCGTGGGAAGAGATTCGGTATATGCGATACCCGATAGTGGTGGTAACTGGGCAGCCATTGGCAATGGGGCGATTGACAGGGAATGTTTTGGTTCATCAGTATACTGGAATCCTATTAAGCAACAGGTTGGGTTATACGGTGGCTATGGGTTCAACCAAATAAAAAGCTGGATTTTTGAAAATGATGGCATAGGGTGGCAGCAAAGAAAATCCAACCCCCCTATTGATTCAATGCCTCCCAAGGGCGGAAACCTGGCGGGCACCAATGCTGATGGTACAAAACTGTATTTATTTTCCGGACAGGGTAATTATTCCGGGGATGAACTGGCAGGTAACTGTACACTTGGCAGCCCCTGGGCCACGGCTAACGGGATGTTCTGCTGGTTAAAGGATTTGTGGGAGCTTGATTTGAAAACCTATACTTTTCAAAAAATCCTTCCGGTAAATAATGCATCTATTCAATACGAGGGAGCTTTCGCAAACTATTACGATAAATCGCGGTTTTATTTATTTGGGGGATACCAGCCTACCGGAAATTATGCGACTAACCAAAACCTGGCGAATACAAATAAAACATATTTCTTTCGGCGAAATATTGACAGTGGTTTTGTAGCTTTTCAGGGCGAAGGGGATATTCCGCCGGCGATGCCCAAGACTTTATTAAATACATACGCCTACTATGATCCGGCTGTTAAAAGAATGATCTGGGCGAGATACGATGGTATATGGGCGTATTATCCTGATTCAACAACTGTTCCTCCATCGTTTACATCTACTGTATGGTCAACCGGTGATACCACTGGTTCCATTATCGTCAAACCATCTCAAACAACTATTTACCGCGTTACACGTACCATCGGTAGTTCTGTTTGCAAAGACAGTATAATTATTTCAGTGACCAATATGCAGACAGCCCTACAACGAAATGTAAATATATGTGGCGACTCTACTGTGTTAGACGCTGGTGCAGGTTTCAGTACCTATCTATGGAATACCGGCGGTGCTATACAAACTATTTTGGTTAAGCAAAATGGTGTGTATACTGTAAGGGTTACAAAAAATGTATGTACGGCAAAAGATACCAGTAAGGTTTTATTTGCCGTGCCCGTGAACGCTTTTACTGTAGGCATACAAAAGGATTCTGTTTGCAGCGGCGATGCTGACACTCTTTTTATCAATGCCCCACAAGCAGGCATTAACTATTCATGGTCTGTTTCAGGCAACCCGGCTATTATCAATACAGGTAATTACTATACGCCAAAAAATATCGTTAATGATGTTGCTTATCTTATTACCGCTTCGAGTAACCCGGCCATTTGTGCATCCAAAACAGTCAATGCAGGAATTATAGTCAGAAAAAAATTAGCCACCCCCGTTTTACACATTGATTCAATCGGCCTTTCAGTGCTTAAGTTTAAATGGGATCCGGTAGCGGGTGCAGCAGCTTATCTTATTAGTTTGGACAGGGGTAACACATATGTAAACCCTGTGCAGGGTTTAACCCAGTTAATAACCGGCCTTCTTCCAAATCAAACAGGAAATATAATAGTGAAAGCTATTGGCCTTTATTCTTGCCAGACCAGCGATACTGCGCAGGCAAAAGCCACCACACTCAACCCGTTTGGGGATGGTATTTATGTTCCAAATGCTTTTACGCCAAACGGTGATGGTATAAATGATATACTACAGGTGTATGGCACTGCTATCTCATCGGTACGGTTGATGATTTATAACCAATGGGGCGGCCAGTTATTTATATCAACAGATATTTCGAAAGGATGGGATGGGATGCATAATGGAAAGAAGGCACCGGCAGGTAATTATGTATATGCGGTGGAAGCGATAATGCAGGATGGAAAAAGGGTTACAAAAAGCGGTTCGTTTAGTTTGATCAGGTAGTAGCTACCAGACAGTAAACAACTCCAAAAAAATGCACATGCGAAAACTTTTATTACTATCATTCACCAGTCTGCTGTTTTCTTCTAATAGCCTCTGGGCCCAGGTGGATGCGCATTTTACACAATATTATGCCTGTCCGTTATGGCTTAACCCCGCTTTTACAGGAGCCATCAATGGCTCCTGGCGTGTTACGGCTAATTACCGGCGGCAATTACCCGGTATTGCATCCCCGTTGATTACGCAGGGACTTAGCGGGGATATTGTATTACCTAAAAATTTCGGCCTTGGCTTAACCATTCTCAACCAGGTAACAGGTGATGGCAGCTATCATAACACGAGTGGATATATTTCTGCCGCATACCAGGTACATCTTACACAATACAAAATTTTAATAGGTGGATTTCAAATAGGCATGTTAAACAGAAGGATAGATCCTGCAAAGTTGCAGTTTGGCAACCAGTTTAATCCAGTTATTGGATATGATCCGACAATGCCTTCGAATGAATTATTTATCAATCAATCTGCTTCATCATTCGATGGCAGTCTGGGCCTTATGTATTTTGATGGTAACCCTTCAAAGTCTGTCAATCCCTTTATTGGGGTAAGCCTGTACCACCCAACGGCGCCTAACAGCCGATTTCTATCAGGTGCTAACGATAATAAGGTTCCAGTAAGATATTCTGTGCATGGCGGTATAAGGTTTCAATTGGGTGCCCGGGCTGAGCTGATCCCGCATGCTTTGTACCTGCAACAGGGGAATGCCAATGAACTGGCCGGCGGCTTGGTGTGCAACCTGAAAATGGAAGAAGGGAAAGAACTTATTGTAGGCAGCACTTACCGACTACATGATGCCATCGCGCCAAATATCGGATTACATGTAAATGGACTGACCATTGGGTTCAGTTATGATATAAATATTTCGCAGTTGAAAACTGTATCCTCCTCCAATGGCGGGTATGAATTGTCTATCAGTTTTACCAATCAAAAGAAAACGCCCGATACCAGGTTTATATGCCCAAGATTATAAAAAATAAATACACGCATATTGCTTTTGTAATTATAGTGTGTGCAGTATTCTGTATGCCGGTTTATGTGTATGCCCAGTCTGCCAGAAAACTTGAACGGAGGGCTAATGCCAGTTTTCAACAGAAAGATTATTATAACGCAGCAAAATTCTATGCAGCCATTCTGTATGATAGTCCTTTAATAAAAAAAATAACCAGTTTATTATATCCTTTCCAGCGCGTAACCGGTAGGCATACGGGAAAAATCAGGCAATCGGAAAGAAATTATGTAATGTACCAACTGGCAGAATCGTACCGTTTATATGATCACTATAAAGATGCGCTGCCGCAATATGAGCAATACCTGGCCTCTCAAGATTCACGCTTTTCGTTGGCGCGATTATGGTATGGCAGTTGTTTACTTGCAAATGATCAACCGGAAAATGCCATTACAGCATTCACTACTTTTTTGCAAAAATATAAGGTGGCGGATACGTTCGCCCAAAAAGCACGCATGGGTATCGCTAATAGTAATTTTGCTATTAACAATAAAGCATTACCGCCAAGGGCGATTGTAACAAAATGGCAGCCTGCCGTTTCTGCTGACGGATCTAATTTTGCATTGGAAAAAATAAACGACAGTATTTTTTGGTTTACTACTTCGAGGCATGAGACCGATAAAAAAAATGAAACAAGGTATCCTGTAAGATTGTATTCAGGAAAAATGAATAGTGATGCCGTTGAAAAGATTGCCGGATTTTCTGCTAATGGGCTCAATTTGGGTGCCACATCTTTATCGGCCGATGGGCTATCACTTTATTTTACGGGATGGAAAGAAGAAGAGACATCTTTGCCAACACCCTATCGTATTTTCTATTCAATAAGGCCCTCATTAGATTCGCAATGGCGCACACCCGTTGCGATGCCTGATCCTGTGAATCTGACGGGGTATAATACCAAGCAGCCATTTATTACAAAAGATGGAAGGTATCTATTATTTGTGTCGGACAGGCCTGGTGGCTATGGCAAATACGATATATGGATGATACTGTTGTCTGGCGGGCATGCCATTGGAGCAGCCATTAATGCAGGAAATTTTATTAACACTGACGGCGATGAGGCTTCTCCTTTTTATGATGCCGAAGCAGGTGTATTGTATTTTAGTTCTAATGGTAAAACAGGGATGGGAGGGATGGATATATATAAAATCAGTGGCGGGCTTATGACTGATCAATGGACCGGGCCGGCAATTAACCTGGGGTTCCCGTTTAATTCGGTTAAAGATGATTTGTATTATACAAAAGCAAAGCATTCTGATACGGCCTACTTCAGTTCCGACCGTGCCTCAGCCTGCTGTGTAGAGATTTTTAAAGCCGTTCCTCTACCTTACACGGATACGTTGAAAAAAGATACAAACAAACTTCCCGTACTGGTAGAAAAATCCACCAGCAACAGACCTGACGCAAGTATAGCACCACAGCTAACAAACAAGCATTTGCTTGATTCCATTAATGCTATTACGGTAGAAAGAATGCATGTAAATTATCATTTTGCCAGTACAAGAATCAGGAAAGCAGATTATGCACAGTTGAATACTGTATTACAAATGATGGAACATAACCCGTTATTAAATATACTGATCGCTTCTTTTACGGATTGTATCGGTTCCATGCCTGTAAATGTGTTACTATCAAGAAAAAGGTCTGAGTCGGTAAAAGCCTACCTCATCAAGAACGGGATTACGTTATCCAGAATAAATATTGATTTTTTTGGTAAGAAACATTTTATTGTTGCCTGTAAAGAAGATAGTTCTTATAATAAGGAAAAGCAAATAGCCAACAGGCGTTCCGACCTGATCGTAACTACAGAGCAAAATCCTGCATGGCGGCCTTCAGGTAAAGAACTGGATATTATTGCACAAATACAACCGGACGCTGCGACTATATCAACCCTTGCGAATAACGATAGAACAGATAACCTTACCACGAATGAAAAAACAGGCTCAGGATATGCGAAAAAGATAATGGATAAAAATGGGGTAAATGAACATGGTAATATGCAACCGGTCACGAAACCGGGTATAAGCGCAACTGCATCCGATTCTGCGAAGCCTATTCATAATAAAATTGAGGGTAAAAGTATAAACGTCAATATTGGCAAAGAGGAGTCTGTATATGCTAAAATAATAAGGGAAAAGGATGCGGCACGCAATGCCAACAATAAAAAATCAAGTAATGATTACGCACGACAGAAGAAAGTTTCAAACAATAATGTTATTGATGAACCTGACCTTACTACTAAGAAAAAAACTCCCGGTTTAAACAAAAAACAACCTTTACCTGCAACAAACACCACTATAGCTATTCTGCAACCATATGAAAAAACAGGTTACAGTACGGCTGTTGACAATTCACACAAAACGATAAAAATAACTGAACTGCTGGACCTTACCCCAAAGCTGAAAAACTCGGATATTATTAAGGAGATAACCAGCCGCACTCCAAGAAAATCATTTGAAGTGTATTCTACTTCTGATTCGGTTCGGATAGAACTATATGATAATGGGGTATTTGACTATGATTCGGTTTCTGTTATTTATAACAAACAGCTGGTTATATACAAACAACTTTTACAAACGAATAAACCTATTAGTTTTTATGTGAAACTGGAACCTGATCAACGTAAAAATGAAATGATATTCTTTGCAGAAAACCTAGGACTCACCCCACCCAATTCAGCTTTAATGATCATAACAGACGGTGATAATAAACGAACAGAAGTAAATGTGTCGAGTGATCTTGAGCATAATGCAGTTATTTATTTTATCAAAGTAAAAAAGTAATATTGCAGAATTATTAGCATGGGGGAGGTAATATAAATAATCTTCTTGCCTTAACAAAACAATGTATTATGGATGAAATACCTATAGTGTTAGATAAAAACCCCCCATTATTATTAACCGTGCCTGCCAGGATTATTTCGTATGTATTCCACCCTTTATTCATTCCTACGTATATTTTCTGTTTTTTAGTTATTCAGTTCCCCTATGAGTTCGCAGGTATTACCGAATTTCAGTTGAAACTTCGCTTGTTTAGTTTATTCTGGTTAACAGCTTTTTTTCCGGCGTTTGCGGTATTTCTGCTATGGCGGTTAAAATTTAGTGAAAGCATTTTCTTGGCTACCCAGAAAGAACGTATTGTGCCTTTTATGATAACCATGTTTTTTTATTGGTGGATGTATTACCTGAGCCGAAATTTTACCGACCAGCCAGTGGTATTAAAATTCTTCTACATGGGTATTTTTATCGCTACTGTTTTTGGCCTCACACTGAATAATTATTTTAAAATAAGCCTACATGCGATAGGAGCCGGTGGTGCCATGGCGGCGATTATCCTTTTTGCTTTTTATTACCGTGCACCATTGGGTATTGCTATAAGCGTTGCCGTATTAATCGCCGGAGTCATTTGTACAAGCCGTTTCCTGGTAAGTGATCATACCAGCAAGGAAATATATACCGGTTTATTGGTTGGTATCGGCTGCCAGATGGGTGCCTATTATTTTGTAATGTAACTTTTGCTTCTTAGTCACCCGTTCAATGAATTGAACAAATCAGAAACGGGTGCATCTCAATTTATCTAAAGTAGAATTCCTGATCTTTAAAAAATCACGGTAAACAACGGACAACTCTAGTCCCCCGCGCCAGTTTGATACAACATGCAGTTTTGAAATATTGATATCATAACTTATACCAACGCTAATGTGATTGAACCCGATTTTTACTACCGGTATCAATGCGTCACCCCACCTCATGAAACTACCAATGTATAAAATATCAGGGTCGCCATTGTCATAGTCAATAATATCAATACCATATAAAACCCCACTTAGTAACTGGGTATTACCATTTTGTGAAAAATAGTCTGTAAAAGCTGTAACATGACCTCTTTCACCTGACGGCGTGTTGAAGCCTGCGTTAAATGTTAGTTTAGGCGACAGGATTCCCGGTGAATTACCGGTTACAGATTTAATAACAGGATCGGTAATATGTGTCATGCCCACGGCGATATAAAAATTCGTTTTATTCTTTAATGAACTGCTGAAACAAA
This sequence comes from Chitinophagaceae bacterium, assembly GCA_043717145.1. Lineage (GTDB taxonomy): Bacteria > Bacteroidota > Bacteroidia > Chitinophagales > Chitinophagaceae > Sediminibacterium. The sequence goes on along the minus strand of JAYSXR010000377.1, from coordinate 3,238 downwards.
GTCCTGCATTAAGGTCCCAGTAAGAATAGCCGGTATTTGTTATGGGTTGTGCACTGGGGTTAGAAGCGTCATAAGCACCGCCGCGAAATTGATCGCCCATTTTTAATTGTGTCGCATCGAACTGACTTGATACAGGCCCGCCCATAAACCCGGCAGTTAAATAACTGTCGTTTTCTTCACTGAGTGATTTATGGAAACTGATAGAGGGCATGAACTGTGTCCTTTTTAACCGGATGTCACCCGCGGCATCAACACTCATTTGCGATGCGATCGTTATCAGGTCATGCTTGCTACCGATAGGTATTTTATGTTCAATACTCAGAGAGGTGGTCCTGTAAGGTACTGTAACACTGCCCCATTGATCCCTGTAAGACATAGATACACGCAGGTCTCCGGTAAACAATCCCGCTAATGCCGGATTGCGCAATAATGGCTGCTCATAAAATTGCGAAAAAGTAAAATCCTGCGCATTAGATACACGCACGCTGAAAACGGTTGTCAGCAGCAAAATGATTAGTAAAGATCTTCGCATGATTATATTTATTAACTTATTTTAAAATGGCAACATTGCCTTTAAAGATTGCCGGTACTCCTTTTTCACAGATGATCTCGCATACCCACACAAACACGTCAGGGGATGCCGGCTTGCCCCTAACCCGTCCATCCCACCCATAAGCAGGATCACCGGGCAGGAAGTTTGTTTTTTCAAAAACTACTTCACCCCAACGGCTGAATATCCGGAAGCTTTTTATTAACTTAATAGCAGTGCCTTGTACCAATAAAACATCATTGATACCATCCCCATCGGGTGTAAAGGCATTCGGTACAAATAATTGTGCAGAGGGACAAAATGTTTTGATTGAGATAGTGTCGGTACTTACACATCCATACATGTTTACTGCTGTGCAGTAAATACTCACATCGTTTGTTATCCGTACCTGTGGTGCCGGACAATTTCTGCAGGAAAGTTCAACAGGGCTGTTCCAGTACCACTTGCGTATGTTCTGCGTTTCAGCAATGGCTTTTAACTGGTAGGTGCTTCCTGCTGTAATGATAGTATCTTTTCCAATTTTTATGGATGTAGGAAAACCTACTACCATTTTCACTTCTGCTGTATCCGAAAAACAATTGAAATTATCTTTACCGACCACATGATAGGTAGTAGTGGATTGGGGACTGGCAATGGGAGAAGCAGCATTTTTATTGCTTAATCCGGTTTCGGGGTACCAGGTGTAATGGGAAGCACCCGAAACAAATAATTGTTTTGATTGTCCTGCACAAAGTGTATCCCCAGAAACTGCCAGCATTTTTAAAGGTTGAATTACACGGATATCAGTTGTTTTTACCTGGCTGCATCCATAGTCGCTATAACCAATCACCTTGTATTGATTATTACTCACAGGCATCACTTTTGCTTTTGTGCAGCCGTTGCAGATAACTTTATTTGATTTGTCGGTCCATATGTAACTTGACGCACCAGTGGCTACTAATTCTAAAGAATCACCCCTGCAGACTATGGGTTTATTATTAAGGATAAGATCGGGTATCGGATGAATCATTATTTGTTTGTACGCAGAATCGTAACAACGGTTTATTGTAGCTACGGTTAATTTAACAGTATAGAAACCATCATTCAGATATTGTACAGTTATCACAGAATCTTTCATTCTTGTACCGTTACCCAGGTTCCATAAGAGATACACAATAGAATCTTGTGAACGTACTTCTGATGAAACCTGTAATAATTGCTTACTGCAGGCATCTGATATCGCATTGATGTTGGCTTTTGGAAATTGATAAATAAGTACATTATATTTTGCTTGTATAGTACCTGTGCAGCCTGTATTGCTTTGAACAGCCAAGCTCATATCTTTGCTACCCTCACTTGTAAATACAAGACTGAGGTCTTTGGTAGTGGCGGTATCGCCTGCATTGGTGAACCATTTTAAGTTTTGTATGCCAAACACCGATTTACTGGTATTGATAAATTGGTAAGTTGTTTTTCCACAATCGTTAATGCTTGACAATCTAAAATCGGGGATCACTTTATCCACTTTGATAATAAGTGTATCAATTGAATTAGCGCATATACCATTTGAAATCGTCCAGGCTAATTGGTAAGTGCCGGTTTTTAAACCGCTAACCTGTGTGTTGGCTAATGCTGCATTTACAAAATAAACAGAGGAAGGACCGGATAGGAAACTCCATCTGCCATCACCTGAAACCGGAATGTTTGCAGCAAGGGTGGTGATATTATTCGCATTGCATAAGAGCTGGTCGGGACCGGCATTAGCGATCGTTACTTTCTGAATAACAGTAATAGTAACCGTATTACAATATTCTATGTTACAGGCCCCCTTTTTAACCACTGCCTTGTATTGTGTTGTAGCCGTAAGGTTATTATAAATAAGGGTACTGGCTGTATCGGCCATCATATTCCATGTAGTGCCATTATCGGTAGAAAATTCCCAATGTAAAATTTTACCCTTTTTGCCTGATAATGTTAGTCTGCCGTTATTAATTCCATTACAAACTATGGCATTGCCGGTGAGTACACCTGCCATGGTGGGCTGGTCAACTGTAATAATTGCTGTATCGGAATAAGCCGATGAGCAACTTCCGCTTTTTATTAATACACGGTACCAGGTGGTAGTAAGGATACTCGTATAGGTATATGAAGTATCAGTATAATTCAATAAAGTCCAGTTATTGCCATTATCTGTTGATATTTCCCAACGGTCTATCGTACCTGTAAAGCCACTTAATTGTAATGTGCCTGTATTGGAAGTTGCGCAAACAGTATCGTACAAAGGGGCTAGTTTGCCGCCTACGGAAACAGGGTCAACATTGATTGTAACGATATTACTAAATGCACCATTACAATTTCCGTTTTGCACCAAAGCCCTGTACAGGCTGGTAGTAATAATATTGGTATAAGACAATTTGCTGGATGTATTATTGATGGTAATCCAAGTCGCACCATTATCAATGGAAGACTCCCAACTGATAATGTTACCGGTATTACCTGTAAGTAGAATGTTACCGGCATTGCCGGCAATGCAAACAAATGCATCGGCTATAAGTGAGCCGGCGATGGTAGGCGGATAAACGATGATGCGCAAAGTGTCTTTGGAATCGGCACAGAGTGTGTTGGAGATGGTCCAGGCAAGCAGGTAGGTACCTGCTGATAAACCGTTGACGGTGGTATTGGGATCAGCGGGATTGGTAAAGCTGACGG
>JAYSXR010000376.1:0-7257 GCA_043717145.1 Chitinophagaceae bacterium | reverse complement strand
GTTCTGCCCGCTTCCCTAATACTAAAATTTAAACTGGCAGGTATGGCAGGCGTATAATTTCCATTGGTTGTAACTGTGCTGCTGACATAATTCCCTGAATTATTGCTCACATAAGTTTGCAGATCTGAGGGAAGGATATTATCTGTCATCATTCCGGTTTGTACCGGGCGATTCAATCCATCATACAATGTATACATCCATTGATAGGTTACCCGCATATTGGCATCTTGAGTAAATACCAACCTATCTCTTTTATCATAGATCATATATACCCATCCCGCTCCCGGTACTTTCTTAGCCGACATACGGAAGCGACTGTCATATTCATACCGGAAACTCAGTTCATTGATAAGAGTATTGCCTGCTATGGCCAAATTCCAGGCACCACTGGCAAGCAAAATTTGAACAGCTTGCGGTGGCAAAACAAAACGCAAATTTCCAAAATCATCATACACATAATAAGTACATAGCCATCCCATATGTGCAGTTCCGGGTGTTGGGGCGATCTGTACTTTCTTAAGCACTACCCGACCCTCTTTGTCCTTGTACTCAATAACACTATTCCTTTTTTCATCTATGGTTACTGTTTTATATAACTGGCCACCAGCAAAGACGGAATTCGTAACTGGTATGTTGGTGCTCACATCGTTATTAGTATAGGAAAGCGTATTATTGCTAATGGTCCATATTCTTACAGAATCATTTGTCGTATTAACCAGGTACTGCATCTGCATGGCATTATCGGAACCCCCTTCTGTACCCGCCCAACTGTTACCTGGTGCAAAATTTCTCAGAGGCCGGTTAAGAGGAGAAGCTTCAAAAATGGATTTTCCATAATAAATTGATTCGTTAGTAAACGCTGCCTGCTGGGCAGGATAGGTTACACTGTAAAAGGAACTTTGGTCATTAAAAGGATCAGTCTTAAACAGGCCATCGGTAGCAGTAGAAGTATAGGGCAGAAATTTATATACTTCTCTTCCGAATGTATCATATACAGATGGCATTACAAGGTCTTGTAGAGCTGGGGAGCTTTTCCAGTTTACTGTTTGCAGTGCCCGACCAAGGCCATCAAAATACTGGCTGCCACGTGCCACATCAGAAACGGTTCTATATTGCGACGTTACGGAATCCCTTATGAAATAGGGTTGGCGTGGCTCCCAGGTTCTGACATAGTTAATTGTGGTTGCGCCGGAATAAGCTGCGGGCTTATAAGCCGCAACTCCTGTGCTTGCAACTTTTGTTTCGTTGTTGGGTGTATTGGTTTGCGCAACTACTTGCTGCAAAACAAATAGAGATAGTGCTGGTATATACCTTGCGACTTTTTTTATGATAACCATTTTCGGATGGTTTAATAGATTCGTTTTTATATTTTTTCTTTCAAATATTTCTATACTATTCCTTTACATTACGACCCACAATTTCCATCATCAGTTTTCCGGTTGGTGAGATTTTTTGCTTCACTACAGCATACAAAATACCCGTTTCATTTATAATAAACATTTGGCCATCACCTTCCACATCTTCATCAAAATGACCGTTCATAGACTTGCTTGTTAACCATTGTAAAAGTAGGTGGTGTTCTTTATCCTGCTTCTTAGGTGCTTTGCTGACTGAAGCAATCGGGTAATTCACTTTTATGGTATCCCGTAATAGGCTTATCAGGCTTTTATCAGGCATTGCTTTACCAAACTCTTCTATAGGTATTGCTATTATTTCTACATGATTTTTGTGACGCTGGTACAAGGTGTCTAAAGAACGCAATTGCCTGTAGTCTGGCTTAACTGCATTGAATGTAAAAATGATAACTTTCTTGTCCTTATAAGTAGACATATTGATGACAGTTTTATCAAGGCTTTTAAACTGTATTTCATATAAACTGGTTTCCGCTTGTAAAAAAGGAAGTCCGAGAATTGATAAGAGAAAGAGTATTGAATTCATAATAGGCTTATTGTTAATTAATAATTACTCACCGAAGCTGAAGCACAAGTAGCACATACCGAAACATTATAATAATTAGCGGAGTTTACTCCTGACGAACTATAATTATAAAAACGATAATTATATAAGGCCGTACCGTTACTTGATGACATACTCACATTGTAAGTTCCCATAGGAACCTGGCCAGCTAACGTTCCGTTTGATGATCCTGGGTTTAATGTGAAGCTATAGCCAACACTCGTGCTTGTATTGGTTATAGTCATATATATATTCACAGAAGTAGAATTTGAATATGTCACATTTGCAAGTGTCGGACAGGCCGTCGTATTGTAAACAGTTGTGGTTTGCTGTTGGTTATAAGTAGGACTGTTTGGGTTCTTATCCTGCTGTACCGTTACTTGGTAGCCGGTATTTTGGCCACTGCTTTGTGTACACGTTGGCCCCGATACGGTCTGCCAAAAAGCATTGGTATTGTTTGGCGTCTGGTATAGGTAATCAAATTGCTTTATGATATTTTTGTTTAGGTCCCTTACCAATATTGGCCTGCTGAATCCATCATACTCATAGGTTGTAATTCGGCCAGTTGCATCTCCTTGGCTTGTCATTCCTACCAATGGGTCAAACGAATAGGTGGTCATTAAAGATCCTTTTGGATAAAGGCGTACTTCATCAATATATCCGCTCCCACTAGTAGTTAGAGTGATGGTTGAAGCACCAGTTACTTCATGTTCGTAATAAGTCCAACTGTTACTGGTTAGGCCAGCTGTACCTGAACCGCCATTGACCGTATAGCTACTGCTGCCGCTTTTGCTCCAATAGGAAACAATATAGGTAGTAGCCGTATTCAGGCTCGACTTTGTGAGGTAACTAGTGCTTGTTATATTGTAGCATTTCTTACCCGTTGGGCTAGTCGCATCGCTAACCGCAGCAGATCCTGTGAACGACCAGTTACCCGTTCCGTCAGCTTCAAAACTTGTATAAGCAATACTCCCGAAACCAGCATTAGTTACACTTGCGATTGGATAGGTTTTATTGTAATCCCAGATGACAGATTGTAAAACATCACTGGTTTTCTGCATCTCAATAATGTTACCCTTCACATCATAATTGATAAATCTGGCCCTGGTTTCTATTGGATTGCCAGCTTGCTGGATTTGAATGGAGTCTATCAGAAAATTGTTATTAGTCCAGTCAGTATAATTATTTTTTTGTAATAGAAGTTGTGTGCTGCTTCTTAATTTTTTCTCTTCAACAACATTATTAATAATATTACGGGATATCATAGCTCCATAGGGGCTAGTTGTAGAAAAATCATGTGGATATTTTTTGTTGACAAAAAGAGAGTCTCCCGTGCTGGTCGTTGTCTTGATTCGGGTTACTTGTTGATGATTGAAATTGTCATAAAAATACTGAGTGGTATTTTCAACAAATTTAGCCGGATCTAATTGATCATATAAAGTATCACTGGTTTGTTTTAAACGGCTATCCGTTGAACGTATGGAATAATTAGCATATTGAAAACTATATGAGTCATTGCTACCACAGCCAGGTGGGTTGGAGCTGCATCCACCGCTGCCTTCTGGTACAAGCAATAAATCAGAACCGTTGGCATCGCTTGAAATAAGTGTTTTAGTTGCCACAAATCCGACATTAGGGTAAAATTTTTCAGGAAATGCTTGGTATGCATGGGCTACGCTGTGAAGTATTGTATATGTCCCGTCAGAGTTCCTTCTATATTCTCTTTTTACACTCAATTGACCTCTATCCATGTGATAAGAGGTGATGATAGGCCGATTAGCGGTCATTGATGTATTTAATCCATCTGGATGATCCGTAAAAGTATATACAGTCTTGCCCAAGGCATTTACCGAGTCTCCGATATATTCTGTTACCGTTGAATAAGCTACTGGCGAACCATCAAAGGGTTCAATTTCAATAACAGGATTAGATACAAATGTCCGGGTTCGAGTTTTGCCAGCTTCTGAATTCGTACAAGGACCACAAGCAGTTACCCCCAAAGTCCGGTTATATTGCTGAACTTGGAAAAAATAATTGTTCAAGATAAAATTCTTTCTTCCATAGCCACATTCATTAACACCGTAGGTATAATTTTTTGTAGTCGTTTTGCCGGCAATGGAATCAAGACTTGTTATCGTTTTAATGCGCAGCCCCCCGGCATATTTAACTGAACCGCCATCATCATACTTGTTAGTCTCATAGGTAAAATCTGTGCGCCCACCTGTAGGATAATAGATTCTCTGGAGCATACCAGCCTGCATATAGGAAGGGTCAGGATCCCGGCCGTTTGCAACTGTGCTACCTATTGTAATCGTACTTGGAGAACTTACCGAAGTACTCTGCCAGGTTATGTCCGTTCTGGGAATAAGTATATCGTTATTCTTCCCATTATAATAACCCCAATAATCTCTTGCTCGTGATGTTTTTATAGGGAGTAGTTGCGAATTATATGAAAACCTGTATTTCTCAATAACACTCTCAGTATTATCAGCAATGGCCAAAGAATCTAAGCGAAGACTTCTGATAGCCCCGTCACCAGCACTGATAAAATAGCTTTGATAAAATAGAACAGTTTTAACAAGAGCGTACGTTCCTCCAACCGGATCCTGACTATAAACCTTTACCTTACTCAAACTTTTCTGACCAGAAAATGCATCTTGCCTATCTGCCACTGATGCTTCAAAAACCAGTTTGCCATTTCGGAAAGTTATTTCCTGCATTCTGAGTTCATTTACATATACCGAAATAGAGCTCCCATAAGAAATTCCCTGATCTGATGTTGCTGTTCCGCTGGCATTATCATTTACAACAATCTTATCGCTATAATCATTGCTAACCTGGCCCCAGCGTGAGGCATAATTAAAAGAAATGGAGTCCTGTCCGTTGGCAGTAAATAATTTCGTTAACTTCCAGGTAGATATGCCGCTTGTCTGCTGGCCCCCACCAGCATCTGTGTACTCACCCGTTTCAAACTTATGCAGCACACCTCTTTCATCTTTAATATCAAAAAGAAGGGGTACACCCGTATAGCTATTCCGGATGATTTTTATAGGTTCAAAAGGCATGATAATCGGTTTCAAACTATCCTGCTGGTTAAAAATAAATTTGCCTGATTTGCCTGGAATATTATAAGAGAAAATATCTGGTTCGCAGTCTTTGTTCATACGGCTAACCTGGCTTAAATAATACAAACCATCCGTTGTAAATGGGTCAATATTAGAGGTAAGCTTCACGGTATTGCCACTTAGGTAATTATCATTTGCTTCATCCGTTAAGCCCATTACTTTACGTGAAATCGAGCCACCTGCATTCAGGTTCCAACCGAGTCCTACCCAACTCCCAAAGTCATTAACTTTGATTCCTGATGGATGGTAACTAATGCTCACAGGCACTGTTAATTCACCAACCTTAATTTCATACAGAGGGATAGAGATATCTGGCAATCCAGTAAAAAGATTGATCTGGTAATTTCCAAACTTTGAAAAACTAGCAGCGTCTGGGGAAGCAGGTAAGATTTTAGGAAGTAGTCTTTCTACCGCCCCCACCTGCGCATACGCACCACTTACATAAAAAAGAGTGGCTATTAAACAATACTTGAATCGTTTCATTTTTCTTGTATGATATTTTTAAAAAGCTGTTTTGAATTGGACTTCATTGCAGGCTCACTAATTCTTACTGCACTAGCGTCTACTTACTTTAAAATATTAGCTGGCCAGGTCGTTCCAAAATCTGAGTTACCGCGCCAGGGAAATATATTTTAACTTCAAAATGCATATCCAACCCTAAATTTTAATGCTGTTGACTGCGGCACTTGGCTGTAACTCAAAAAATCCCATAATAACTGAAGATTTCCTTTCTTCTTACCTACACTATATTTCTTGGTTACTCCAACTAATCCGCTTCTTTGCCAGGCATTAAGGTCTTTAAATTGATCTAACTTGGTGAACTCGTGCAGATAGTTTCCTTCGTAGCCTCCGCTAATCCAGATACTGCCTTTAAGCTTAATATCTACATAACTCCTTAATGAAACACCTTGACTAGTCAAGTTGATATTGCTGATGTTTTTGCCCCAACCAAGTTTATACCCAACTCCTATACCTAGTGTACTTTTATTGCTGATTTTATACCCCATAGTTAGCGCGATATCACTAGTTGTAGGTAACAACGCATTCGTTTTTTGTGATTGAATGTTTAACCCATATTCCATTCGTTTCCAGAATGATTTTGTTTTTTGATTATTGGGTTTAAATTCAGGTATCATCATGTCGCTGCTACCACCTCCGAGTTGATTTATTTTATCCTTTAGTTTATTCATTTCGCTTTGTGCTTGCTGTACCTGCTGTTGCAGATATTGCTGAGGGTTGGATCCTGATACTGCCAGTACCTGGCTGAGTTGTTGTTGAATAGCGGCTCTTGTCTGCAAGCCTTGCAATGCATCGTTAGTGCCATAACCATTTGGCATTGGGAATAGCCGGGCCAAAAAACTATTTTTCGACATAAAATCTTTAAAAGCTGGTACATCACGAATAATACCTAACAATTTTTTCTCCAGCTTATCGGGGTCATTGATCAGGGACTTATATTCATTTAGTTGTTGCTGATAATAATAGACCTGTTTGTTAACCTGTTTTAATTTACTACCTAACCCATATTTATCCAATTGTTCTTTTAATTGTTTTTTTCTCTCCTGTAAAAACTGTTTGATATTTGTGGCATTCTGGAGTTGAGCATGCAAGCTGTTTAGTTGAGTAGAAATTGCTTTTACTTGATCTAAATTTTCAATAGGAATTCCCGGAATATTATTTCTTGCTTTTACTAAAAAATGGAAGGTGGATTGCAGACTATCTAATCCGGGCAGGTAATCATTTAAAGAATGTGCACTTATATTACCGGGATTCTTTACTTTTTGTAGTAGGCTAGCGTACTTTTCTTGACTATTCCCAAAAACTTGTTTTGAGCCAAGGCTATCTTTTTGAGACAAAGTGTGCAGAAGTTTAACTTCCTGTTTTAGTAAGCGTTTTAGGGATTGTTTATTATAATTAATTAGCTTCTTTTCTAGTTTCTGATATTTCCTATCTAATACTCCAAGCATTTGACCGTTTACATGAGCAGTCTTAATACTTACTTGGTGGCCAGTACTATCTAATTGACTAAAACTTATCAATGGCATCCAATACAAACTGATAAAAATTGAGATTGATATTAAGAAAGATTGTTTCAGAAAATAAAGTTGATTTTTTTATTAATGTTTATTTCCTACTCCCACATTTCCACCTGGATGAATAAGGAATCTTCTAGCGG
>JAYSXR010000375.1:0-2470 GCA_043717145.1 Chitinophagaceae bacterium | reverse complement strand
AGGGTAAAGTAGCTGGTCTAACTATTACAAAAAGTGCAGGCGGCCCTGGCAGTGCATCAAAAGTAATTTTGAGAGGTAACCGTTCAATTGATGGTAATAACCAACCCCTATATGTAATTGATGGTGTACCGCTTGATAATGGCTCTAATTCAAATCCAAGAGGTACATTTGGTGGCAGAGATGGTGGAGATGGTATTGGCATGTTAAACCCGGACGAAGTAGAAACCATGCAGATATTAAAAGGCGGAGCGGCGGCTGCTTTGTATGGAGCGGCCGGGCAAAACGGTGCCATTATAATTACCACAAAAAAAGGTAAATCTGGTAAGGTTAATGTTGATATAAACAGTGGTGTGATGTTTGATAAAGCTGCGGTTTTGCCGGAGCTGCAATATGACTATGCACAGGGTATTGCAGGCAAATATAAATCGGATGCCGAAAATAGCTGGGGTCCAAAAATAAGCGGACAAACAGATACATTATGGAACGGTAGTGTGGTTAAACTGGAGGGGCAGCGCAGCAGGTTAACGGATTTTTTTAGAACTGCTCATAGCTTAACCAACTCTGTTAGTGCAACAGGTGGTAATGAAAAAATGCAAACTTATTTCTTTTACGGAAACACAGCAGCTACAGGCATTGTACGTAATCATGATTTAGGCCGTCATAATGTTACATTAAGGATTAACAATAATATTTCTTCTAAGCTTAGCCTTGAAAGTAAAATATCTTACATATTTGAAGATGTAAACAATAAGCCTTTTGTAGGCGAAGCACCTAACTCTGTACTCTCTTTGTACCGGGCACCCGTTACCATACCATTGAGTGAAATGCAGAAATTTGAAAACCCAGGTGCTGAAGGTACACCCACTCAAAGTTACTGGAGACCCAATTCTTCAATTTTAGAGAACCCCTTTTGGATAATGAACAGGCAAAGTTTTTATGAACGCAAAGACAGGCTTATTGGGTTGATATCCGCAAGGTACCAGTTCAATGACTGGATCAGCATGCAGGTAAGGGGAAGCATTGATAAAACGTTTGAAAAAAGGGAGGAGAAAATATCGAATGACTCTTATTTTAGCGCAGTGGGTTCTACTTTCAACACTTTTCAGTCTAACCGCCATGCTACTAACATAGATGCCCTTGTTAGTTTGAGACATAAATTATCTAAAGATTTATTGTTATCAGGCAATATTGGTGGTGCTATTCAGCAAGGTAGATACGAGGGGATCACGGTAAATACAAGAGGGCTTTACAAACAAAATTTCTTCTTTCTGGCCAATGCAAAAAATCCTCTTACACTTAACAATTATGGATTTAGCCCTTTGGTACAGTCTTTATATGCAACTGCAAATGTAGCTTACCGTAATTACTTGTTTCTTGATGTAACAGGCAGAAATGACTGGTCATCTGCATTGCCCATAAAAAATGCATCTTACTTCTATCCTTCTGTTGGTATTACTGCAGTTGTTTCTGATATGTTTGCACTTCCCAGGTGGGTTTCTTTTGGTAAAGCAAGGCTAAGCTATGCAGGTTCTGGTAATGGAGGTAATGCATATAATACACAAAATTTTTATTCTATAGGTGCGTTGGGCGCGCCAGCTACAGCAAGTGTTAGGGCAAATCCTGACTACAAGCCAGAACTTACGGCTAACTGGGAAATTGGACTCGAGTGGCGGTTTTTCAATAATAGGTTAGGCTTTGATTTGGCTTTGTATCAATCAAAAACAACCAACCAGTTACTTCAGGTTAAAATACCACAGGCATCCCTGTTTGATTCTAAATTCATAAATGCAGGTCTTATCCAAAATAAAGGGATTGAATTGATGTTAACAGGTACACCTGTTAAAAGCAAAAACTTTACTTGGGATGTTTCGGTAAACTATTCAACTAATAAAAATAAAATAGTTCGCCTTGATCCTTTACTGAAAGAAGCTATCTTATTGGAAGACCGGGACGCCAATATTGTTGTAAAAGAAGGTGGTAGTTATGGAGATATGTACGTACAGGGATGGCAAAAAGATTCTTTGGGACGGCGCTTGGTAACCAACGAAGGAAGGGTGATTAAAACACAAGGTAAAACTGAATTTTTAGGTAATTATAATCCTGATTGGGCAGCAGGGCTGAACAATGCTTTTACGTACAAAAACTTTTCTTTTTCTTTTTTAATAGACCATAGAGCCGGAGGATATGTTATTTCCGGAACCCAGGCATTAATTGATGCAGACGGGCATTCGAAGCGTTCTTTAGAAGGACGTAATGGTATTGTTTTGGATGCATATACTAGAGATGGTAAAAAGAATTCTAAAACTATACAGGGCAATGAATACTGGGGCGATATTGGTGAACGTTATCCTGTGGGTGAACTGTATGCCTATTCTGCTACCAATACCCGTTTAAGAGAAGTAACCATTGGTTTCCAGCTTCCGGCGTCAATAGTCGCTAAATCAGGATTTTTGAGGAGCGCAAAAATTTC
>JAYSXR010000374.1:0-7266 GCA_043717145.1 Chitinophagaceae bacterium | reverse complement strand
TTGTCGTTGGCAACTTATCTGGAATCTAATCGCAAATATTTATTGGCAGTTTTTTGCCCTAAACTCAAAATTGACTTTTTGAGGGACGACTAAATAGTTATGCTAACTTTAGTGAACAAAGGTGTTACATGTATGCAGGTTTCTTTCAGGTTTTTATCGTTCTTGTTTGTGTCGGCGACTTCGGTGCACAAAAAATACCGGGTATAGCTGCTGCTATGGCTATAAATGCAACTGCTCAAAACGAAATAATTATCAGCGATATAAGTGGCACACCTTATTTTAATGAAACCTATAAATTCGCGAACATTAAATTTAAAAGTGGCCGCGAATTTATAAATGTAAAAACCAGGATAAACCTGCTTATTCAGGCAGTTTCATTTATATCCTCCAATGGTATAGAAATTAATATGGATCCGGGGACTGTAAAAGAAATTACCTATACTGATACTACCACTGACGGGATCATAGCGTACAAATTTCAAACAGGGTTTCCGGCCATTGACAAGCAGAAGGGGGATAATTTTTATTTAATAATGGCGGAAGGGCGTTGTAATCTTATAAAATCTATTTTAAAAACAATATCCGAAAGAACCAATGTAGTGTACGGTGAAAGAGTTGGAGATTTTGCAACGCTTGAGAACTATTATTTTTTTGTAAAAGGAGAAATGAAAAAGATAAGAAAAGATAAAAATTTTATTTTAACTGAATTATCTGACAAACAGGCGTTACTAACCCAATTCATTATATCCAATAAACTAAATATTAAAAATGACGAAGAACTGGCTAAACTTATAACGTATTATAACACTCTTTGATACGCTTTGCCGAGAAACAATAAGCCTTGCTTACTTGAAGATTTTCTTCGAATTATTTAAAAATATCTTTTACGCTGGTTGCTCTATAGATTATCAACCATGAATACTATTCATCCCTAAAATCTATCACTACAATAAGAAAGTACTGCTATATTAGAATTTTATTTCTTCCTCATGTTCATTAAAAAACTTAAACTCAATCAAGTGATAATTGGTATTTGCCTGCGCCTTTAAGTTGGTTTTATACTTCCGTTTCCATTTTTTAATGATAGAAGTAAAGAATCCTTTGGTTAAATGAGAGTATAAGATAGGATGAACAACTAATGTAAGGTTCTTATGGCCATGCGTAACCAGGTAATACAAACGTTTCTCCATCTCATCTTCCAGTAACAGGGTAGAGGTTATTTTTCCGGTTCCGTTACAGGCAGGGCAGGCTTCTGAAGTGATGATGTTTACTTCAGGCCGCATACGCTGCCTGGTTATCTGAGATAAGCCAAATTTTGAAATGGGTAATACGGAATGTTTGGCCCGGTCTGTCTTCATAAATCCCTCCATGGCATCCTGCACTTTGCGCTTGTTATCAGGCAACTTCATATCAATAAAGTCAACCACAATAATACCACCTATGTCTCTCAACCGTAACTGGCGCGCAATTTCTTCAGCAGCTTCTAGGTTAGTTTCGAGGGCATTGTCTTCCTGGTTATTGCTTACACTTTTATAGCCACTGTTTACATCTACTACGTGCAGGGCTTCTGTATGTTCAATAATCAGATAGGCACCACTAGGTAAATTCACAGTTTTCCCGAAAGATGATTTTACCTGTTTTGTTACGCCAAACTGGTCAAATATGGGTAAACCATTTTGATAAAAAGATACAATATCAATTTTATCAGGGGCAATACGTTGAATATAACTCTGCGTAACCTCGAAAAGATTTTTATCATTTACCACTACCTTATTAAAGTCAGCACTTAACAGGTCGCGAAGTATGCTCGTTGTTTTGTTTTCTTCACTCAGTATCCTCACTGGAGCTACAGCACCTTTTAAATTTCTTTTGATGCTTTTCCAGGTTTCTTGAAGCGCCAACAGGTCCTGGTGAAGTTCGGCAGTACTCTTGCCTTCTGCTGCTGTACGGACAATTACTCCAAAATTTTTAGGACGAATGGCTTCAACAATCTTATGCAATCTTTTTCTTTCTTCTGAAGAATGGATCTTTTTTGAAACTGCTACAATTTCATTGAAAGGGGTGAGTACCACAAATCTTCCAGGTAATGATAACTCGCAGCTTAACCTAGGTCCTTTGGCAGCTATCGGTTCTTTCAAGATCTGAACCAATACATGGGGTTTACCATTCAATACATCGTTGATCTTACCTGTTTTCACAATTTCGGGTTCGGACTGGAATTTGGCAAAGTCAAACCCGTTAACTTCCTTATCATGCATGGCTAACTGCGTGAATTTGAGGATAGATTTCACATAAGGGCTTAGATCCGTATAATGGAGGAAGGCATCTTTTTCAAAGCCTACATCGACGAAAGCAGCATTCAAGCCCGGAATTAGTTTTTTTACTTTTCCAAGATAGAGATCACCCACGGCAAAATTGGCATCTGTCTTTTCGTTGTGCAGTTCTACCAGTTTTTTATCCTCCAGGAATGCGATCTCAACGCCTGTAGGACCAGCATTAATAATTAGTTCTTTGTTCACAAAATGGCAACTTTTAAATACAAAATCACAGCCGGTATGCGGCAAATCAAAATACACTTATAACTGTAACACTCGCCACCAGATCAGGAAGGATAAGGTAAAAGTTGCAGCGTAGAAAGACAGTGGCGAAATCCAGAAAAGTGTTAAATACAGTCCTGCCATCAGCAGGACTGTATCTGTATAATTTTAAATCAGTATAAGAAAATTACTTATTCTTTTTCTTATGACGATTCTTTCTTAAACGTTTTTTTCGTTTGTGAGTCGCAATTTTATGACGCTTTCTCTTCTTACCACAGGGCATACACGGAGTAATTTTAGTTAATTAATAATTTTATTTTTTCAATTCGGTAATCCTTTTGTCAAGTTCTTTATGCGCTTCGGGCATTTTCACCAGTTTTTTGGCTGCTTCATACCAGGTAATGGCATTTTGTTTATCACCTTTCAAGTCGTAACACTCTGCGAGGTTAAACACAGCTTCAATATTACCCGGTTGCTTTTGTACAATAATATTGAAACGTTCAATGGCTTTATCGTATTGTCCGCTTTTCTTCCCGCCTAATCCTAATACCATCTGTGCGTAGATGTTATTAGGATTTTTCTGAACAATCTCCTTTACCGGAATAATTCCCTGCATCGGATTATCAGAAATATTTCCAAATATGTAACAGGCACCTAAGCCAATTTTACTGGAATCATTCGCCGGGTTAAGGGCTATCGCTTTCTCAAAAAGAACTTTTGCATTGCTTGCCAGCCAGTTTTGCATGGCCGGTTGCGCCTCTGTCATCAGGTTCTCTAAAAACAGATGGGCGGCAAAGGTGAGGCTTTTTTCAGAATTTTCCAACTTCGCGGCTTCTGCTGTATAATAAGCATAGGTTTCGAAAATATGGGCCGAATCTCCCCAGAACCTTGCCAGCTGGTGATACACGTGTAATTGCTGCTCTTTTATATCTCCTCTAACCACAGATGATTCCAGCTTTGTGAGGCGCTGGGATTGTTCCGGACTAATTTTCTCCTTGGCTTTGGCTAATAATTCTGCAAACGTAACTGATTGATGATCATTTGATTGTGTTGCTGAATTCACCTCTATAGGAGATTTTTTGGGAACAGTTCTGCCAAAAACATATAGTAGGAGACAAAAGGCGAATGACACGCCAACGACTAAAAATTGCTGTTTTTTCAATTAGCGATTGCTTTTGGCAAAGTTAACCAGGCTTATGCTTGCTTTTTACTTCGCTTACAAATTCTTTGGCGGGTTTAAAGGCAGGAATATAATGTTCGGGAATTTCTACAGCCACATTTTTTTTAATGTTACGTCCAATCTTGGCGGCCCTTTTCTTGGTTATAAAGCTGCCAAAGCCACGTATGTATATGTTTTGACCATTGGAAAGGCTTTCTTTCACTTCTTTAAACATGGTTTCTAAAGTAACCAAAACATCCACTTTGGGAATCCCGGTTTTATCTGAAATCTGATTGATGAGATCTGATTTTCTCATTAGTTGGGTTGTTTTAAGGTAGAAGACATTAAAATAAACTAAAAAGATTGAATAATGCAAGAAAGATAGAACAAATATTATAGGCGTTACTAATTGATAGATAAAAGGTTCAGACGAATGGCCTTTTTAAACATTGATGTAGACCTGAATTCTTTCCAACAGCAAGATCTGAACATAAAAATGAATAAGCTGTTGTTTTGTTGAATATTTGCGCTACCTGATGGAAAAACAATTCACGAGCATATTAATGAAATGGCATAAGCAAACTAATACACGCGAAATGCCATGGAAAGGAGAGCCTGACCCCTATAAAATATGGCTAAGTGAAGTGATTCTTCAACAAACAAGGGTTGCGCAGGGGTGGCAGTATTATACCAATTTCATTATAAAATATCCTACCATCACCCAACTGGCACGGGCAAATGACCAGGATGTGTTTAAATTATGGGAAGGACTGGGTTATTATAACCGTTGTAAAAACCTGTTATTTACGGCGAGGCAGATCGTTCACGAGCGGAAGGGCATTTTTCCCGACCAATACGAAGACATACTTGCTTTAAAGGGAATTGGTCCTTATACCGCTGCTGCTATTGCATCGTTTGCTTATAATTTGCCTTTTGCAGTAGTTGATGGTAATGTGTTCCGTATACTGTCACGTTTTTTTGGTATTGCCGAAGCAATTGATTCTTCCAGGGGTAAAACCCTGTTTACAGAAATAGCGGGAAAAGTATTGTTTAAAAAGGAAGCAGGATTATTTAACCAGGCGATTATGGATTTTGGGGCGGTTGTGTGCAAGCCCTTTTCGCCTTCTTGCCACAATTGCCCGCTGAAGAAACATTGTGTGGCCTTAAGGGATGGGCGGGTGAACCAGTTACCGGTAAAAGAAAAAACCCTTCAACGCAAACACAGGTGGTTGTATTACTTCCTGTTTGAGCATGATAATAAGTTGCTGGTACACCAGCGGACCGGAAAGGATATCTGGCAAAATCTTTTCGAGTTTTATTTAGTAGAGAGTGATGCGAGTATTGTCTGGGATGATAAATCTGTAAAAAACTGGCTGAAAGAACAGGTTGGAATTTCGATAGCAAACTTATTATATGTATCACCCTTATCAGTTCAGCAATTAACGCATCAGCAGATAAAAGGGCAGTTTATCAGGGTGCGGCTTGATGCAGTTCCTGTTTTCCTGAAGAAATACCAATGGCAGCCAGTGGGTAGTTTGCGAAAATTGCCGTTCCCAAAATTTATCACACAGCATTTAGAAAGCCCTTTCCTGCAAAAAAGCCTGTTTTAACTTAAAACAGTAGGAAAGCTAAATTTTGGGTTACGCTTCTTTTGTTTCTTAAAAAAAGTTATTTTAGAGTAATTAAACCTACGGCGAACTTAAAACCTATCGTATGAGAGGAGTTAATCGAGTAATGCTGATCGGCAACCTGGGAAAAGACCCTGACATACAGCACCTGGAAGGAAATATCGGCGTAGCAAAATTTCCATTGGCTACTACAGAAACGTATAAGGACCGTTCCGGTAAGCTGATCTCGCAAACAGAATGGCATACGGTTGTGTTATGGAGGGGATTGGCAGAGCTGGCACAGAAATACCTCCATAAAGGAAGCTTAATTTATGTGGAAGGCCGCCTGCGTACCCGTAGCTGGGAAGACAAAGAAGGCAACAAAAAATTTGCTACCGAAGTAGTCGGTGACAACTTAATAATGCTGGATAAACGTGGTGATGGGCATAGTCATGGTTCGGGAGATTCGATAGAAGGGTATGGTGCAGATGATATTCCGCCATTGACAGATCCCGGTGAAACATTGCCTTTCTAAACTTGTTGTCAGAAATAATACTTTTGTGAACAGGATTTTACAGAAATTACAAAATTCTGAATGCCCTGATTGTTAATTAAAAATTCTTGTTTTGGATCATCACCCGGTTTTGTATTTTCTTTTCCAACCTACTTTACTATCAGCCATACAGGCGCAGGGTACTACTGTTTTGGTTATGGTGTTATTTATTCTGCTTTTCCTTTCGTTTGTGTTATCAGGATCGGAGGTCGCTTTTTTTTCTCTTACTTATAAGGACATTAATTTATTAAAATCAAAGCAACAGCCACCTTATAAAAGAATTGTTGATTTGCTGGAAGAGCCTAAAGTGCTATTGGCTTCATTGCTGATTGCGAATAGTTTTATTAATATATCCATTATCATCATCTCTAATTTACTGATTGATGATATGTTCAATTTTGAACGGTTTAATGCAGTGTGGGTTGAATTTTTAATAAAAGTGGTTGCCGTTTCTTTCCTGCTTGTTTTGTTTGGTGAAGTGATGCCTAAGGTATTGGCTACGCAGAATAATGTACGTTTTGCCAAAGACTTCGGCGGCATTGTACAGGCGGTTTCGTATGCCTGTGCGGGCTTGAGTAAGGGGTTGGTAAAATATTCCGATATCGTTGAGCGTAAACTGGCTAATAAAGGCAATGGTTCATACAGCCTGGAAGAACTAGATCATGCCATTGACCTGACCACTGAAAATACAGCTTCAGAAAACGAGAAGAATATTTTAAAAGGTATTGTAAAGTTTGGTAACATAACTGTGAAACAGGTTATGAAAACAAGGGTGGATGTGCATGGGATTGATTATGACATATCCTTCGGTGAACTGATCGCAACCGTTAGAGACCTGCGTTATAGCAGGTTACCTGTATATAAAGAAGACCTTGATAATGTGGTGGGTACCATACAGACCAAGGACCTGATTGCTTATTTGAACCACCAGGATGATTACGACTGGCATGGATTAATGCGGCAGCCATATTTTGTACATGAACAGAAATTTATAGAAGACCTGTTGAAAGAGTTTCAATCCAAACGGATTCATTTTGCTGTAGTAGTAGATGAGTTTGGCGGCACCAGTGGTATTGTAACATTAGAAGACATACTGGAAGAGGTAATTGGCGAGATCAAGGATGAATTTGATGAAGAAGAAAGCGGGTACAAAAAAATAGACGACCACAATTATATTTTTGAGGGGCGTACCATGATCAATGATGTTTGTAAAGTGATGGAATTGCAGGCGGATACATTTGATCCGATAAAAGGAGAAAGTGATTCACTGGCCGGCCTTGTACTGGAACTTGCCGGAGAAATACCTCAGCCCGCTAAAGTGGTAAACTTCGGTGAATTTGAATTTACGGTATTGGAAGTTGAGAAGAACCGGATACAGAAAGTTAAGGTAACTATTAAGCCACAGTAAGT
>JAYSXR010000373.1:0-2474 GCA_043717145.1 Chitinophagaceae bacterium | reverse complement strand
AAAATACATGCGGCAATAGATAATGCAAAAACAATCGTGCAATTACAAGAAGAATTTGGCTCTTTTGAAAAGTGGCTGAAATCACATCATCCCAAATCAAAAGAAGAATGGGTAAAACTGTTCAAAAAAACGTTCCGCTTTACCGGGGGCGAAATAGTGAATGAATTTTTAATGAGTATTGGTTACCTGGGTGGTGCCCATTCTGCTGATTGTGCCGTATTTAAAAAAGTGCAGAAGGCAAAACCGTTATGGCTACAAAAAAATAACCCAGTTTGAGTTTCTTATGAGAAATGTTTCGTTACAGTCTTATGATATAGGTAAGTTGTGCAGATAAAATATCCGGAAGACGCTGCGGCTCGAAAAAGCATGAACCAGTTACTTTGGCTCTCTCAACTACTTTTCATAGCCTGTTATTTTTAATGCCGGGTCGTTTTCTTTTTTTAGAAAATCAGCGTTGGAAAATGAACCTGAGTCCCAGTTTAGAATAGCTTCATCGGGCACAATAGCAACCGGTATTTTCCATGATTTAGAAGTTTCATTATAGGCAAGGTTTGACTGTGCCGAATAACAGGAAATGATAGACCAGCGTGGATAATCGGAAAGGTTGGCTTCCGAACGGTGCAGGAGGTTGCTATGAAAAAAAAGTGCATCGCCTGCATGTAGGTCGCAATATACCAGGTCCATTGTTTTCAAGGCATTGTTAACCATCACCATATCAGCTCCCACCTGCTCCCCTGCAAATCCATGATTTACGCGGCCAAGTTTGTGTGATCCCCGGATTACCTGCAAACAACCATTTTCTTTAGTAGCATCAGTAAGCGCTACCATCACACTGATCAATTGGTCTGGAAACATAAACTGGTTCTTGTACCAATAACCATAATCCTGGTGCCATTCCCAGGCCCCACCTACTTTTGGTTCTTTCTGCATGAGCTTGGAATGAAAGTGGCATACAGGCGATTGACTGTCTAATAACGCAGCTACACCATTAATGATTTTTTCGCTTCGGGTTAGGTATCCAAATACATCATTACCGGGGGTAAACCATAAGGAAAGTTTTGTTTTTTTACCATTCTGGTCATTCAGATCCAAAGCGTTCTTCCGCATGTCATCATCTTTTACAGCCGTTCCATATAATTTATCAATCTCATTTTTTGAACAAAAATCTTTAATGATGATGTACCCATCCTGCTGATAGTCACTTTTCTGTTCTGGTGTTAAATAATTTTCACTCATATACGTATGGTTTAAAAGATACTCGATAAATACACCAACATGGAACCAAGGCAAGCCTTCTCTCCTGATTCATATGTTATCAGCGTGTAACGTGAACAAAATACTATTTTATGCTGATTATTGTACTCCTTTCTTTATTTAACAAATGCGATCAAGGCCCTTCCCTGGCAATAAATAATAAAAAATGTTCTTGCCTTTCCGACATGTAAGATTGAAATCTCATTACAGCTATCTTTTTTACTATTTATTAGCAGCTATTTAAGTTAAATAAATAAAAAGAAAAAAAACGTTTCTCTCGTTAGCGTGAGCCGCTGAGAACTTTATTTGAACCCAGGTATTTTTATATCTTTAAATAAGATGGATAGCGCATTTTGTTTGAGAAATAAATCATCATTAAAATAGTACGACCGCTCATTGCTGAGCGGCCGTACTATTACTTTTCAGTTACATTTCCGTATCAATCATTCTTCTTACTAATTACCTAATCACGCTTATTTTTCTTTAATAAGTTGTACTACTATTCTCCTTGTTCCCTGGGTCATTACTACAGAGTAAGTACCGTTGCTGTAGTTATTTCCGATCTGTATCGTGCTATTCGCCCCGATCTTCGATTTGGCATCTACAACCCTGCCGCTTGCATCCATCACACGCATATCAACAGGAGTTTCATATTTACCTTCCAGTTTCAGCGTGAAGTAAGTAGTGGTTGAGTTTGGCAATACCGGTACTTTTAATTCTTCACCAGAGATGCTTACCTGTGTCTCTTTGGTAACAGCCTGTGCGCGAGATTGTGTTGAACTTGTTACAACAACTGGACCCATCTGCCGAAAAAGGGATACTCGTGTTACCTTCACAATCGAACTGGTTCCGAATGGCATAAAGAATGAGGATCATATCTGAGGCTGGGAATCCAGCCTTCAAAACCTTGCTAATTTCTTAGCTGAATTGTAAACCATATTGATTGGTCCAAAAGGGTTTAAAAACGCTCGCATTCAAGTATAAACAACTAACCTATCTTTTGCATACTCTTTTTATTTTTGTCTGATGAAATGGAAACAGAAAATGCAAGAGAAGCTGGATGACATGGCTTACGAAAACCAGCAGATGCTCCTGCATACATACAAGATCATTCACCTCCTGCCAAATGGTTTTGACGACAAAGTGAAGGAAGTCTGTTTACAAATCAAAATTCTTAGAGCCACCTTAGAGAAGGTATAAATTCAAAAGAAAATGTGACT
>JAYSXR010000372.1:0-7280 GCA_043717145.1 Chitinophagaceae bacterium | reverse complement strand
ATACTTACCAGTTCCTGGGAGATACGCTTTTACATCAAAAAGGTTTTTCACGAAATTTTCATTTACAACCTTCCAGGATTTTACATGGAATAGTGCCGGGGGATACGTTGCTAAATACAATTATTACAGGGCATATCATTGCTTCCAGTCATGTTTCGGTGCTGATCATAGGTAAATATTTGCCTATCCCTGCTTTCCCATCGGATTCCGGTGGATATCATTATCCTCAGTGGCAGCCCAAAAATCTTCCTAACCCAGCTAGCAGCGGCATTTGACTGCAAACAATACGTGTTCGACAGCAGCAATCCATTGTGGAAAATACTGTACAGGAAAAAAGATGCCGACAACCTACATTTGCGCCATCATTCCACCTCAGAACAAGGCGCTTTTGAAGTGGATCTCTGACAATTATTGCCGTTCTGTTTTATTTGGATAAGTTTTCAACAACCCATCATGCAAAAAAAAATTCAATCTGCCCTTATTTCCGTTTTTTATAAAGACGGCCTGGAACCTATCGCCAAAAAATTACACGAACTGGGTATTACCATTTACTCAACCGGTGGCACACAAAAGTTTTTAGAAGACCTGAAGGTTCCCTGTGTAGCAGTAGAAAGCCTCACTACCTATCCCTCCATTTTAGGTGGCCGGGTAAAAACATTACACCCTGCTGTATTTGGTGGTATTCTGGGAAGAAGGTATGAGCCACAAGATTTGGTGGAAATGAAACAATATAATATTCCTGAAATAGACCTCGTAATTGTTGATCTCTATCCTTTCGAAGAAACACTGCGTACAACTACAGAAGAAAAACTGATCATTGAAAAAATAGACATCGGCGGACCATCCATGATCCGTGCCGCCGCAAAAAATTTTAGTGATATAGTAGTACTAGCTGCCAAAGATGATTATTCGGCTCTTGAACAATTACTCGCCGATCAAAAAGGGGAAACTTCTTTAGAACAACGAAAAGTATTTGCCGCCAAAGCTTTTGCAGTAGTCATGCAGTATGATATTGCCATCAGTAATTACTTTAATCCCAGCCACCAGCAATCTTTACGTTACGGCGAAAATCCACACCAGCAGGCTGTTTTCTATGGTAACCTTGCAGAATTATTTACACAACTAAACGGCAAAGAACTTTCTTACAACAACCTGGTAGATGTTGATGCGGCAGTCCAGCTTATAAAAGAATTCTCTCCATCGCAGGGTAAACCGGATGAGATTGTTTTTGCCATTATCAAACACACAAATGTCTGCGGCATCGCTTCACGCAAAACAGTAAAAGAAAGTTGGGATACCGCACTTGCCGGCGATCCTGAAAGTGCTTTTGGTGGTGTATTGGTTTGTAACAATACCATTGATAAAGCCACGGCCCTCGCTATCAACGAAATATTCTTTGAGGTCCTGATCGCGTTATCATTCCATGCAGATGCGCTCGAAGTATTAAAAAGTAAAAAGAACCGGATTCTTCTGCAACTTAAAACCCAAAACGCAAAACTCAAATCCCCAAGCCGGTCAATATTAAATGGCGTACTCGAGCAGGATTCTGATAAAAGCAACTACACCAAGTGGGAAGAAGTAGGTGGTAGGGAAACCACACAAGCAGAAAAAGAAGACCTGGTATTTGCCAACCTCGTTTGCAAACATTTAAAAAGCAACGCTATCGCTTTGATAAAAAATAAACAATTGGTAGGCAAAGGTTGCGGGCAAACCAGCCGGATTGATTCATTACGCCAGGCTATTGAAAAAGCAAAGCAATTTAATTTCGATCTGCATGGTGCTGTTTTAGCTTCAGATGCATTTTTTCCGTTTAATGATTGCGTACAAATAGCCCATATGGCAGGTATCGAAACATTCATTCAGCCAGGAGGCTCGGTCAGGGATAAAGACAGCATTGAATATTGCGTTGATAATAAGTTAGCCATGGTTATGACAGGCATGCGCCATTTTAAACACTAACCTAACCACCACCAAACTTTCCTCCTCCTTAAAAAGGGGAGGTGCCTGAAGGGCGGAGGGGTAAAACCACAAAATTGACCACCAAACAAAAAGCCTATATCGCATTAAGTGCTACCAGCATCATATGGGGTACAACATGGGTAGCCAGTAAAATAGGTGTTCAAAAAGCCCCGGCTCTCGAAGTGGCAAGCATCCGCCAATTCATTGGCGGCAGCTTATATGTGCTGTTTTTCATCTTTATTAAAAAGCAACCTTTACCTACGCTTAAACAACTGGGATGGTTAACCATCATGGGTATCCTCATGTTTGTATCGGCTAATGGTATTGCAACAATGGCATTGAAACATATATCAAGTGGACTGGGTGCGCTTATCGCAGCCCTGTATCCACTGTGTGTAGTGTTGATTGAAGCCATATTCTTTAAAAATAAAAACATCAATTTTCTTACTTTCATCGGTATTATATTGGGCATTGGTGGTATTGCCGTGGTATTTTATGATAATGCCTTTCACAGTCATACGCAAGGATTTGCTTTGGGTGTTATTCTGTCATTGATAGCCATGATTACATGGAGTATTGCCACCATTTTTATCGCCAGAAAAAAAGCAGATATCAACCCTTACTATGCAACCGGCTGGCAAATGCTAACCAGTTCCGCAATACTTTTTTCAATAGTTATCATTACAGGAGACCATATTCCTTTGGCAAATATTCCTGCCCAAACCTGGGGGGCATTAACCTATCTCATTTTAGCAGGATCTATCTTCACATTTGTTGCTTTCATTTATTCTATGAAACACCTGGAACCTGCCATTGCTTCTTTATACGCCTATATCAATCCCATTGTAGCTATCCTGGTAGGCTCATTGGTCGTGAATGAAAAGCTCACGTTTAATATTCTTATCGGATCAGTAATCACCTTAATTGGTGTATACCTTGTAAACAGGAGTATGAAACAAAAGCAACCCATGACTTCCGCTGATGCTGATGCCATGTAACGGTAAGGACCTTAAAGCGGCCAGAACCTAACAAAAAATAATCTATACGAAATTTTTCTTCAAAAAGTCTTCATACATCCTTCTCCACCCAATCCATTCTGGCTGCTCTGTAAGAAAATGGTTGTGAAAAAGTGTAATAAATTCCCCATTCACTTTTTTAACTACATCAAAATAGTATTGAATTTCCTCACCTGCTTCTTCCGCGGTATAGCCCTGTTCAAAAAAAGAATTGGCTTCCATAAAACAAAAAGGATGGATTGTAAGTTTAGTCACACACTCCTGTTCCAGATCATACCAGGGATATGGCAAAGTATAAGAAGCCCTGAAACCATTGATGGTTCCGTATGCCATCGAATAATCATCTGTTATCCCCGTAGCCATCAGCCGCCGATAGTTATGTGGAACAGTAACCCGCAGATAATGGTTGCGTGAAATTATAACAGGTTTTTGAATAATGTTTTCTAAAGCCTTTAGCTCTTTCCCCAATAACCATTCATCCGTTCCACTTTGCCAGGAAGGGTGCAGCCCTATAATATATATTTTTGAAAGGCGTTGATACAGCTGCTGCAAGGCTTTTGACCGCGCTAATAAATTTTTATCGAATTTACCCCTTTTAAGAATGGTTAAAAAAAAGTAGATCGGTTGCAGCCTGTATTTTTCATGTAACGAGTCCATCCAGTCGAACACATCAAACGGATCTTTTTTTCTTCCGCTATATACATTGCCCCTTTCCATCACCTGCTCGAATTTTCCCTGTAATAAATCCCGGTAAAACCCAGCTACATTTTTCCAAACAGGTTTATGCAAATAGCTGTAGGCAATATCAATATCGTAAGTGGGAACAAAATTGAATGTTGAATGTTGAATGTTGAACGTTGAATGTTGAATGTTCTTTATAAGGTACCCCTCAAACATTTGTACCCACAAATTAACCAATGGTAATTTCAGAAATCCTTCTTTGTAAGCGAGGCTGTTGGTATGCGAATATCTTCCGTATTGATCGAGTTCATGTGGCAGGTACTCCTCATACCGGGTAAGCAGGTAAAAAGAGGCAGAAAAAATATCAAAAGGGAGGTCACCGTTTGTAGCAAAAAAAACCTTCATGCCAGCCCATTCAAAACAATCTATCACCTGTTTACAAATCCCCTGCTCAGTCAGCAATCCGTAAGGCACAACCCATAATTCATCCGGATTAATTTTATCCGCCGAATAATTAATTTTTATCCCCTTGTGCAAAAAAAATTGATCCTGTGAATCAGTAACAGTAACGTTACTAAAAAATGTACTGACTATATAGGAAAGCCGGGGAGTGATATGCTTCGCATATACAAGCAGTGAATTTGTATGGGCACTTTCCAATGATGAATGATTAATAATTAATTATGCCTTTCATGCAGCTATCAATTGGCATCCCGTTCTTTCCACAGTTCATTAAAAGTTTTCTGGCTAAAATCCAGGTCGCTTCTATGCGCTGTCCAGCCTTTAAAAACTTTATTCACCACCCAGTTCTTCATTTTTCCACTGCCCATATTCATCATTGCCCGGTTCAGGCTGGCAGTTTTCCACACTTTCCAGGCGATACGTTCGGCCAATGTGCTGGAGCCCTGCAGCACTGCTTCATGCCGGTTATCCAATAACAATTCATGGAGATTAATTCTAACCGGACAAACCTCGGTACAGTTACCACACAAAGAAGATGCATAACTTAGGTGCTTGTATTCATCTATTCCACTCATGTATGGTGTGATTACAGAACCGATTGGACCGCTATAGGTGGTTTCATAAGCATGACCGCCAATATTCTTATAAACAGGGCAGGCATTTAAACAAGCACCACAACGAATGCAGTATAAAGCTTCCCTTGCAGTAGGGTTAGCTAACAGGTTAGTACGCCCGTTGTCTAATAATATTACATACATTTCTTCCGGGCCATCTGCTTCATTCGCCTGTTTCGGACCGGAAACAATTGTATTGTACACAGTTATTTTTTGCCCTGTACCATAGGTGGCTAATAATGGCCAGAATAAAGAGAGATCTTGTATGGAAGGTATCACTTTCTCAATGCCTACCACTACAATATGTGTTTTAGGCCAGGCGCAACTTAACCTCGCATTCCCTTCATTTTCTGTAACAGCTATTCCACCAACATCGGCAACAATAAAATTGGCACCGGTAACACCCACTTCTGCCTGTACATATTTATCCCGCAAAATTTTACGCGCAACTAATGTTAACTCTTCGGGTGACAAGCCGGAGGGCGTACCCAATTTTTCTGCAAACAACCTTGCTACATCTTCTTTGCTTTTGTGCATGGCCGGTGTAACAATGTGATAAGGTGCTTCGCCATCTAATTGCTGAATATATTCACCCAGATCGGTTTCCACGCTTTCAACACCTATTGATTCAAGATAAGAGTTCAGGTGAATTTCTTCTGT
The DNA here is from genome assembly GCA_043717145.1 of Chitinophagaceae bacterium. GTDB lineage: Bacteria > Bacteroidota > Bacteroidia > Chitinophagales > Chitinophagaceae > Sediminibacterium. The sequence continues at coordinate 1,888 of JAYSXR010000372.1, read as the reverse complement.
CACCATACTCTTACTTTTCACAAGTGTTTTGCAGTTTTTCTCTTTGCATATTTTTCCTATCTCATCCAAAGCTTCCTGCGCATTCTCAGCCCAGATTACTTTGGCGCCGCGGGCAGTAATCTTTTTTTCAAATTCTTCCAGGTACCTGTCCAGATGCTCAATGGCATCCCATTTTTTATTCTTTGCTTTTTCACGGGCCAGCATCACATCCGAAAACTGGCTCTTACCCACAGGTACAACTGCATTATATTTATTGATATTAAAATTGATCTTACGCCTATGTTCCAGGTCGGCGGCTTTAATGGTGCTTTTGGCAATGAAGGATGCTGCGGTATCTTTCATGATGTTTTTTGTTTTTTTTTTACAAACGATATAACTACTATAATGCTTTGCTTGTATCTCTCACTTAGGCACTTTATTCACTATTCAGCAGGCTATCCCTGCTTATTCATATGCATGGCCGTTGCCGCCAATGTTTCATAAAATACTTCTCCATATTTCCGGGTGATGGAATCTTTCAGAAAAACATATACCGGCATTTTCAATTTCTTACCCAAACTGCAGGCAGCCTTGCATAAGTCTTCCCTTGGCTCATAGTTTACATATTCAATATCAGGGTCAAGTTTACTTTTCTGTATCCTTATTGGAAAAAGGTGGCAACTCACTGGCTTTTTCCAATCCAGTTTCCCATCATTAAAAGCCTGTTCTATACCGCATTTAATAATCCCCCATTTATCCCGGTAACCATAAGCACAAATTGCCCCATTTATTGTGGGCGTTACCCAGCCAAATTCCTGGTCATACAAATATTTACCTTGTCTCTCTACTTCTTTAATCCCCTCTTCGGTCATATAAGGTTTAATCACCTCATAATGTTCTTTCAGTTTGTCAAGTTCCCATTTTTCCATGGGAGCACCGGCGTCTCCATCCTCACAGCAGCCCCCCTTACACTTGTTCAGGTCGCAGACAAACTGCTCTTCAATAATATGTTCACTCACCAGTACATTATCTATCGCTATCATATTTCTATCTTATTCTGTATTAATTGGATCAAAGATAATCCAATACGTCAGCAAGCGTTAAGGGTATTGATAATTTTTTGGCTATTATAAAGTAACAAAAACAAGTGCCGTGCGTACCATAGTTAACCTGTTGCCAAAAAAGCATGGCTAATCAGTGTTTGCCTTAACAGCCGCCCTTTCCAGGGTGGGTCAACTTTTAAATTTTAAGAACACCCTAAAATTTAAAACGTTAATTCCGCCATTTGAATGTATTGATCAAATGTTTCATATCCTCTACCAGGAACTTATTTACAATACCTAATGAATCGGCATTAGGCGTCGCATCAAAATACAATGCACCGCGTAAAAAATGTTTTGTGGAATCGCTCAGGAAAAATTGGTTGGCAGTGGCCACATCCCCGCCCACGGTAAAAAACACACCGTGTACATGATTAGGTGTTGTAAGCAACGAATCATCTATCGAATACGCTTTTGAAGTATGTTTTCCTGTTAACGCAAAAGCATGTTTAATAAGTGTATCAAATTTATTCTTCCCTATCTCTTTATAACTCACATAGATTCTGCCGTTAAACTGCGGAAAATCAACATTTATCCACCATGGGTTCTCGGTGGCCTCGCCAAAAAAAGTGCTGTCTTTAACTACTTTGGCATACACAGGGTACTCAAATGAATAAGGGTAACCCGCCTCTTCAAATACCTGGTATTTTTTTTCGGGTAGGTTTATTTTGTAATAGCCTCTTGGCTTTGGCGTGAAGCTGCTGTTGCAGGAAGAAGACATAAAGCATTGTCCATAAACAATAGCTAAACCCAACCAAAAACAAACCCTTCCACGCACCATCAGCCATTGACCATTCACCATTAACTTT
>JAYSXR010000371.1:0-2483 GCA_043717145.1 Chitinophagaceae bacterium | reverse complement strand
TATCGGGGTGTATAGGCACCAGCAAACCGCTTTGCATCATCAGTTGCAACAATCCTACTGTTTTCAACGTAACGGTTTTGCCACCGGCGTTCGGGCCGCTGATTACCAGTATCCGGTTCTTATCATCCAGTGTAATGTTTACGGGTATGGTCGGTTTATTGCTTTTTTGATTGTACAATAATAATAAAGGATGGTAAGCATTGATTAAATGAATGTGTGCCTTATCATACAACTGCGGAAGATTACCGCCTGTTGCAATGGCCCATTTTGCCTTGGCGTAAATAAAATCAAACTCACCGGCAGTGTCATGATAGGTTTTTAACAGCGGCGCATACACGCTCAATTGCTGGGTAAGCTTTCGTAAAATTTTATACACTTCCCGGCTCTCTTCATGCTCCAGCGAAAAAATTTCATTGTTCAGTTCCGTTGTTTCTTCGGGCTCGATAAAAGTAGTACGCCTGCTGTCGCTTTCGCCATGCAGTACACCTTTTATCATCCGCTTTTGTTCTGCAAATACCGCCAGCACCCGTCTGCCATTCATAAAACTTTCTTCAATATCCGCCAGGTGGCCCAGTTTGTTCAGTTTGCCCACCAGGCGGTCAAACACTTTTCTTAACTCATTTCGTTTGCGGTACAGGCTCATTCTTATTTTACCCAAATCCTCGCTGGCATTGTCTTTCACACTGCCCGATTCATCCAGTATATCATCTATCAATTCAATAATGACCTTTTCATAGTAAGTATCTTCAATCACTTTTGTAAGCGCCGGGTAAGCAAGGCGCCTTTCATTGTCGAACCACCTGAAAATATTATTGGTATTTTCCGCCAGATTCCTGATAAATAAAAACTGCTCTCCTGTTAAAACAGCACCGGGTATGCTCAGCAGTTTTATTTCCATACTAACATTCAGCACAAAATCATTGGGGAAATATTGGCCGGTTTGTATCACCAGTTTATATTCATACCCCTGCCGCAAATCGGTTTCAATAAAATCCTTTTTAGTATGTATGCGTAAATTATTCGCTTTAGCTTTACCATACGCTGTACGGCAATACTCTGCCAGCAGGATTTTTACCTTTTCATATTCTAACTGCACGAGGGCCGATTCTGGAAAAATTTTCATTCTGTTATTCGCTTAAGTATTATTTTATTTTTTTGTCTGGCAAAGGTACTAAAATCAGCATCGTTGTGTCACTCCCTTGTACTATTACAGCATTGAGGAACTTTTATCGAAGCGTAGTATGCAGCGTTTGAATTTTAAAACATTCTTATGGAAGGTTCATTACTATACCCATCATGGATAAATATTCCCCTTAAAACCATTTCTCACAGTGACTTTATTTGCAATTCCTTCCATGGCGTTGAACCATCCACTTCTCTTTTAAATATAAATTTACTGGTGCTTAAAATTACAAGCTCAGCGGTGGTATAAACAATACAGCCTTCACATAAATGCCCCCCAATTGTTTTACCGGTGTTATCAGCCAGGGCTATGTGAAGATGTGAACCATTGCACGACACTGTACCTGTAAGATTTGCAATTTCGAAATAACCGCTGCCGGTATCTGCAATTAGTGCATTTGCAAAACGAATTTTGTATTTGGTTAAACTACCCACACAGGTGCCTATCCAGCCCGCCTGTATTTGTTGTTCATCTGCCAGTTGCTGAATGCTTTGTTTAAGATCTTCCCCAGGTTTTAGCCTAAAAGCATGTATAGTGATATCGTTCATAATTAAAAGAATTTAAACTGTATGCTACGGGTATTTGTTAAACCTTTTTAAACATCAATTGTTTCCTAAACTAAGCTAATTACTTTTGCGTAAGTTTTTTGAAACAAATAAATACAGATCTGTTTAAATAAACAAATATGAATGAACTAAATAAAACACTGGCAACAGCTACATTGGGAACAGGCTGCTTCTGGTGCACCGAAGCTGTTTTTCAGCAATTGCAAGGTGTAGAAAAAGTAACCAATGGCTACAGTGGTGGGCAAGCAGAAAATCCAACATACAAACAGGTATGTAATGGCGATACCGGCCATGCGGAATGTCTGAATATAGCATATGATCCCTCCATCATTTCTTTTGAAGAATTATTGGAAGTATTTTGGAAAACGCATGATCCAACAACATTGAACAGGCAGGGAAATGACGTTGGTACGCAATACCGTAGTGTGGTATTTTATCATAATGACGAACAAAAAGAGATTGTAGAAAATCAGATTGCTAAACTTAATAAAAGTGGCTCCTGGAATAACCCGATTGTTACTACCCTTGAGCCATTTGTAAAATTTTACGCTGCCGAAGATTACCACCAGGATTATTTTAACAACAATGGCGGAAATCCTTATTGCCAAATGGTTGTAAGACCAAAAGTGGAAAAATTTGAAAAGGTATTTAAGGATAAATTAAAACTCAAAAATTAAATTCATTTAATAGAATTAAAATCCCCGACACCCAATTAATTTTATTGATGTGTTGGG
>JAYSXR010000038.1:0-2069 GCA_043717145.1 Chitinophagaceae bacterium | reverse complement strand
GGTAAGTTTCTTTTGAAAATTTAGTTGGCACTCATCTAAAATTTAGAGGGGCAAATATAGGGTAAAAGTTAGGAGTTTGGGGTTTGAAGTTGGGAGTTTTGGATCAATAATTTAATACCATCCCCAAACGCCAGACGTCAAACCCCAAACTTCATTTAAGCTTCCTGTAAAAAAGCATACCTGTAATCTACTGGCGGGTTATAGGTTTCTTTGATGGTTCTGGCACTTAACCAACGGTATAAATTGAGCATGCTGCCCGCCTTATCGTTGGTGCCTGATGCCCTTGCCCCGCCAAAAGGCTGTTGGCCAACCACGGCACCGGTGGGTTTATCATTGATATAAAAATTACCGGCTGCATTACGGAGTTTGTCGGTTGCCAACTCTACAGCGGCCCGGTCCTGCGAAAGGATGGCACCTGTTAAAGCATAAGATGAAGTGGTATCTACCAGTTGTAAAGCTTCTTCAAACTTATCGGCATTGTACACATGGATGGTTAATACCGGCCCGAAAATCTCTTCGCACATGGTTATATATTTTGGATCTTTTGATTCTATTACGGTAGGCTCAATAAAATAACCTTTTGCCTTACTGTAATTGCCGCCTACCAGTATGGTGGCTTTCTTATCTTTCTTAGCATTATCAATGTATTTGGCAATACTGTTGAAAGATTTTTCGTCTATCACTGCATTCACAAAATTGCTGAAATCTTCTACAGTACCCATTTTCATGGATTTGATGGTTGCTACCAATTTTGTTTTTATTTCTTCCGCCAAATTACTGGGGATATAAGCCCTTGATGCCGCAGAACATTTTTGCCCCTGGTATTCGAAAGCACCACGCGCCAGTGCTGTTACTACTGCATCTGCATTAGCAGATTTATGAGCAATCACAAAATCTTTACCACCGGTTTCTCCTACAATCCGGGGGTACGACCTGTATTTGGCCACATTTTCCCCAATCACTTTCCACATATTATTAAATACACCGGTTGAGCCTGTAAAATGCACGCCTGCAAAATCGCGGTGTGCAAAACAAACTTTACCAAGAGTGGGTCCATCTACATAAATCAAATTAATCACACCATCAGGCAATCCCGCTTCTTTCAAGATACGCATAATCATTTGTGCAGAATACACCTGTGTATTAGCCGGTTTCCATACCACCACATTACCACACATGGCAGCTGATGTAGGCAGGTTACCAGCGATAGCAGTAAAGTTGAAAGGCGTTATCGCCAATACAAACCCTTCCAGTGGCCGCCATTCCATGCGGTTATGCATACCTGGCGCGGAAATGGGTTGTTGTTTGTAAATCTCACTTAAAAAATGTACATTAAAACGTAAAAAATCTATCAGTTCACAGGCACTGTCTATCTCGGCCTGGTAAGCATTTTTGCTTTGTCCCAGCATGGTTGTTCCGTTGATGTGGAAACGGTATTTGGTGGCCATCAGATCGGCTGCTTTTAAAAAAATATGCGCCCTGTTTTCCCAGCTCATGGCAGCCCATGCATCTTTTGCTTTTAAAGCAGCCTCAATAGCTTGGTGTACATGTTTTTCTTCTCCTGCATGAAAAAACCCCAAGGTGTGATTGGTCTCATGTGGAGGATGAATCGCTATTTTTTTACCTGTCTTTACTGCTTTTCCACCAATATACATAGGTATTTCAACCAGCTTACTTTTTAGTTCGGCAAGTGTTTTTTTTAAAGCGGTCCGTTCGGTACTGCCCGGCGCATATTGTAATATCGGCTCATTGGCAGGCATGGGGTAAGAAAAATAACCAAGGCTCATAAAGTATTGTTTTATGGATTTGAATGCGCAAGGTAAGAAACAAAAATTAGTGTATGGCTCATGATCCATTGCCTTTGATTGCCTAATGGTTACTTATTTTTTTCAATGGCTATGGCGGTGGTCTTTCTCAAATTATCAGTTACTTTGCCAACATGGCCATTATTTTGTTCGATAATGAATTCCGCAAAGGGCTTCTCCCGTTCACGTATACAAAAGCAGTGGCAGCTCTGCGCTTTGGCATTTTTTCAATCCGGGAGAGATGGGAGGTGAAAAGCCAGCAGC
>JAYSXR010000370.1:0-7309 GCA_043717145.1 Chitinophagaceae bacterium | reverse complement strand
AAGGCAATAATGATAAGCTTTGGGCAGGAGCTCCGCCGGTGAGCCCATACAAATCATTTCAAACAGATATCCATTGGGCAACCAGTATGAGTGGCGTTATTACTCTGGGAAACATTAATTGGTCGCAGTTACACACCTCTATCCAGCCATACGCAACTATAGGTGGCGGAGCGGTTAATTTTAATCCAACAACTGTTGATAACGCTGGTACTTCAGTAAATTTCAGCCCTAACAAAAGCCTTACAGAATTTTATGTTCCAGTGGGCCTGGGTATCAAAGCGAATTTATCACAAGGTGTAAACCTTGATTTAGGTTATACCATGGCGTACGTAGATGCAGACAATTTAGATGGTTATTTTAAATCACCTTATATAGGAGATAAATTTTCTTATGCGCATATTGGTTTAGAATTTTCCTTAGGTAATTCAAGTAAACCACAATTGGCCAGACATAACCCACCTGCACAGTTAGCACAGAATATGAAAGACCAGAATGATGCTATGCGTGCTTCTTTAGCCGCAAGCGAGCAAAGGTATAATCAACGCCTTGCAGAGTTAAATGGTTTGCGTGATGATTTGAATAAGATGAAAATGGACTCAGATGGCGATGGCGTATCTGATTATTTTGATAAATGTCCGAATACACTAAGAGGTGTGAAAGTAGATGGTGCAGGTTGTCCTTTGCCAGAAGCCGCTCCACCGGTTAAAGATACTATCGTTAGGGTACAGAACAATACCTATATCATTACCGAAGAAGACAAAAAAATCGTTAGCGAAGCTGTACATAACCTGGAATTTGATTTTGGTAAAGCAACCATCCGTTCAAGATCATTACCTTACCTGTCCAGGGTTGCTGAACTGCTGGTGAAAAAGGGTTTTAGTCTGAAATTGGCTGGTCATACAGATGCCATTGGCTCTGCAGAAGCCAATATGAAACTTTCGAAAAACCGGGCCGCATCAGTTAAAAATTACCTGGTTTCTCAAGGTGTGAGCAGTGGACGAATTGAAGCTGATGGTTATGGTAAAACACAACCCATCGCTACTAATAAAACAGATGCCGGCCGTCAGAAAAACAGGCGTGTAGAATTTACATTGTATTAGTAGTATATAATAATTTTAAGGAAGGGTTTGTAAGATTTCTTACAAACCCTTCCTTGTGTTACGATAGCAGTGAGAAGGTAATTGATAATGGCAACGCTAAAAATCGGTACCTTGAGACTGCTTTTTATTCTGCTTCAAAAAAATAAATCCGCTATATGCCATTTGTTGATTATTATGAAATATTAGGTGTCAATAAAAATGCAACGGAAGAAGATATTAAAAAAGCTTATCGCAAATTAGCAAGGAAACTTCATCCTGATGTAAATCCCAACGATAAAGAAGCCAACAAAAAATTTCAGCAGATAAATGAGGCCAATGAAGTATTGAGCGACCCGGCAAAAAAGAAAAAATACGATCAGTATGGTGAAAACTGGGAGCATGGCGAGGAATATGAGAAAGCAAAACAGGCCCGGAGTAGGTCGGCGAATACCGGGGGCTCACAATTTTCGGGTGGATTTGAAGGAGAAGATTTTTCTGATTTTTTTGGTTCTATGTTCGGAAGCTCAACCGGGGGCAGCAGAAGCAGCCAGACAAAATTCAGGGGGCAGGATTTTAATAGTGAACTGCAACTCACACTTAGGGATGCCTTTACTACCCAGGCGAGGATAGTAACTATTAACGGGAAAAATATACGCATTACTATTCCTGCGGGTGTAGAAAACGGACAAACGATAAAATTAAAAGGATATGGTGGGAAAGGGGTAAATGGTGGGCCCGATGGCGATTTGTACATTACTTTTTCTATAGCCAATGATGCTCAATTTAAACGTGGAGGTAATGATCTCTATATAACGGTTAACCTCGAACTGTTTACAGCTGTATTAGGCGGCGAGATAGCGGTGGATACAATGGATGGAAAAATCAAACTAAAAATAAAACCTGCCACACAAAACGGAACAAAAACAAGGGTAAAAGAAAAGGGCTTTCCGGTATATAAAAAAGAAGGACAATACGGGGACCTGTATGTAACGTATCAAATTCAAATACCAACTCTCCTGACAGACAAGCAAAAGGAATTATTTGTCCAGCTGGCCGCGTTATCACAATAAAACTGATTTCTATGGAAATGCAGGAATTCATACCAATAGATATTTTTTGCCGACAGCATGGCATCGAGATCTCGTTCATCATTTCTTTGCAGGAATTTGGATTGATAGAAGTGATGAAAGTAGAAGAAGCAGAATGTATACCGCTAAGCCAGCTTGTAGAAGCAGAAAAAATGGTAAGGCTACATGGAGACCTGGAAATAAACTTGGAAGGGATAGATGTTATCTCGCATTTATTGCAAAAGGTAAAAGATATGCAGACCGAAATACAAATACTCAAAAACAGGCTTCTGCTGTATGAGGCAACAATATAAATTTTTCTTACCCAAGCCCTAGTACCTCCTTACTGATCATTCATATACAGATATATGATAATAACCTCCCGAAAAGCTTCCTATCTGACAATGATGTAATATTCCCTTAAATTTTTGTAACAATCTTTAACTCAAAGGTTCACAACTTTATGTACTGAATAAATGTGTATGTATTATTGATACCCATATTTAATGCGGTTAATTTACTTTTTATGAGAAATAACTTAGGAACACCCGACAAAGTAATAAGGATAGTGGTTACTTTAGTAATTTTCGCACTGTTTTTTACTAAAACCATTACAGGAGTCCTGTCTATAACCAGTTTTATTATTTCAATCCTCCTCCTTGGCACTGTATTCAACTCCAATTGCCCTCTTTACCGTTTTTTTGGTATTAACACGAATAAAAATTTAAATGACAAAGCCCGGGCCAGCGAAAAAAATCAGGTACTCCTGAAGAATTATATGCGAAACTATAATGAAAAACAGACAAGGTTAGAAAGGAAATAGTTGAAAATAACCGGTAAAATAATAGCAGCATTTGCCCTCGATTTATATAATAACTTTAAGTTGGTTTAAAAGTAATACGACATTATCTTAGCATAATAACCGTATACAGCTAATCAATTTACCGGGAATATAATGAAAGTGAAAGCAGGTTTTTTGGGCAGATTAAAAAAACAGTTACGCTCACTTGGCCCTGGCCTCGTAACGGGAGCGAGTGACGATGATCCCTCCGGTATTGCCACATACTCCCAGGCGGGTGCCGGTTTTGGTTTCGCAACTTTATGGACAGCATTACTTACATTTCCTTTAATGGCCGCCATACAGGAAATGTGTGCAAGGATCGGAATGGTAACCAATGAGGGCCTTACCTCCACCCTTAAAAAAAACTATCCCAAAACCATTCTGTATTTAATGATGCTTTTTAGTTTTCCGGCTATCACCCTTAATATAGGTGCTGATTTACAAGGAATGGGGGCTGTAGCTAATTTGATATTTCCACAAGTGCCTTTGTTTGCTTTTAGTGTACTATTTACCGCAATACTTATTTTCGCAATCATAAAATTCCCCTATCAAAAATTAGCAGCGATACTAAAATGGCTGTGCATGATCCTCTTGTTATACATTATTGTGCCCTTTCTCGTACACGCCGATTGGAAAGATGTTCTCAAACATACATTCATCCCTACTATTCAATTCAATAAAAAATTCTTTGAAATCCTCGTGGCTATACTTGGTACAACCATTTCACCCTATTTATTTTTCTGGCAGGCTACCATGGAAGCAGAAGATATCGCCCATAGGCCGAAAAAGATAATCATCAATAAAAAAATATTGGGTGAGATGAAAAAAGATGTTGATTTTGGGATGCTGTTTTCCAATATTGTCATGTTTTTTATCATACTCACCACCGGCGCTGTATTATACAAAGCAGGTATCCGGCAAATTGATACGGTAGGGCAGGCAGCAAAAGCATTGGAACCGTTAACAGGTAAACTAACTTATCTGTTGTTTGCCTGCGGTGTAATTGGTACAGGTTTCCTGGCTATTCCTGTATTGGCAGGGTCACTGTCTTATATCATTGCGGAAACATTTACACTGCCTAAGGGATTGGATAAAACGTTTAGTGAAGCGAAAGGATTTTATATTACCATTATAGTGTCGCTGATCATTGGTTTATCTATGGATTTCCTGGGTATCAGCCCCATACAGGCGTTACTTTATACAGCTATATTATACGGATTAACTGCACCGGTTATGATTGCCATTATCCTGCATATTTCCAACAACAAGGAAGTTATGGGGAAATTTACCAATGGACGGTATGCCAATATTGCAGGTAGTTTAACACTATTGCTGATGAGTGCCGCAGCTATCGCATTAATTTGGTTCCAGTTCAAATAAGAATGGTTTTATTCAACCAACTTACTCAGTTTCGTGTAACCTAAATGCCATTCGTCTTTTTGGATATGCTGAGCAGGTAATACCTTAATTGAATATTTCTCTTTCATACCTTCCGGAAGGATATCCTTAATTTCATACAGGTCATCTACATCTACCCCATACTTATCATCAATATGTGAGTCAGCACCTTTGAAACCGGTATGCCGATAAAAAGCTGATTCTTTGGCCTTTTGAATAGCAGCAGTTTTATCGGTCCCGGTGATCAGCATTTTATAATGATATTCTTCAAACTCATTCTGCTTATAACCGCCCAGGTTAATAAAAAAGAGGCGGATATTTTTTTCTTCAGTATCCGTGTGTCCGCTTTCTTTTTCAATTGCACGCACTTTATACCCATCTACTTCTGTTACCTCCCGCCATGCGTCAATATGAATCTTCTCGGGTTCGGGCCAGAAAGAAATAATATCCGGTACCAGGTCTTTTAATGACTCACCGATACCAAAAAAAATATCGTGCTGTTCAATATGCCTGCCTTTAGGTTTGCAACCGAGTAAAAGCATATACATTTTTTTACTACTCATTTCGGTAAAGGTTAATAAGTGATATTTTTTTGTTCTTGTTAATTAAAATTACGCGTCAAAGCCATATAATCCTCTTTGATCCGATTTTTATGCATATTCAGGCCGCGAGGCATGGACTGATGCACCCAGTTACGTTTACCCGGCTTATTCCCTGGAAAACGGTAAGATCTGTAAGTCTTATCGGGCCGCATGTCAGACATATATAACAATAGACGATTAGCTTTTTTAAAATGCGTACTTCACAAGTAAAATGAAAAATGAATCAAAAAGCGGCCACTACACAACCTGCAACTGTAGTAACTGAAAATATACTTCTTCAACTTGCCTTTAATAATTCTTTGCAGGCTAACCTTATTTACAGGGTTACTGACCAAAAAATAATGCTTACTAAACGCTCGGGCGTCAAATTGTTCGGGTATTAAAAAAAGCAATTATTGACCAAAAACTGGTTATCTATTTTTAAGACGAAGGAAACCGGGTTTAAAAAAATGCTGAGCAAAGAAAAACTGAAGGATATTCAATAGCATAGGTAGCAGCGGTTACGAAAAGTGGTAAATCCATTTCCTGCGAAATGACTTCGGCGGTTTTTAACGAATTAAATGGCAATGAGAAGACAATTACAACAATCGTGGATATGAGCTTACATATTATTACACAAAATATTGATACTAAAAAGGAAAGAGAAATCGCAGGCGATATCGTAATTGCCAAATCAAAGCAGAAAAATATTGATGTAAAAAAAGGAAAAAATGTTTTGAAAAAAATCAGTCTTTTACATGAAAGGCAAAAAATGATTGATATAAAATAAGAAAAAATTGTTGCTGAAAATATGTTTCTTGCACAGAATGAAAATTTAAAATGGAAAATATATATAGGTAAAGCTTTATGCGATGTAATGTGGGACTGCGATATAACTTCCGGTAATATATTTATAGGGGATAGCCTTGAAGAAGTATTTGGCTATATAGTGGAAAATAATACGATAAGTTTTTTAGATTTTGTTGGGTGGCTCCCGCAACGTGAAAGAGGCACGGTAAAAAAAGGGGTTATTGTCAACACTTGCTTCTACCGGTAAAAGCTGGAATGATACATTTATGCTGAAGCGAAAAGATGGCTCTTTAGCTTTTACGGTTAGCGGGATAAGTATCATAAGAGATGAAAGTGGCACTGCTATACATTTATTTGGTGCTACAAAGGACGTAAGCATACTACGAAAACTGGAAATGAAACTAAAGGAAAATATGCTGCTAAAAGAAAAGAATATTACAAAGGCTACAGATGAGGCAAAGGATAATGAGCGGTCAGATATAGGAAAGGAATTGCATGATAACATCAACCCGCTGGTTGATGCTTCCCAAATGTACCTTCATTTATCAAAGCAGGGCGGTGAGAATAGTGGTATGTTTTTAAGCCGGTCTGCCGAGTACATAATCACAAATATTGAAGAGATCAGAAAAGCTGTCGAAAGGGCTAACAAATGGTAACATAAAAGAACTTGGCCTCTGTGAAGCTATTGTGAATATGACAAAAGATAGTATGAAAGTAAATCCGGTTAAAATATCTTTTGAACCCACAAATTTTTCAGAGGATAGTGTAAATAATAAATTTAAATTGAATATTTTCTGGATAGTGCAGGAACAACTGAGCGATATATAAAAACATGCCAATGCAAAAGAGGTTAGTAATGCCCTCTTGCAAAATATAAAACCAATTATATTAACTATTGCGGATAATGGTGTTGGTTTTGATACCTGTAAAAAACAAAATGGAATCGGTATAGGCAATACAAAAAATTGTACAGCATCTTACGATGTAACGGCAGTATTTATTTCAAAACTAGGTCGGGGTTGCGTGGTAAGGGTAATATTTCCTGTAAAAAGTCCGCTACTGAACAACTGTTTGGTGGTAGGAACAAGAGGATAAAGTATAAGAAAAAATAAATCAGGGTTTTGTATTTGTTTTGGGTTGGCGCGTTTTTTCTATTCTGATAATACCATAGCTCACTCCATACTTGTATTTTACTTTTCCCCCTTTCATTATGTTTCCAAATTATTTCGCTGGTGTTAAAAACCGGTGACTGATATCCGCATCTTTACTTATTTGATAAACTTATTACGGTAATTTTTGAAAAGTTGCCCAGGGTTATGTATTTTGTAAAATCATTCGGGTATTCATTTTAATTCGGCTATGTATGATTTCTGTAAATAACAGGTATTCAAGGGCTATTTTTTTTGTCTTCTTCTGTTTATTGATAAATACTATTGTTTATGCCCAGCCCAAATACCCAACACCTGTGGAAGGTGATTACGTTTTTAAAGATTTCTCGTTTGTAAGTGGCGAAAAACTGGCGTCCCTTAACCT
>JAYSXR010000369.1:0-7339 GCA_043717145.1 Chitinophagaceae bacterium | reverse complement strand
CAGGTAATGCTTTCTTCCGGCCGCCCCTAGCGTAGCGATTTACGAGTCTTTACTTCAATAAAATGCAGGAACCGGCCTTTGGTGGGAATTATATCAATCTCCCAATGCCGCAAACGCCAGTTTCTTTCCACCATTTGATAGCCATTTTTTACCGGGTAAACGGCTTCTATTTCCCCACCTTTATCGCCGCTAGCTTTATTATTGTTCATGGCTTCGGAATATTGCGTTAAAAATAGCCATCCATACAAGATATTTTTCTTTTACACGTTATAGGAAAATACGCGTAAATAATACGGTGATGGAATTGACAGAAAAGATATACAAACTAAAAGGTAAACTGCTTCAGTATGCGTGGGGGGGGTATGAATTTCTTCCTACCTTTTTAGGTGTACCCAATCCTGACCACAAACCTTTTGCCGAATACTGGATGGGGGCACACCCTTTGGCACCTTCTGAACTGATAACCTCAAAAGGCCCCGTTTCTTTGTACTCACTGATTCAGGAGGATCCGGACCGGATCCTCTCAGAAAAAGTAACTAAACGTTTTGGAGAACTGCCTTTTCTGTTGAAAGTGCAGGATGTGCGGGAAATATTATCTATCCAGGTGCACCCCAGTAAGTCTGAGGCTGAAAAAGGATTCGACAGGGAAGAGGAGGAGGGAATTCCTATCAATGCACCTTATCGCAACTATAAAGACAGGAACCATAAGCCGGAAATGCTGGTGGCATTGAGCGAGTTTTGGCTGCTGCATGGTTTCAGGCAAAAAGCAGACATTGAACACATTTTGAAAGATGTGCAGGAATTCAGGGTATTCATCCCTTATTTTAAGCGGGAAGGCCTGAAAGCTTTATACCAGTTCGTCATGGAAATGGAGCAACCGGAAATCAATGCCCTCCTCACCAACCTGATCAAACGGGAAATACGAAGGAAAAATGATGGTGAACTAATTAAAGACATGCCCGGCTGGTGGGTAGCCAGGTTATACGAAGGCAGGGAAGAGATTGGCGATATTGACAGGGCAATATTCTCTATTTATTTCTTCAATATAGTAAAAGTTAATCCGGGTGAAGGTGTATTTCAGGGTGCAGGTGTACCACATGCTTACCTGGAAGGACAAACCATTGAATTAATGGCCAACAGCGATAATGTGTTAAGGGCCGGATTAACCCCCAAACATATTGATGTGCCGGAGCTGATGAAACATACTTTATTCGAAAGCATCGTGCCCAATATTATGCTTGGCACTACCGTGCAAACAGGCGAAAAAATATACTACTGCCCGGTGGCTGATTTTGGCATTGCTAAAATTGAATTATCCGCAACACTTTCCTATTCGAATAAGGCCAGCTCTTTAGAAATTATTATTGTAACTGATGGAGGGGCTGTGATTAATAACAGCTTGGTTTTGAAAAGGGGAGAAGCAGTAGCCATCCTGCCGGATGAATCCTATACCATAGAGGCTTCAGGCGATGCTACCATGTTCAAAGCCTTTGTGCCGGCCCTCGCATAGGCTTATTCACAACATGAGGAAAATTGAACTGGCTGTAATCCATTTAACGCTTATTTTTGCGATTGAAATATGAATCAAATGAAAATCAACAGACCACTGGTAATTTCTCTTGTTTTAATGGTTTTGGTAACTGCTTTATACCGGATACTTCCTAACCGTCCATGGGGTTTTGCACCCCAGATAGCCATTGGCCTGTTTAGCGGGGCCCTGTTTGTAAATGATAAGAAATGGGCATTTGCATTGCCCCTATTGTCTATGTTTATTTCTGATCTGCTGTACCAGGTTTT
Source organism: Chitinophagaceae bacterium (assembly GCA_043717145.1). GTDB lineage: Bacteria > Bacteroidota > Bacteroidia > Chitinophagales > Chitinophagaceae > Sediminibacterium. The sequence goes on along the minus strand of JAYSXR010000369.1, from coordinate 5,542 downwards.
ATATATCAACGGACTCACCATCATTATGGGTTTCTACGATGGACAGTGGGTAAACTATTTGTTGTTTGCCGGCCTAACATGCTTTGGTTTCCTGATAAAGAAAAGTAAAATCAGCAATGTGGTCATTGCAGCATTGGCGGCTCCCACTACTTATTTTCTGATCTCAAATTTCCTTGTATGGGCAAGTGACCGTGGGTTTGGATTGAACCGTCCTAAAACCTTTACTGGCCTATTGCTTACTTATGGTGACGGATTGCCTTTTTATAAGAACAGCCTGTTGGCAACCGTAGTTTTTTCGGCTGTCTTATTTGGTACTTATTATTTAGCCAAGAACTATTTTAGTAAGAAGCAGTTAGCATAACTACCCTGATATAAAAGAAAGTTAAGCCGCAGATGCACAGATTTTATTTTAATAATCTGCGCATCTGCGGCTTATTTTATGCATTTTCAAATGTATTTTCAATAATCTATTAAACTAAAGCCAATTCTGAAAACCAATAGTTCTGATGCTGTAAAGTTCGAAGGGTATTTATAGAAATCCTTTTCGAATACAAAGGGCAGTTGAGTACAAGGGTATGAAACTCACCGTTCTCTCCGCATGCATCTATGCCCATTGCTTCGAGTTCGGCTACTAATTCCAGGGTTATTTTCTTTCCCAAAAATCTTTCCCCCATTGTGGTATTGCAACTCACGATAATGGTTTCAATGCCATTATTGATCATTTGTATTACCAGCTTTTTCCTGTTTTGCTGCCAGAGAGGCAACAGGGCAATAAGTCCAGAATGGCCACATACTCTTTCTTCCCAATCGCGGTGGGGTTGCAGATCAATATCGCCGAAAACTGCATGGGATAATTGAAATTGTTCTTTTAACAAAGTAAGTGCATGGGTAAATTTTGTTTCATATTCCTGCCAACTGCTGCTAATCAGACAAATGGGTATGCCAGCCGCTTCAGCTTGTGCTTCTAATATAGCTGAGGGTATGCCATGACTACGGGATATCTTACCTGCTTCATTCAGGACATTCAGTAAGACCTTTGGAGTATAATTTTGTTGGATGGATTGCATTAAAGCAAAACAACTGTCTTTTCCGCCACTCCAGCTGCATAAGGTAGATCCGTAACTCATTGAATGAAAAAGTTATTTTTGAACATAAGTCGACATTTTTTTTAACACATAGCTATAATATGATCTGATTTTTTTATATGGCCAGATAGTCAAAAAAAGTTTCAGCTATTCTCTGCTTCATACACCTTATCAATTAATAAATGCTTTCCGTCTGCCGCAGCTGTGGCCAATTCATCACAGAGGTTATTCATTGCGTTATCCGCATGTCCTTTTACCCACACAAAACGGATCTTGAAATTTTTGGCAATGGCCTGGTATTGTAACCAAAGGTCTTTATTTTTTTTGCCGCCTTTGAAATCGGTCTTGACCCAGTTATCCAACCATTTTTTTTCAACGGAGTTTACAATATACTGGCTATCGGTGTAAATGGTTACAGGAATATTTTTTTTGGTTAGTGATTGTAATGCAACGATTACAGCCAGCAGTTCCATGCGGTTATTGGTGGTGAGCCGGTAGCCGGCAGAAAGCTCTTTTTTTGTATCGCCCCAAATCAATACCGCGCCGTAACCCCCCGGGCCAGGATTACCCCTTGCCGCGCCGTCTGTGTATATAAGCAGATGATGTTGTTGATGCATGAGGTATGTAGTTTTGTGAGAGCTTAATTGTGAGTAGTGAGTGGAGGATACGGGATTCTCACAATTGCCTACTCACTATCCTCTTTCACTATAAAAAATATTCTCCTTTCATATACAATACAGCTTTCCCCGAAATGGTAACGCGGTCGCCACGGTAGCCGCACCATAAATGACCTTTTCTTTTGGAGAGCTGGATGGAAGTCATATCTGTTTTGTTCAGTTCTTTTGCCCAATAAGGAATTAAAGTAGCGTGCGCGGAACCGGTAACAGGGTCCTCCCCAATAACAGAATTAGGCACAAGAAAACGGCAAACAAAATCCGACACATTTCCTATGGCAGTAATAATGATACCCAATGTATCTACTTTATTCAGAAAATTATAATTAGGTACTACGTTCTCAATTTCTTCCTGGGAATTGTAAACCAGGAAATAATCCCTGGATTGAAGTACCTGTGCCGGTTGAATATTGAAACCTTTTAATAAGTCATCTGGTGCGGTGCAGGCAATAGGCATTCTTGCCGGGAAATTCATTTCGAACAGGTCACTTTTTTTAACTACGGTTAGTATACCACTATTGGTATGAAACTGTATGGTATCGGACTCATGTCCCAATTCATTAAAAATAACAAAGGCTGTCGCCAAAGTAGGGTGGCCAGCCAGATCCATTTCCACTTCGGGTGTAAACCATTTCAGGTTGTAACTACCATCGCCATTCTTAACAAAAAAAGCAGTTTCAGATAAATTATTTTCATTAGCCAGTTTTTGCATCAGCTCCATCGGCAGGAATTCCTGTAAAGGGCAACAGGCTGCTGGGTTACCACCGAATACTTTATCGGTAAAAGCATCTACGGTGTATATCGGGTAACTCATTTGTTTTATTTTTTTTAATGACAAAGTAACGGGAATTGTATGATTTGTTAATTACAATTGAGAATCGTGCGGGAAGTGGGTTATCCCTTAAATATTTGCCGTACAATTAATAATTTGGTGACTTTGATTTTTTGCCATCCTGCTAATTATCTCTAGCCATTGTTGGTCGCCTGACCAAACAACGACGAAGAAATAACAGGTTAAAATTTAATTGGCAGCCTTGCTGCTGTACAATCATCCAGTTTATCAATGTGCAATACCTTACTCGTATTATCGTTATTGGGATGATACATGGGGAAAAACCTAGCCCCATGCACAAATTTTGTGCCCAGCCCGGTTTCATTGTTAACCTGAGCTTTTCTATTTGGATTTTTTGACAACATGCTTAAAATTACAAAGTCCGAAGTATAAATCACGAAGCGGACATACGAAATAAGGGCGGTGAGTATACCTGAAATTCGTATCCTTTCCCTCGTGCTTCGTACTTATCTTTGCGCCTTATGAAGAATATCAGGAATTTTTGCATTATCGCGCATATTGACCATGGTAAAAGTACATTGGCCGATAGGTTATTGGAACATACCAAGACCATTGGTTCGAGAGATATGATGAATCAGGTATTGGATGATATGGACCTGGAACGCGAAAAAGGAATTACGATTAAAAGCCACGCAATCCAGATTAACTATAATTATAAAGGTGAGGAATTCATTTTCAATTTGATTGATACCCCGGGCCACGTGGATTTCAGTTATGAAGTAAGCAGGGCATTGGCGGCTTGTGAGGGAGCTTTGTTATTGGTAGATGCTTCACAAGGTATTCAGGCGCAGACAATCAGTAATTTATACCTGGCTATTGAAAATGATCTTGAGATCATTCCCGTTATCAATAAGATTGATATGGATGGGGCGAAGATTCCGGAAGTAACTGATCAGATCGTTGACCTTATCGGCTGCAAGGCAGAAGATATTCTTTTGGCCAGCGGTAAATCCGGCATTGGGATTGAAGAAATATTACAGGCGATTATTGAAAGGATACCTGCCCCCGAAGGCAGTTACGATGCGCCCTTGCAGGCATTGATATTTGATAGTGTATTCAATAGCTTTCGCGGTATTATTGTTTATTACCGTATCCTGAATGGGGTATTGAAAAAAGGTGACAAAATACGTTTTGTAGCATCGGGCAGTGACTATTTTGCTGATGAAGTGGGGGTACTTAAATTGACTATGACACCCAAGGAAGAAGTTAAAGCGGGCGATGTAGGCTATATTATCACAGGCATTAAAAACGCGAAAGAAGTAAAAGTAGGGGATACCATTACCCTAGCCAATAACCCTGGAGAAATGATTTACGGATTTGAAGAAGTAAAACCCATGGTATTTGCAGGCATATTCCCCGTAAATACGGATGATTTTGAAGTGCTGCGCGATTGTATGGGCAAACTTCAGTTGAATGACGCTTCACTGGTGTTTGAACTCGAAACCTCGCAGGCACTGGGTTTCGGTTTCCGGTGCGGGTTCCTTGGTTTACTTCACATGGAGATCATACAGGAACGCTTGGAAAGAGAGTTCAATCAAACGGTCATCACAACAGTACCCAACGTAAGCTTTATCGCCTACACAACCCGTGGTGAAAAAATAACCGTTAATAACCCGGCGGAAATGCCCGACCCGGTTAAAGTTGCTAAAATTGAAGAACCTTTCATAAAGGCACAGATCATCACACAGCCAGATTATATCGGTAATATCATGACGCTTTGCCTGGGCAAGCGCGGTATCCTTATCAATCAAAGTTATTTAACGCCAACCCGGGTTGAACTGGTATTTGAAATGCCACTTACAGAGATCGTTTTTGATTTTTACGATAAATTAAAAAGCTCCACCCGGGGTTATGCATCTTTCGATTATACCCCGATTGATTACCGGCAGGCGGATATCGTTAAAATGGATATTCTTTTAAACAACGAAAAAGTAGATGCCTTAAGTGCTTTAATACACCGTGCACGCGCGGAAGATTTTGGCAGGAGATTATGTGAAAAACTGAAAGAACTTTTACCCAAACAGCAGTTCCAGATAGCTATACAGGCTGCCATCGGGGCAAAAGTAATTGCCCGTGAAAATATCAGTGCCATGCGCAAAGATGTGACCGCCAAATGTTATGGTGGTGATATCAGCCGGAAACGCAAGCTGCTTGAAAAACAGAAAGAAGGTAAAAAACGTATGCGCCAGATAGGTAATGTTGAAATACCGCAGGAAGCTTTTTTGGCTGTGCTTAAATTAGATTAGGTGGGTTGGTTAAAGGGGTTAAAGAGGTTAAAAAGGTTTAAGCAGGAATTGTTGTTTATCCTTTTTAACCTCTTTAACCAAAGCAAATCATCCCTTTCCTTTCTTAGGCACCAGGAATTTATTATTACGTTGTTCCGTAGCTTCTCTGGTAGGATTAAGATTTGATCGCGGATCCACTTCTTTAATTACAGGAACATATGCCCATTTCCCATTCATCCAACGGAACCCCTCAAAAGTTCCCATTGGTACCAAAGTGTATTTAGCACTATTATCCCCAACTTCACTTACCAGGTGTGCAAAGGTGATCATATCCAGGTCTGGATCATAATTCATCTTCGCATTGGCATCTTTTTTAAACTCAACACAAAAACGGTACACAGGTTGTGCCGGTTTTAGATCATCGTTGGGGTAATTGAAATACCTGCCACCAAATAGCGGTTGATTATTCTCATCGAAAGTTAATACCTCAATCCATTTCTTGGTACTGCGTGCATCATTTTCATCATACCCAATAAGTGTGTAGTAATTTTTATTGTTAAAAGATTTCTGAACGATATTATAATATACTGCGCCGATCCATTGTTTATTTGACCTGACAGAATCAACTGGGTTATCGGTAAAAGCAGAATTATCGTACAAAGGAATAAGTTTTAAAGAACCGTCTTTTGTATGAAATTGAATAGC
>JAYSXR010000368.1:0-7340 GCA_043717145.1 Chitinophagaceae bacterium | reverse complement strand
CAGGTAGTTTTCGAATAGTAAATTGGCCATTGCCATCGTTGATGGCAATAACAGAAGAACAGTAATTGAACTGCTTCACTTTACATGTCTTGATTAGTTCAGCAGAAAACAATTCCTGTATGGATTTCCTTGCATAATCCTGGTGCTTGAGGTTTTTTTTCTTGAGTGATGGGACTTGGTCCTCCATTTCATGTTTCATGAAAACAGGCATATCTTTTCCAGCAATTGTACTGGAAAGAATCCTGTCGCTTGCGCCATTCTGATCAAAATCATTCAACCATAATTTAACCGGGTGGTCTTTATCAGGCCGCAGATAAAAATTTTCGCCAATATTACCGAGAACCAAATCATTTTTCCCATCACCGTTTATATCAGCTACGGCAATCGTTTGCCACCAGCCAAACATACCGCTAAGATTGGTTTTCACTTCAACGAAATGATCTTTGCTGAAAGAGAATATCCGGGGGGCCATCCATTCACCAACAATAATCAATTCTTTTTCCTTATCACCTGCAATATCTGCCCAAGCAGCACCGGTAACCATGCCAATATTGGCAATATCGGGATTCTTTGATTTTGCAATGTCTGTGAAATGGCCCTTACCATCATTCAAATAAATATAACTTGATGGGTCCACGCCATAATTATGCGGTTCGCTTCTGCCGCCTATAAAAAGATCCGGGTACCCATCATGGTTAAAATCTTCTGCTATCGCTACAGAAATATTCATGCCCGCATTAGGAAATGCTGCCACATCAATTTCAAAATTACCTTTGCCATCATTCCTGAATAAACGTAACTGCATTTGGCGGCTGTCTGACTTATTATTATTCCCACCGGGGCAAACCAATAAGTCGAGATCGCCGTCATGGTCATAATCAAACAACAGAACTGCTACATCTTCGAAATCTAGAAAAGAGTCGAATGATTTTTGTTGTTTTTTCTCAAAACCACCATTTTTATTTTGCAGGTATAATTGGCCAGCATGGCCTTCCGTTCCACCAATATATACATCTTCGAGGCCATCATTATTTACATCTCCGCACGCTGCTTTTGGCCCTTCGCGTGAAAGCATTTTAGGAAGGTTACGTTCATAATAAAAATCCATGTTATTATCTTCCTGGTGCTTTTCAAAAACCGATTTCACTGAATCAAGTAAAGAAGGTGTATTTGGTTTTACAAAAGGGTGGAATAATTTATTTTTTTCTATTTGACGGATCACATGAACCGTATCTACAGCAGGATGATCATACCTTGCCACAGAAAGATCGGGCCATGTAATGGTCATAGAGTCTATACTGGCATTGGTTCCCAGCCCAATGATTAGTTTATAATCCATCGATGATTGAAAACCGCGGCTCGGGATCAATTCGCGTGTAATAACTTCAACTCCCCTATAGATATTTATTTTACTGCCGATGGCAAAAGTATTTTTTTCCTTGCCTTGCAGTTTAATACCGATGTAATGATTTTTATTTATTTCACGGCTATTATTACGATATACAAAAGCAGGTTGATTTTCGTTATTAACTACCAGGTCAAGGTCACCATCATTATCAAGGTCGCCGTATGCGGCACCATTAGAAAAGCTGGCCTGTTTAAAACCCCATGCCTCCGCACTATCCCTGAACCTGAGATCGTGTTGGTTATGATAAGCCTTATTAAGCAATGGGGTTTGCGGAATATGCCGCAGCACTTCATCTACATTTTGTTTTTGCCCAGTCATAACCATTTTTTGTATTACATCATTGGCAAAAAATTCAATAAAATCCAGATCTGTCACATCCCTGTTTACACCGTTGCAAACATAAATATCATTAAAGCCATCATTATCCATATCAAAGATCAATGCACCCCAACTCCAGTCCGACGCTGATACACCACTATAGTTACCTATTTCGGTAAACTTGCCTGCCTTATTATTTACCTGAAGGCAGTTCTTTACATACTGGTAATAAAACCCTGTTTTCAGTTTGGTATTAAACAGGTCAATATTATCAAATGCACCGGTTGTTTTTAAACGATAGTCATCATCGGGCAGCATATCAGTATTAAAAATATCCGGAGAACCATCATTGTTCATATCTGCCATATCTGAACCCATAGAAGAAAAGCTGGTATGTTTAATCCTGTCTTCAAATTCATCTTTAAAAGTGCCGTCTTTCTGGTTCACATATAAATAATCCCTTTCGTAAGAATCATTGGAAACATAAATATCCGGGTAGCCATCGCCATTAATATCACCAACCGAGATGCCCAAACCGAAACTAATCAGGCTGCTATGTATGCCTGCTTCTGCGGTAACTTCTTTAAAATACCCATTATCATTCCTTAACAAATGATTACCACCACCTTTTAAAAAATCACCCACTGCCCATTGTTTTTCAGGCAGGTCGCGTTTATTGTTAAAGCCAAGCTGATTTACAGGGATAGGGCTGTTATCGATCATGAAACAATCCAGATCGCCGTCCATATCATAATCAAAAAAAGATACCTGAGTGGAGTAGCCTTTATGGTCAAGCCCATATTGAGCAGCAGACTCTGTAAAGGTGAGGTCATGATTATTGATGTATAATTTGTTAAGCCGATTACCCGTTGACATGTGCCCCGAATTACAAACATATATATCCAGCCAGCCATCATTATTAATATCCACAAATACAACGCCGGTGCTCCACATGCTATCCTGCTTAAACCCGCCTTTCGCAGTAATATCATCAAACTGAAAATTACCTTTATTAAGGTATAGCTTATTCTCACCCATATTGGATGTAAAAAAAATATCCGGTAAGCCATCGTTATTTATATCGCCTAATGCCACGCCGCCGCCATTATAAAAGTTGCGGAACAGGAAACTATTTTCCAGTTTGCCATCTACAACATCATTCCTGAACTTGATGCCAGTATTATTTACCAGTTCAAATAATGTTTTTTCACTTTTTTGTTTGCACGAAAAAAGCAGCATTAAAAAGAAAATTACAGAAAAGTTAGCAAAGGGCCTCATCATGGAACTGTTATGTGGAAAGAGCTATAGATTATGTATTCAACATAAAGAAAAGCAATTGAAGTTACTTTATAATATATTCACGGGGCGTAATAATACCATATCCAAAATAATGGAAGGTTCTGTTCATAGTTACTTCAAAACAGGAATGGTAAGGTCTTTATACAAAAGTAAAAGGCCTATATGGCCTTTTACTTTTGTATAAAATAATCTTATAATAATTATTAGTACCCCGGATTCTGTTTCAGATTTGGATTTGCAGCCAAAGCCGAATTAGGAACAGGGAATATCAAATTTTTAGGATCGTCAGATGGTTTGTATTGCCATGGTTTCAGGTAAACACCAAAACGTTGAAGGTCTGTTCTCCTAACACTTTCCCAATACAATTCACGGCCTCTCTCAGCCAATAAAGTATTAGGATCTTCCACATTGCTAGTATTAACCAGTGGCATACTTATCATAGGTGCGGCACCTCTTGCATTTCTAAGTGTATTAACCATAACTAACGCTCCTGAAGCATCTCCTGTTCTTTGTTTGGCTTCTGCAACCATCAATACCACATCAGGATAGCGGAAAATCATCAGGTCATTTCCAGCAGGTCCACCTCCATACTGAGAATAATCAGGAGGATATTTTACTACACGGATACCAGTTAGTTCAAGATTGCTTCCTGTTTCCTTCATATCAGCAGCTATTTTGGGATCGAAGGCTAATGGATTGCCTTTTCTGTCTTTCTCCGCAACTCCAGCTTCATTGTACTGTTGGTTAACCAGGAATCCGGGATTGATACCAGAAATTGTTTTTGACCCAAGATAGTCTCTACCACCAAGCCTTTTATCAAATAAAGTATCTGTAGGACCATATGCGGTTGGGGCGCCAGTGGTATTGAAAGAAGCATAGAAATCACCAATAGTGGAGAAGCCATTCCAACCTGCATTCGGGGCACTTGGAGTATAGGAATTGTAGTGTAATGTCATATTCCATCTGGCTCCAATACCTGAATTATTTGCACTTACACCAGCAGTATTATCGTAGCGGAAAATGGCTTCAGTTGAGAGATCATTTCCAGGTTTAAAATTATCAAAATAGTTAGCATTATAACTATACTTTCCACTTGAGATAATTGCATTGCCTAATGAAATAACTTGAGTCATATCTGCTGCTGCAAAAGTTGGTGCACCCCTGTTTGTCCATGTACCTTGCTGGAGGTAGCATTTCATTAATAAAACCCTGGCAGCATTTGCATTAGCCTTGTCAGAACCATTGCCTGCAGCTAAATTAGGTAATGCTGCATTCAGTTCAGCAATGATAAACGCTGCACCATCCGAACCCGATTTAACCGTTGGAGCTAGCAATAAGTTATCACCTGGATTCCTGATAGGGAATTGTCCATACAGGTCAAGCAGGTAATACAAAGCAAGAGCCCTAATAAACTTAGCTTCAGCGGCCTGTCCCGCACTCGGATTGAAACCTAGTACATTGGTTGCGTCAAAATTAATCTTGTTCAAGCTGTTAAATACATTGGTAATCTGTCCGTGATCAGCATTCCAGGTATGGTTATGCATTACTCTCCATACACCATTATCATCCCAGTCACCGCCGCGCGTAGGCACCAGTGATTCGTCTGTGGTATTTTCCATGAGTGAGAATACCTGGTCCTGGCTGGTTAATGGACCGCCCAGATCTGCATAAGCCGCCGAGAGCAATAATCCTGTACCTGCACTTCCCAAAGCACTGGATACCTGGCCATTGGTGAGCGTACTACCGAGGTCTTCGCTCAGCTTTGTACATCCCGACATTGCAAAGACTGCAAGGAAGGAGATGGCAAATTTTGTGATCATTTTATATGGTTTCATACTTCAAATTTTTGATGTTGTTAATTATAAAGAGAAATTAAATCCAAAAGAAATGGTTCTTGGTGTTGGATAAGGCACATACTCAATAGACCTTGATGGGTAAGAGTTGTTGCTTTTATCGATATTAACCTCTGGATCAAATCCGGTGAATTTAGTAATTACAAACAGGTTACTTCCACTAACAAAGGCACTTAAGTTTTTGATGTATTTACCTGCGCTGCCTATATTGTAGCGTACTGTAACATTTCTCAATTTAAAATAATCGCCTTTTTCAAGAAATCTTGTAGAAGCACCCACTCCACTAGCAATTCCTTCAGGAGAATTGTAAGCTGCTTTATCTATATTTCGTCCCTGTGCAATACCAGCAATATTCGTTACTGAAGTAGCCGTATTATTATATAGAAGGAAACCGGTTGCACCACCTGCATTCAGGGTTAAAGTGAATTTCTCATAACGTAAAGAGGTACCAAAACCAAAAATATTGTGTGGATTAGGATCTCCTGCAATCTGAGGGCTTCCGCCAATCTGCTGGTTTCCGCTTGCATCAAATCCGTTAAATGGTTTCAGGAAGAAAACGTTAACAGGTTGATTGTTGGTAATAACTTGGGCCAATGTTCCTGATACACCCTGACCGCTTATGAACCCTGTTTGAACCTGTAGATCTAATCCCGTATTGGGGTCTGTGAAGTTTTTAACTGTATTTTTATTATTAGCAAAGTTGACATTTACATCCCAGCTAACTTTTCTATTATCAATGATGGTTGCACCTAATGCCACTTCATAACCTTTGTTAATAATATTTGCATTTTTCAGATTAACAAAAGAGATAGAAGAAGGAGCAGGCTGGATAGCAGTAGTCTGGAACAATACATCAGAAGTAGTCTTATTATAATAGTCAAATGAACCATATACTTTACCACCCGAAAAAGTGAATTCAAGACCAAGATCAACTGATTTGGTTTTTTCCCATTTTAAATCCGGATTGCCATTCACTACTTGTGGTGCATTGTTATAAGAGCCAAGAGAGAATTGTTCCTGTGAAGATCCTGCAGGGTATTCCTGGTTTCCAGTAATACCATAAGACCCCCGAAGCGCAAAGCTGGAGAACACTTTATTACCTTTCATAAATTCCTCGTTACTCACAACCCATTTCAGACCACCAGAAGGGAAATAACCATATTTATTATTTTTACCAAATTTGCTTGATCCGTCAGCCCTCATGGTTCCTGTTAACAAAATTTTGTCTCTATAGTTCAAAGTAGCTCTGCCAAAATAAGATTGTAATTCAGCTTGTGGGTTTGCATATGAATAGAATGGGTTCTGGTTTTTTGCATTGGAGAAAATCTTCGTGTAAGGAATTGAAATCCTTGTAGACTGATTAAGGTTGGTATTAAAGCCATTAGCAGAAACGCCATTTCCTGAGAAATTAGTCTTGAAATATTCATACCCAACTAAGGCATCTAAAGAAAGGCCGCTGTTAATATTGGTACGATAATTTAAAGTGTGTGTAATTGTCTGGGAGTTCAATCTTGCATTGGCAATAGCTGCAGATCCCAAACCGGATACACCAGGAATACCTGTTAACCAACCTTCTGTATTCTGCTCCCTGCTACCTATTCCGTTATTGATACCGAATAAGATTTTATACTCCAGATTATCTGTTAATTTATAGGCAGCAGAAACATTCCCTAAAAAAGAAAATACGCTGCTTTTATCAGAGTAAGCATCATTGAAAGCTAATGGGTTACCAGAACCATTGCTTGGGAAATTATACAAACCATTAGCATCGATCAAAGGTGTGGTTGGGTTCCAGCTAAGTGCTGAAGATATAATATTACCTGTAGAGCCTGCTGAATTGGAAACGCTGGTCAGCGTTTCGGCATAGTTACCGGTAATTAAATTAAAGTCTAAGGTCAATCGCTTATCAAGAAATTTATAGCTGCCACCAATGGTGGCTAGATATTTGTCAAGTGCTGATTTTTTCAAAAATCCCTTTGTATTAGATGCCAGGAATGAAGCACGGAATTTACCAACATCATTTCCGCCGCTAAATGCTACAGAATAGTTTTGTGACAAATCATTTTGAGTGATAGCTTTCAAAGCATCTGTATTGCTTCCACCATCAAGCGAAGCAGACTGGCCGTATTTTTTTAGTGCATTTCTATAATCGGATGCATTAAGTATAGCAAATCTTCTCATATAACCTGCAGAGGTTCCAAAATTAGTTCCCACTTCAACTTTTACAGGCCCTGCAGATGCTTTTTTCGTTGTAATTACAATTACACCATTTGCTCCGCGTGAACCATAGATAGCTGCCGAAGAGGCATCTTTCAAAACGTCTATTTGGGCAATACTGTTCGGATCAATAAAGAGGAGCGGATTAGAACTCGGTGTGCTTCCGAATGCGTTACCAATATTTGGCCTTGCAGATCCACCGTCCAAAGGAACTCCATCCACTACATAAAGTGGATTGTTATTTG
>JAYSXR010000367.1:0-2496 GCA_043717145.1 Chitinophagaceae bacterium | reverse complement strand
CCAGGCTTGCTATTACTGCATACCATACATATTTATTCTTAATTACCTCGCTCTTAAAAAACGGTCCGCTGCCCATACTAAATACATGAAAAAGCTGTGAAAATATCAGGGTAAAGAACAGGATGTTATTACACATAGCAGCATCCGAAGCCCCCCCGGTATGTAGGTAAAAGTGATTGATAAGCACACCAATTGTGCTTACTAATGCAATGACTATTGAGTAAAAGAAAATAAGTTTCCAACGGCTTTTATTAATAATAGGTTCGGATGAATTGCGGGGTGGCAGCTTCATAATGTCAGCACCACCCTTGGTAATACCCAAAGCAAGGGCAGGCAACATATCTGTAACAAGATTTATGAAAAGTATTTGTAAGGGCAACAACTGGAAGTGGAGGTTCATGAGTGCGGCAACAGCTATCACCACCAATTCACTAAGATTACAGGAAAGAAGAAAGGTTACAAATTTTTTAATATTCTCAAAAATAATACGCCCCTGTCTTATAGCTACAACGATGGATGAGAAGGAATCATCTTTCAACACCATATCCGAAACTTCCTGAGCCACTTGCGTTCCCCGCAATCCCATAGCAATACCGATATCAGATTTCTTAATTGCCGGTGCATCATTAACACCATCTCCTGTCATACCTACCACATACCCTTTTTCCTGAAAAACTTTCACCAGGTCAAGCTTATGCTTTGGGTTTACACGGGCAAAAACCGAAGTATTGATCCAGTGCTGTTTTTCTTCTTCACTCAACTCCTCATATTCTTTCATATCCTTTCCAATCACCGGTTCTTCTTCTTCTGTTGATATACCCAATTGAGTGCCTATAAAATGAGCAGTTGACGGTTGGTCGCCGGTTATCATAACCACTTTAATACCTGCTGTTTTACAATCGTTAATGGCAGCCTGCACTTCGGGTCTGGGTGGGTCAATCATACCTATCAATCCAAGAAAAACAAGTTCATCTATTAATGAAGCAGGTGTACTATCTGTTTGCCGGTATGCCATGGCAATCATGCGATGACCGGAGGCAGCAGATTTTTCAGCTATTGCCTTCCATTGGTCTTTTTTTGCAGTGTCCATAGCCACAACACTATCTTCATATATCTGTGTACACTTTAGAAATAATTCTTCAGGAGCGCCTTTTGCAAAAACATAAAACTTACCATCGTGCTCATGCAACGTAGACATGATTTTCGTTTCGCTGGAGAAAGGCTCTTCAGCTTTTTTTGAGAACTCTTTGCGTACTTTATTAATGTCTTCGCCCTTATTTTTCGAAAACTTTAGTAAGGCTATTTCCAAAGGATCACCTATTTCTTTCGTTTCCTTTTCTGCTGTTTGAATATCGGCTGTGTTACATAAAACAGCACCTTTTGAAATCAATTCCAGATGCTCCTTATTGCCTGTAAAATCAACATCTTTTTTCCATGTGCCCGAAGTTGTTTCAACAAATACCACCTCCATTTTATTTTGAGTAAGCGTACCAGTTTTATCGGTGCAGATAACGTTGGTGCCACCTAAAGTTTCAACCGCTGACAGCTTTCTTACAATAACATTATACCGTGACATTTTTAACATGCCTTGTGCTAAAGTCATGGTTGCCACAATAGGTAAACCCTCCGGTATGGCTGCCACGGCAAGCGCAATGGATGTTTGCAGCATTGCAATAAGTGGCTCACCATTAATTAACCCTATAATAAATATGAGTACTACAATGCCAAGGGTAATAAAAATTAGCTTTTTGCTAAATTCTTCGAGCTTCTTTTCTAATGGTGTTGCAGCCTGCTTAGATGAATGAACCAGGTTGGCAATCTTTCCTAATTCCGTTTTCATTCCGGTAGCACCTACCAATATATACGCATTGCCTTTAGAAACATTAGTTGCTTTAAACACCATATTAGTGCGGTCTCCAAGAATTGTTGCTTCAGGAAGAACATCAGCTTTTTTCTCTACAGGAACGGACTCACCGGTGAGTGCAGATTCGTCAATCATAAGTTGGGTTGAGCGAACTATACTTCCATCGGCAGGTATCATATCTCCGGCTTCAGTAAATACAATGTCTCCGGGCACAACCTCTTCGGAGTTGATTTCATTGAGCTTGCCGTCTCGTAATACTTTTGCAGGAATGGAAGAGAGTTTCTTTAAAGCCTTAACAGACTTATGCGCTTTAAACTCCATGTAAAAACCTATTGCTGCATTAATGAAAAGGACAAGTAAAATGGCAATGCCATCCAACCATTCCTTAAACCAGAAAGACATACCTGCTGCAAACAACAATAGAAAAACAATTGGGCTTTTAAACTGGTTTACTAAAATTCTAAATGGACTGATTTCCTCGGCTTCTTCTATAGCGTTCAAGCCAAAATGCTCAAGCCTTTGTTTGGCGTCATCAATTGTTAAACCCTGTTCAGTATGGCTGTTCAGCAATTTTGTGGCTTCTTCTATTGTTGTTGCGTGAAAAGTAAAGTCGTTACGAATGTCCATTGCTT
>JAYSXR010000366.1:0-2497 GCA_043717145.1 Chitinophagaceae bacterium | reverse complement strand
TGCCAATGGTATCGTGGTTCCATTCGCCATTATCAAATTTTGCCGGAACAAAAGCGGTTTGTTTTTTTGCATTCTCTACATTGATCACAGGCTTGTATTCACTTTTTTTCAACCATTCACGATAGGCTTTTTCTGCATCATCGGATAATTTTGCAGGCTCTAAATTAAATCCTTCTTCCAAAGCAAATTGCTGTGCACCTGTTCCTACCAGCATTACATGTGGTGTTTTTTCCATCACCCTGCGCGCAACTGAAACGGGGTGTTTGATCCTTTCTAAAAAAGCAACACTGCCGCAATTGGCATGTTCATCCATAATGCATGAATCGAGCGTTACATAACCATCCCTGTCGGGATTGGCACCCAGTCCCACACAACAATTCTGTGATGCTTCGGTAACCATCACTCCCTGTTCTACCGCATCCAGTGCACTGCCGCCTTTGCTTAATACTTTCCATGCTGCTTTATTGGCTTCAATACCGGCATCCCAGGTGGAAATGACAAGGGGTTTAATACCTGGTTTTGTATCAGGCGTAAAACCGGCGAATGAAAATGAGCTGAGTCCAAGAGAACCCAATTGCAGGAACCGTCTTCGGTGCAACATATCGGTAGATTTTATAAGGAATAAATTCTGGATGAAAATAAAACAAACAGGGCATTACTTATTCGTGTTCGTGCACTTTTAGTTTTTGTATCATGCTTTCGCTTACGGGGTCGCTGTAAACACCATAGGCACTGATCAAAACACCTTTCAGGCTGCCATCATTAGATTGAATGGCATATAAAACACTTGAATCATCGGGATCGGTATTGGCCTCAAAACGGTAATGTGCTACGATCTCAAACTCAAGAGGGGAAAGGGGTTTACCTGTAGCACTGCATTTAATGGCATCAAAAGCCATGTTAAAATCTGTGGTAAAACCTTTGGCTTTCAGGCCTTTTAATGCGTCAATCAGGTTATCGTAGAATGCCATGGGAATATTTGTTTAAAGTTAGTGATTCTGTCTTTCTCTGCGAAAACCCTGCATTATTTGAGATGGAACACTATGCGGCGGGGCGGAGGTTTTCGAATGGAAATGTAATTAGTCTTTACAGAAGGATGTATTTTCAATGATGGATGAAAAAACGCTGGGCATCATTAAGAAAGCTTATGGCTGGGAGGCGATCCAAATAGTACCCGTTCATTCCGGGCTGATCAATACAACCCTGAAAGTAATGGTAAGCGGGTATACATATTTATTACAGCAGGTGAATACCCACGTTTTCCATTATCCGGCGCAGATAGATGAGAACCTTGGTATGCTCGCATACCATTTGCATAAACAGGCGGCGGATTATTTATTTACGGCGCCGGTTGCCATGACCGATGGTAAAACCTTACTGGCTATTGACAACAGGTATTACCGGGTATTTGACTGGGTAGCCGGTTCGCATACCATTGATGTGGTTAACGAACCCGGTCAGGCGTATCAAGCTTCCCGCCAGTTCGGACAGTTTACGGCTTTGCTGAAAGGGTTTGATGCTGAACAGTTGCACCTGAGTTTACCCGATTTTCATAACCTTAGTTTGCGGTACAGGCAATTTGAAGCGGCTTTGCAAAACGGAAACAATGAAAGGATGCAGGCAGCTAAAGATGGCGTCGTTTACCTGCAGTCACGCATAGATATTGTAAAGCGTTATGAGTTGTTTATTGGTCACCCGGATGCCAAAAAAAGGGTTACGCACCATGATACCAAGATTAGTAATGTGTTGTTTAACGGGCAGGATAAAGGGCTTTGTGTTATTGACCTGGATACGGTAATGCCCGGTTATTTTCTGAGTGATGTAGGTGATATGTTCCGAACATATAGCTGCCCGGTTTCTGAGGAAGAAAAAAACCTTGACCTTGTGATGGTTCGTAAGGATTTTATACAGGCGATTGAAAAAGGTTATTTATCGGCCATGACTGATGAGCTGAGCCGGTTTGAGAAAGACCATTTATATTTTGGTGGCGAGATGCTTATATATATGCAGGCCATCCGGTTTGTAACCGATTATCTGAATAATGATATTTATTATGGAAGCAGATATACGGGTCATAATCTTGTGCGAACACAAAATCAGGTAAGGTTACTGGAGGAGTTTCAGGAGGCAATTCGTTAGGATAAAACAATTAATGTATTGATAATCATATAATCATCTTATTTAATTTCTTAATTGAGCTTAATTTATGGTAATATAATATTTCCTATAATTAATATTATGTTAAACGGCGCACAGCGAACTTCTCTTTTTTCTTTTTTTTGCCAACGCGCACTGGTAACGGTAAGGATGTTTAAAGCAAAGGTTAAATCGCTATTTACTTACATCCGAAGTGGTAATATTTCCAAACCTCCCAAACTACCAGAAGAATCGCTCCAATCCCTGCAAGCGCGGTGGCGAGCACTAAGTGACGGTCGGTCTTCTTCCTTAAAGACAAATCGGATGTGATTTTTTCTGCCTCATTATCTTCTCTTTTTTT
>JAYSXR010000365.1:0-7353 GCA_043717145.1 Chitinophagaceae bacterium | reverse complement strand
AAAAGGTAATTGCTGCTGTTCGTTCAACCACCAAAGACCAGGTGGTTTTATTGCCATCCATGGGTGGCAGCCTGCCTTTGTTTTTATTTGAGAAATATCTTTCAGCAAAAACAATAACGGTACCTATTGCCAATCACGATAACAACCAGCATGCAGAGAACGAGAATTTGCGTATACAGAATTTTTGGAGTGGTATTGAAACTATGGCTGCGCTAATGCTTATGAAATAAATTTATGCAGAAAAAACTAGTAGTGATAGGGGGTGGCGCAGCAGGTTTTTTCTGTGCGGTAAATGCGGCCCGGATGAACCCCGATTTGCAGGTAACCATTTTTGAAAAATCCACTAAATTATTAGCAAAGGTAAAAGTAAGTGGTGGGGGTCGTTGTAACGCTACACATGCGTGTTTTGAAATACCTGATCTGACAAAAAAATATCCTCGCGGACAAAATTTTATAAAGAAGGCATTTCACTGGTTCAATACCAACGACACCATCCAATGGTTTTTGGAAAGAGGTGTTGAATTGAAAATCGAATCCGATGGCAGGATGTTCCCGGTTTCGAATGATTCGCAGACAATTATCAATTGTTTATTAAGGGAAGCTGACAAATATAACGTGGAAATCATTATGCAGTCTGAAGTGAAAAGTCTCAGGTCTTGCGAAAATGGTTTCGAAATCGAAACGAAAAACGCCAAATTTATATCCAACTACGTTTGCATAGCCTCGGGCGGTTACCCCAAATCCGCTATGTTTGACTGGCTGCGAAAGGTTGGGCATAGTATTGAAGCACCCGTACCCTCTTTATTTACATTTAATATACCCGGTAATAAGATTAATGAATTAATGGGTATAAGTGTGGAGAAAACGGTTGTGAAAGTCGTGGGGAGTAAACTGGCCGAAGAAGGCCCTTTACTCATTACCCATTGGGGTATCAGTGGTCCGGCAGTACTGCGTTTATCGGCTTGGGGTGCAAGGCAGCTAGCAGAATATAATTATCATTTTAGTATCCTTATCAATTGGTTGCCTGATTATAAAGAGCAAGACCTGCGAAGCGATTGGCAATCATTCCGTGAAGAATATGCTTCACAAAAAACGGGTAATAAGAATCCGTTTGGTTTGCCCGGCAGGTTATGGCTATACCTTCTTTCCTGCAGTGATATCCAAGCTGATATCCGCTGGGCCGATATGCCATCGAAAGCACAGAATAAACTGATTAAAAATATAACTACGCAGGAATTTTCCGTTGTAGGTAAAACTACTTTCAAAGAAGAGTTTGTTACCTGTGGGGGTATAAAACTCACTGAGATAGATCCTAATACCATGCAAAGCAAAATACAACCCGGTATTTTCTTTGCCGGGGAAGTCATGGATGTAGATGGCCTTACCGGAGGCTTTAATTTCCAGCATGCCTGGACAAGTGGATGGATTGCTGCGAAAGCGGTGAGTGAGGCTGCCAGCATAACACCGTTGGCTATACATAATAAGTAAAGAGAAGTATTCATCACCTATTATAAAAAGACTGCCACTTCATATTTTTTACAATGGCAGTCTTTTTTATTAGCTAAGCAATCAGAAAATAGTTTAACCTTTCTTTTTAGCAGCAGCCTTATTTTGCTTGTAGCGCATATCAGGCGTACCATCTTTTTTCAAAGGACCTACGGCCTTGGCAGCATCTTTATTTTGCTTATAACGCATGTCTGGTGTACCATCTGCTTTCATTTTACCTGCAGCAGCAGCAGGCTTTGCTGCAACGGCTGGGGTAGGTTTTAAAGCTGGGGTCATTTTAGTTACAGCAACAGGTTTCACTGCAGGAGTAGCCGTTTTTGCTTTTGCTTTTTTATCCTGGGCAAAAGAAAATGACGCCATACACACTACCGCAGTAAGTGCCAAAAGAATTTTTTTCATACAGATTGTTTTTTGATGTATACTAATATACTACAGTTACGCTAGATTTTTTGTAACTGACTGCCTTAACTTTTATTTAAAATAGGTAATTGCTTACCGGATGAACAGGTGATTAAATATAATTTTTATTATATATTATTTAGTGAATTACCCATTTTTAATCTGAGAGGGGCTAAAGAAAACAAAAACAATTACAGAATATATTTTTTTGGCTATCGGAGGACTATTTGTAAGTGCCGAAAATTATATTTACCTTATGGATTAAATTTTGTTATATGAGAAAAGTAAGTGATATCCTTAGCCGTAAAGGTAATCGGGTTACTGCTGTTTCCCCTGGCACCACTGTTATTGAAGCGTTACAGATTATGTCTGATCAGAATATAGGTTCAGTAGTGGTGATGGAAAAGGAGGCCTTTAAGGGTATTATGACGGAACGTGACTATTCCAGGAAAGTAATTTTAAAAGATCGTCATTCCAGTAATACACCGGTTGGAGAGATTATGACAAAAGATTTTCCGCCGGTAAAACAATCTGATTCTATTGAAGCCTGTATGCAACTCATGTCGGAACACCATATACGCTATCTTCCTGTGATTGAGAATAACAGCCTTGTCGGGATCATTTCTATTAATGATGTGGTTACTGAAACAATCCTTAACCAGGAAGAAACCATTTCGCATTTACAGAATTATATCCAGTCATAAAATCAGCCAAATACAATAGTCTTTCAAACCTTTGCTGCTGTCGGTACGTGCTACAATAAATGGATGTTTTATTGTTTCGACTGTTGCACTATACAATAGATTAGTTTTTGATATTGAGAGCAGAGTTATATGTATTATTTTTCAGGATAATTTTTGTGGCGGTTACTTCGATATCATTTTCTCTTAAAAAATAATTAAGAAGCGTACTTAGCGAACTGTATTTATGAGGATACCAATATGATCAATGCTGATTTTTATTTCATCCCCGGATTGCAGGGTAAAATCATTACCGGGTACGATCCCGGTTCCTGTCATAATTAAACATCCATTGGGAAAAGAACATTCCCGGTAAACAAATGATACCAGTTCATTTAGGGAGCGTTTCATTTGACTGAGAGCAGTGACTCCTTCAAAAACAAGTTGGGTATTTCTGGTTATGGAAAGATGTATTTGTGTGCTGCTGTCAAGTGGCTTATCAGTTATATAAATGAACGGACCAATCGCGGCACAGGCATCATAGGTTTTTGCTTGTGGCAGGTATAACGGGTTTTCACCTTCTATACTACGGCTGCTCATATCATTACCAATAGTATAACCAATAATTTTTCCTGAAGAGGTTACTACAAGTGTCAGCTCGGGTTCGGGTACATCCCAGGTAGAATCATTACGAATATTAACTTTTTCACCATGCCCTACAATACGTTGTGGCGTTGATTTGAAGAATACTTCAGGCCGCTCTGCTTCATATACTTTTGCATAAAAATCACTTCCTCCAGCGGCTTTAGACTCTTCCTGCCGCCCTACTTTACTTTTTAAATAAGTAACACCACATGCCCAAAGCTCCTGACTGCCAATGGGGGTAACCAGTTCAGATATAATTAATTCGCTTCCATTACCAATTCCGGAAATTGAATGTGTAAGCGATTTTATTTTTTGAAAAAGTGTATCATTATTGATGAATTTGTCCCAGTTTTCATCTTTCAATAAATAAAAGGCATTTTTATTTTCAATAAGTATACCTGATTTGGTTTTATATATTTTCATTAGCTACTGGTTAGATGATTTACTAATCCCTCAATTTTATCCTTAATACATTCATATCGTTTGTTATGTATAGTATTTTTTGATCGGTTGATAAAGCGCAGTTAGAAGTTGCTTCCGGAAGTTTAATTTTCCCCAATAACTTTCCTGTAGTCGTAAAGACCCATATGCCACCGGGACCTGAAGCAAAAACGGTTCCATTCCTGTCAATTTTCAAACCATCGGGTAAACCTTTCAGTTCTTTTCCTCCACCTGATGCGTCATAAAATATTTTACCATTTTGCAGGTTACTGTTTTGGTCAACATCATATATATACCAATAGGGTTTTTCGGGATCGGAGTTGGCAATAATCAGTTTCTTTTCACCTGGAAAAAAGGCAATCCCATTGGGTCTTGTTATTGAATCAAGTAATAAGGAAACCATGCCATCCCTGTTTAGTCTGTATATGCCCTGGTAAGGGGTTTCTTTTTTTGGATCGGCCATATTTTTTTCCAGTCCATAAGGCGGGTCAGTAAAAAACAATTCTCCTTTACTGTTATACACCGCATCATTTGGACTGTTGAACCGCATGCCTGTATACTTTGCTGCAAGGCTGGTATAATTTGATGCCGGTTTAGTAATGGGTGCATTCATTTTTGCCATTTGCCTGTTTCCATGCTGGCATAAAACAAGGTTGCCCGCACTATCCAGCAACAAACCATTGGAACCTGTTTCACCACCACGTTTGGCAGTATCTGTATAGCCTGAGGGCGACAGGTATATTTCTTTGCCTTTTTCTTCTGTCCATTTGTATATGGTATTTTGTGGAACATCGGAAAATAAAAGCATTTTATTTTTTTCTATCCATAGCGGTCCTTCACTCCAATCAAGACCGGTTGCAATAATCTCTATTTTTGCATCGGCAGATATAACACTATCCAATGACGCATCCAAGCGTTCAATGCTACCGATTGTCGAATGTTTTATATGACCGGTGCAGCCGAATGCGAGAATTAGTATTGCAATAGAAATATTTGTTTTCATTTCTTATTGATTTTAAATGGATATAAGCTGCCTTTAAGTATTACAACTTAGTGTTACTTATAAATGCGATTTTTTTACTGTCGGGCGACCAGCTGGGTACATTAATGGTTCCCTGGCCACCGAAGAGGTACGCAATGGTTTTAGGTACACCACCTTTGGCAGGCATCAATCGTAAATATACTTTCTTATAAAACGGATGTGTTCCCGGGTCTATTTCTTTTGGAAAGGATATATAAACAATCCATTTACCGTCTGGAGAAATATGCGGGAACCAATCGTTGTATTCATCAAAAGTGACCTGTTCCTGATTGGTGCCGTCTGGATTCATACGCCATATTTTCATAGTGCCCGTTCGCACAGAATTGAAATAAATGTATTTCCCATCGGGTGTAAATTCAGGGCCATCGTCCAGTAGTGGATCATCTGTTAAAGGCGTTTGTTTTTTAGAGACTACATCAACAGACCATATATTCCATTCTTTGTTACGGAGGCCGGTAAAAAGCAATTGCTTCCCATTGGGCGACCAGCCATGTAAATAGGAGTGACCGGAAGTATCTGAAGTAATCCTAACAGGTTTATCAGAACCGGTAACTGGCAATGTATAAATAGTGGAAGTCCGGCCGGTGCCAGTATGGTTACTGATGCCCATCATTTTTCCATCAAAGGATAATACATGATCGTTGTTATTGTCTGTGGCAAAACCTGTATTAAGGGTTGTAATAAATCCATTGCTGAGATCATATTTATACATGCGCCCATCGGCATTGTAAATAAGGTACTTGTTATCCGTTGACCAGTTAGGTGCCTGTAATGAATTGGGGGCACTATGTAAAATTTTCCGGAGGCCAGTACTTACTTCCATAACTTCCAGGTGGCTTCCCAAATAATCGCTGTAAGGTTTGAAATCTTTACCAGGGGGAATGATGATACGCACATTACTGAAAATGGCTTTTTCAACAGCATCTTCGGTATGCGAACAGATAAACAGGCCTGCATATACTTCTTCATTAAGCAGTATATCTTTGCTAACAGATTTATATGGCTCTCCGAAAGTAGCCGCAGAAAATGTAAAAGTATTGCCCGACCGTTCAAACTCTATTTCTGTAGGGTGATAAGATAATACTGCTACCTGCCCTGTAGTATCCTTATCTGTAGCCCGGTATTGCAATGAACTAAGTATATCGCCGTGAATACACGCATCTGCATAGCGTGCGCCAGTGGTTAAATTGTCCCTTGCCATAATGCCTATTTTTCTATGTGCTTCAACACCTTTACCGATAAAGTGCAGAGTGGCTTTAATAATAAAATCGCCTTTTATTTTTTTCCAGGCAAACTGAAACTCGTCAGTATTGCCCCATATATTCTTGCCGGCACTTGAAAGGAGGTAGGATTGATTCTGACTATTATAAACAGCAGAACCTTTTATTTTCGGGTTGCCAATGTCTTCATGATGATCAAATGCACCAATGAATTGCATTTGCCCGGTAAGGGAATTGGATTGGCACAATAGTATCAATATAAAAAACCAATTCCAAACGGTAATGCCTAATTGTTTGTTTCTCATACTAGTTGAATGTTAGGTTTAATTTAATTACACACTAATTTTTATATTTCTCCGTTCTAAAAGCGCTTTATTTCTCCAATTTATTTTAATTCCAGTACTACAACAGAAAATGACGGAATGGTTAAATTCAATTTCGAACCTGCAAGTGTAGCATCTGTAAATGCAGCCGGTTTAATCTTATTGGAATTTTCGAAGCTGTTATAGTTTTGCATTTTGTCGGAGGTTAATATACGGCCAGATACACTTTTATAATCTGCCCCTGATATATTAATTGAAACTTCCTGCGCTTTATGGGCATCAATATTTACTAATGAAATATGGGTAACCCCGTTTTTATCTTTTGAAGCGGAAGCAGAAACAGCCTTTAACCTCTCCTTACCCATGGTGTAATCATTACTGTTTATGGTAAGCGGCAGCATCGTTGCATCCTGGTGAATATTGTACATTTCCATTACATGGTAAGTAGGGGTAAGGATGATCTTTTCATCGTTGGTCAAGATAACGGCCTGTAATACATTAATGATCTGTGCCAGGTTAGCCATCTTTACACGGTCACAATGGTTATTAAAAATGTTCAGGGTAGTGCCGGCAATCATGGCATCACGCATGGTATTTTGCTGAAATAAAAATGCACTATTGGTACCCGGTTCTACATCGTACCATCCACCCCATTCGTCTACTACCATTGCTACTCTCTTTCTGGGATCATATTTATCCATCACCGCGCTGTGTTTAGTAACCAGTTCTTCCATTTGTAATGCCCTTTGCATGGTAGTATAATATTCTTCTTCGGTGAAATTAGTTGATGTGCCTTTTTTGTTCCATTCAATCACTGAATAATGATGAACACCCACTGCATCAAGCATGTTGTGCGGAATGTCGCGCATGAGTACTTCTGTCCAGTTATAATCTGCATCACTTGCTCCTGAAGCTATCCGAAAAATACGTTCTTTAGGGTCGCCGTTGGTCATAAAAGTGGCATACTGCCGATAGATATTGGCATAATATTCCGGTTTCATATTTCCCCCGCAACCCCATGCTTCATTCCCTATGCCCCAGTATTTTACATGCCATGGATTGGCACGGCCGTTTTGCTGGCGAAGTTCCGGCATTGG
>JAYSXR010000364.1:0-7361 GCA_043717145.1 Chitinophagaceae bacterium | reverse complement strand
AAGAAGTTATTTGATAACAGTTTTTATTTCTTCTGCCACCGGATGCGCTGCCTGAAATGTGTAACCCATTAATTTGGCCATGGTTTGTGCGAACTGTTTTTGGTATAATTGCACATCAGTCTTCATTTCTCCTGAAGCACGTGTGTTAGGACCAAGAACAGCGAACCATATCTGGTCGGCTCCATCAACAGCATCACCATGACTGGTCCATTTTTCTTTTACCTTATCGCCACGGCCATGATCGGTGGTGATAAACAGGGTTGTTTTATTTTTATACTGCTCATCTGATTGCACAAAATCCCAAATGTCTTTTATCCAGGCATCCACCTGGTGTGCCGCATCTAAATAAGAACGGTATTGCCATGCATGCGCCCATTGATCTGTTTCTCCGTAAGCGATGTATAATACTTTGGGTTTTCGGGTTTTTAAATGTTCCATGGCTGCATAGTGCGTAAACACATCATAACATTCTTCTTTCCATTCTTTATGTGCATCCTGCAATAAAGCATTGATAAGCTTTTCATTGGTTGTAGGGTTCTTGCCACCTGTATTATTAAACGCAGAAATAACAGGGATACCGCTCCTTTCTTGATTCAATATCCTGTCGAACGCGTCCCATGCACCAAAGGCCGCTACCTTACCTTTCAGTTTATTTTGCTTATTCAAAAATTCAGGTAACGTAGTATTGGGATTGGCTTTGTATTCGTTTTTATTGATAGCGACATCTACATAACCGCACATGATCTCGCTGTAACCAGGGTATGAGAACCAATATGGATTGGAAACGTTTACTTTATTATTTAATAACCGGTTGCCGTACAGCTGCCCTTTTAATGCAACCGTATTCCAAAAAAAAGGGAGCAGGTTTTTTTTTCGGGTATCCGCATCTTCGGACCAATACTTTTTAAAAATATAGGCACTGTCCTCCTGGTTATAACGCTTATTGTTTGCAATTGCTTTATCCATTCCGCCAAATACTTCCTGCCAGCGGAACCCGTCAGTGGTTATGATGATGATATTTTCGGTTTGCTGTGCATGAGCAAAAGTAGCCATACATAGGAAAATGAATAAGCAATTTTTTTTCATATTACTATTTTACACAACATTGATGATACAAAACGCTGTAATTGGCTTAATTTCTTAACGGTTCATGTGTATGATTAGCGAAGATCAATAGCTTCTTCATCAGCTATTTTCCAACACTTCTTAATGATTTTCTTTTCCAATTTATCATCAGTAGGATAAGTGATATTCTTTTCCTGAACTGTCGTATCCACACTTACTACAGAGACTGTATTACCATCACCTTTATCTTCATGTAAATTATTGATACGGATACTCTCCTTTAAAATCAAAGCTACTCCAGATTCCCCAATACGCTGACGAAAAGTAAGCAGTTCAGTAGGAACACAAGAAATAGTAGCACGAAAATGCTGATCGCCACTCAAATATTGATTATAAAGATTTTCTGACCATTGCTTCACCAGATTCTCATCACTCAGATTGCGTACCTACTTCAATATCGGTAATGATACCATCAATCGGATGGGCTTGGCTGGCTTGCCCATCTTCTCACTGTAATAAACGTTAAAGGCTTCTTCAAAAATTGTCCAATCTCTTTTATCCGCCAACAAATACAGTGGGTGACGCTGGGCAAGTTGATCAGCTAATCCGTGAAACAGACCTAACTGGGGTTCCGGCATTTTGGGGGCTCGTAGCATCCGCTAATTTGCAAGCTTTTTTCAGCTTTTTCAAATAGCTTGCAAATTATTTATCGCATATTTTTTTAGAAGTCTATAGCTACATTGAATCATAGACTTTTTGAGGGTCGACTAACTAGTCTTTCGCCTTCTTTTAAATTCCATTTAGTGGGAGGGATTAATCAATCTAATAAATTTTGTGCACTAATAGATCATCGCAGCTAGGAACCTAAAGAGGAGGGAGCTACTGTATTAAGCATCAAAGGCAGGCAAGACCCAGGATACCAGGTAGCCTACCTGGATAATGAGCATTAAAAAAAACCGTGTCATTTTTTTCTCGTCCAGTACCAGTAGAAAGGTGTACCGAAAATAATCAATCCCAATCCCGATAATGCTTCTTTGGGTTGGCTTTGTAAGGTGACCCCTATCAACAAAAGGCAAAACAAACAAAAAAGAAAAGGTGTGAAAGGATATCCAATCACTTTGTATGTTCTGGGTTGCAAAGGATCCCGCTTACGCATGAGCATCACTGCCAGCGCTGTGGCACCATAAAAAATGAATGCTGAAAAAATCAACATATCGGTAAGTTGATCAAATGTTCCAGACCATACCAACATAACTGACCATATACCCTGTAATAATAAAGCAACCGAAGGGGTTTGATAGATGGGATGTATTCTTTCTGCTGGTTTATAAAA
Source organism: Chitinophagaceae bacterium (assembly GCA_043717145.1). Taxonomy (GTDB): domain Bacteria; phylum Bacteroidota; class Bacteroidia; order Chitinophagales; family Chitinophagaceae; genus Sediminibacterium. The sequence continues at coordinate 4,963 of JAYSXR010000364.1, read as the reverse complement.
ATTACCATCACGCGCCATTGCATAAAATATTCTGGCAGAAGTTAGGATGGTGCTGTTAGTGGCATTGCAGGTAGTCACCAGTATAAGCAATGCCACAAACCATTCTCCCCATTTTCCCCAAACAGCTTTCATTACTTCTACTGCTGCAATCTGGTTGGGATGATCGTGGATCCTGATTAACACATCAATAGGTAGTATGTATAGGTAAACCAAGTTGAGTAATACATATACTGCAATGATCACTAAGGTTCCTATACCCAATGAAAGTGGCAGGTTACGTTTGGGGTTTTTAATTTCTTCACCGATCAAGCCAATACAATTCCACCCTTCGTATCCCCAAAAAGCACCTAGGCTGGCTAGGGTAATGGCTTTAATCAATAACCAACCATGTAAACCTTCACCGGAATGAGCACCCGGAGTTACAAGATTATGGATTTTACCTGCTGGTGATGTTAAGCCCGCTACTATTATGCCTATCGCAGCAATCAACATTACAATTGTCATAATGCGACTTAACTTTTCTGCATGTTTGATCCCACGATAATTTATAAAACTCAGTAAAATGATCAGAAAAGAAGCAAGTAATTTTACCGATATATTCTCAATTATAAAACCACCCACATTCAAGGACCATATCGGAAGGGGAACAATACTGTTAAACGATTCAGAAAAGATGTAAGCCAATGCCGCAATAGCGGCTGTTTTTAAAACTACAAAATTTGCCCAGCCATAAATGAACGCAAAAAAACGGTTGTATACTTTTTGAAAATAATAATATTCTCCTCCCGAATTGGGAAACATACCTACCATTTCTGCTGTACAAAGTGCACCAGCCAGGCTGATGATACCTGCCAGTATCCAACACAATAATACCAGCAAAGGAGCTTGTAGTGTTGCCGACATCATGGCCACCTTCTTAAATACACCAGAGCCCAGGATCAGGCTAATGACCAGGAAAATAGAGGAACGCAGACCTAAGCTTGGGATCAGTTTTTGCAAAATATAAGTTTTAAGTATTGTAAGCCTTAAAGACCTTTGTGCTCTTTAATCCAATTTAGTTCAGAAATTTTTATCGCTAAAGTCCCTATACAATGTACAGGAAAGGTCATGATAATTTTTTATACCCCAGCCCAGGCAAATCATTTGGATATAGTTTTCCCTCCTTTAATATAAATCCACCTTCCACCAAATCTTTCGCCAGGTCGAAGCTACCGTCGAGATCAAGGAATTTTGTGTTGCTACAGGAATATGCAGCATGCAATGCAGCTGTAATGCTGATGATACTTTCATCATTACATCCCCAAAAAAGATCAATCCCTGCATGATTAGCAATTATGGCAATTTCCTTTGCTCCCTTGATGCCACCGGACTTCATCAGTTTAATATTATACACGCCATAGGGTTGGGGTAGATTGGAAAGCTTCCAGGCTGATGAAGCGTCTAATAAAGATTCATCTGCTACTAATATTTTTCTATCAGCCTGGGGCAGGTCGAATAATATTTTTTCCTGTCCTGATTTTACTGGCTGCTCAATTAATTCTAGGTTGAGGTGTCGGGTTTGGTCAAGAAACTTATGAAGATCCACTAAAGAATAGCCTTGGTTGGCATCCACGCGGATAAGCATCTTACTACTAAAACGTTCAGACAATTTTTTTACCCTTTCGATATCTGCATCCACATCAATGCCCGTTTTTATTTTCAGTATCCGAAAGCCCAATTGATAATAGCCATCTGCTTCTTCCATCATTTCCTTCCACTCTTTAATGCCAATAGTAACAGAGGTAGGCAAGAATTGTATTTTTTGTCCGTAAAACGCAAGGACAGGTATTCCCAAATATTTACCAAATAAATCGTGTAAGGCAATATCAATAGCCGCCAATGTGCCCGGTTGTTTAGGAAAGTGCTTGGCTGTATCGTCTATCAGGCTATTAAATTCACGGATATCTTTCCCTAAAAAATGTTCGAGATAGCCTGATTGTAAATTTGTAAGTGTTTGTGCCGGTGTTTCTCCCACCACATCTACAAACGGGTTAGCGGCACCGATACCGGTTAGTCCATTTTCTAAAGTTATTTCCAAAAAAACAATTTCGGTATCGGTTGTTGTTTTATAAGCAATAGTATAAGGCTTTGTAAGCGGTAGATTTTGCAAGTAAGCATTTACAGCAGTTATTTTCATATGCCCGGTTATAATAAATTTTTAAGTACAGTTAGGACCTCTGGTACCCCCTTTAGTAAGGGCAGTAATATGGGAACTTTATATTCCTTTTCATAAGCAGCCTGGTAAGCCAACGCTTCTTCTAAGGTGCAATGCTGCGTATTTAAGGCAATAGCGATCACCTTTGAGCCATACATTTTGATCAGCTCGATTTCTGAAGCCACTGAAGGTATCTCTCCCCATAGCGGATCTTCTTCAAAATATTTTCTTTTGGGTGCGCATACTAGTATAGTATGTTTTGCATTTGCTGAAACCAATAACTCCGAACCACAAGGACCGCTTGGATTACGCAGAGCAGATTGTCCTTCGATTAAAATCAAATCTGCTTTGGTTTCTTCATCGCAGGAAAGGATCGCATGCTCCAATTCCCCGGAAATAAAATCGTTCAGGGTTGAATCAAAGATAAAACCATAGCGCCCTCCTTGCAACCAGCCTGTTTGGCCAGTAAAAATCATTTGTGCATTGATGCCTTCTGCTTCACATGCCTGTCTAATCATACGGCAAGTAGTTCTTTTACCCATTGAGCAATCCATGCCTATCACAGCAACCACCGGTGTTTTCATCTTAAAGATATTTCCTGTCCAGAAATGAAGGTCTTTCTTAAGTTTAGGTTTTCTTATATCAATCAGCTCAACATTATACTTGGCTGCCATTTGAATCAATTCCAGATTCTCAGTTAAAAATTCATGCAGACCATTAACCATGGAAATACCATTGCATATGCAGGATTTAATAACCGGGATAAAATCTTCTGGCAACTTACCTCCTACCGTGGCAATACCAATAATACAATATTGAATAGGAGGCAATGTTTCGATTGCCTCATCAAGTGTTGCTATTACCGGTATATTTCTGTATCCACCATCGAGCACTTCTCCAGCATCTTTGCCGGCATGTGCGTGATCAATCACACCCAAAATTTCAAATCGTTCCGTTCCCCTTATCAATCCATGTGCGGTTTTTGCATCAGCATGGGATAGCTGGCCATTGGTTAAAACTACCGCCCTTGGTTTTGGTAATTCCTCATTTTCATTTTGTTCCATATATCAGTTTCTGTCTAATTTACCTGCTTACGAAGACACCGGGATATTTTTTAGTGGATTGACCATGCTCAAATACACAAACACCATTCACCCAAACTTTTTCCATGCCTGTAGAAAGTGCTTTTGAATTTTTGATATCTGCATTGTCTTTTACGGTAGCAGGATCAAATAAAACCATATCTGCAAAATACCCTTCTGCAATCAACCCGCGGTTTTTAATACCTGTATGTTCGGCTGAGAGACTGGTCATTTTTTGAATGGCCGTTTCCAGACTCATTATCTTTTTCTCTCTTACATAATATCCCAATACTCTAGTAAAACTTCCATACCCTCTCGGGTGGCCTCCATTTGATCCGTCGGAACATATATTAGTATTGGGCCATGCAAGAAGGTTGGATACATCCTCATCTGTCATGGATTTGCCCATAATACCTTCCAGTCCCTTTACATTGGGATGCGCTTTTTCATAAGCGCTTGCTTCTGCTATTAAGCCCATAATAGTCTGTGCCGGCTTTTCTTTGCGCAATGCTGCTATTGCTGAAATGGTTTTACCGGCGTATAAAGTGTTAGGCGCAAATCTTACCAAAACAGATTGACTTGGATCGAAGGTATGATCAACCGCATACTGTGCACTTACTGGGTTAGTATAATCTGTTTTAGGAAACAGGACCCGCAGTGTACTGTGCCAATAATCATAAGGATAACAATCAGCTGTTATATCTATTCCCTGCATTCTTGCTGACTGAAGTTGCGCTAAAAGATTTGAAGATTTACCCCAGTCATCTTTCAATGCCACTTTAATATGAGATATCTGTACGGGCAATTTGGCTTCTCGGCCAATGGCGATGATCTCGTCGATTGCATCTGCTTGAGCAACATCCTCACTCCTGATATGACTTATGTACCGGCCTTTTTCTGCAGCCGTTATTTTTGCCAGTCGTAATACTTCATCTCTGCTTGAAAAGTATGCGCCCTCATATTCCAAGCCAGTGGATAGACCCAGGGATCCCTTTTGCAATTCAGTCTTGAGTATTTTTCCCATTTTTTCTATCTCTTCATCAGTTGCCAGCCTTCCAAGGTTTTTACCCATAACCTGCTCTCGAAGCATGGTTTGACCGGTATAGGTTGCCAGATTAATAGAGATGGGTTTGCGCTTTATGCCCCCAATAATAGTGTCTATATAATCGCCTCCTCCATCCTGCCCGCTAACTATAGTAGTAACTCCTTGGTTCACACAAGCTAATGCCTCTGGATAGCTATCTAGCGAAGCGGCGATATGACTATGGCTATCTATAAAACCAGGGGCTAGTACTTTGCCGCCACCATTAATTTTTTCTTCCCCTGCAAATGCGGTAAGCTCGCCAATTTCCAGGATCTTATTTCCTTCTATTCGAACAGAAGCTTTGCGGGCAGGAGTTCCGGTTCCATCAATCAACAAAACATTTGTAATAAGTTGCGTAGGTATCTCACTCATTGGGGAACCCTCAAACCATGCGCGCGCAGCCCCAATGCCCCTACTCGATTCGTTGCTGCTTAATAATATAAGTGTGCTTGATTGTTTAGTATCTCGATAGATTATATTTTTAAATCCTTGCCATGAGCCTGAATGCCAGAAAGATTCGTTTTCTTTTTTAATGCACCAGCCAAAGCCATAAGGATAGGTTTTACCGTCCTTTAATTTCACAGGCTGAAAAGCCAAGTCCAT
>JAYSXR010000363.1:0-7365 GCA_043717145.1 Chitinophagaceae bacterium | reverse complement strand
CCATTGCTCGGTTAAACGGTTGCCACAAATAAAAATCCGGAAATCAAAACGAGCTGCCTGTAAAAGTGGTAACAGTTCACTAATGATAAGCCGTAAGGCATCTAGGTTAGGTAAATAATCCAATGTGCCGTTGAACAGAAAAAGTTTTGTTGCGGAGTTTAATTTATATTGTTTCAATAATTGCTCTCTGTATTGTTTTTGATCTTCGTGTGCAAGTGGTTGAAGAATATCTGTACCATATGTTGCCAGACTACATTTTTTTTCATCCAGTTGCCAATATGCTGTTACCCAGTTTTTATCTTCTTCGGTAATAAAAAAACTATGGTCTGCTTTTCTGTGCACACGTTTTTCATACCATCTATACAAACGCCACCAGCTTTTTTGCAGGTCACGAAAACGGTGCGCCTCTATATTGTGCGAGCGGATGACAATTTTTTTCTTTGTTATCAAACGTAGTAAAATACCCAGCCAGGCCAAATAAGAATGTTCAATAAAAATAATGTCAATGCCTTGCTCTTTTATTAGCCTGGTAAGCTTATACAGGTAACGGAAATTCAATATCCCTTTCCGATGGTTATAAAGAAATGGGAATACTTTGAAACCAGTATTTTGTGGGATAGGGTTTTCTTTCGCAACAGCTAATACTACTTTTGTATGATTTGCCAAATGCGAATAAAATTCACTCACGCATTTTTGGCCACCCATTTGTGCTGGGAATACTTTGTACGATACAAGTGCCAGTACAGTTGGAGTAGCCATTTTAAGCAACTTCTTTTGTTTTTCGGATACTGGATACAACCGCGGCTATTAACAATAGCCATATTATGGCCGAAGCACCAATGGATGCTTTATTACTGTTGTAATAAGACGCCGGTTTAAACTCAAACCTGATCTGGTGGTTACCTGCCGGTATGGCTAACCCTCGTAAAACATAGTTGGTTTGTATTATAGGGGTTTCTTTGTCATCAATGTAAGCCTTCCATCCACGGTCATAAAATACTTCACTAAATACGGCGAATTGATTAGTTGTATTGATGGATTGATAAGTAACTACATCATTATCATTTTTAATGAGTTTGATAGAGGCCGTTGAATCTCCCACAGGTTCAAATGCAATATTTTTTTTAAACTTGTCTTCTACAATGGCCGTGTCTTTCGGGTTAACTGAATCCAATGCTTTCAGGGCGGCACCTGCGTCTTTTACATAGTTGATATGCTTTACAAACCATGCCTGTCCCAATGCACTAGTATTGATCTGTAAGGTGGCCTGTCCGTTTTGTTGGTTGGGCACCAGTATGTATTTGGCGTTAAGCATATTCAACACCTGTATATTCATCGGTTGTTTGCGTAACTGTCGGGTAAGCATATCATCATAAATACTCAGTTTTGCGGGGTGATATCCACCCACTGAACGGTGGAAATAGGAGGTCATGGCATCTGCGAATGGGTCTTGCTGTGTCATATTAAATACCCGTGGATGTGTGCTGTCCTTCATTATCTCGAGGTCAATTGCGGTAGGTTTAAAATAACTGTCGTTCGCTGCTTCTGCATCCTGGTAATTGTTATCATTCAGGTACCTTTTGCCTACCGATAAAACATCAAATGATGCTAATAATATAATAGCGATTAGTGCATGAATGGCTTTGACCTTATTCTTTGCCACCAGCCATAATGCTGCAGCGGCTGCAGTAACTAAGAGGATACTCCTGATAAGATCGGAGCCGAATAATGATTTCCTATCTTCTTTCAAAGCATTAAAAAGCAATTTTGCTTCTTCCGGTTTTCCCCCGAACAACTGTGCAAAATAGTCTTTCAATCCCTGGTCACTTGAACTGGTATATGTAAATGAAAAGTATAAGCCAATAGCTACCGCGAAGAATCCGGCAGTAACATAGATACTGGTCTTTAGTTTTTTGAGGGCCTCTGCTTTATTGGTCTCATCAAACAGGAATTGTTGCAAAGCCATTATGCCTATTAATGGAAACAGTAATTGGGGAATGACGAGTATAATACTGGGTGCACGGAATTTGTTGTACAAGGGTAGATAATGGAAAAGGAAAGCATTAAAAAATTCAAAATTCTTACCCCAGCTCATTAATATTGCGAGTACACATACTGCTAATATCCACCACCTATGCCATGTTTTTAGGTACAACATACCAAACAGGAATAGAAAGCATATGATGGCACCTAAGTATACCGGTCCTGAGTTAGCAGGCTGCTCACCCCAATAGGTATAACGGGAGGCGAGGGGCAACAGCTGGTCTTCGGGAATCCCTTTATCAGTAGCAAATTTCGACACCTGTGATCCGGTGCTTAATTCCTGTGGCCCGCCATAAATACCCGGGATTAGGTAAGTAAAACTCTCGGCCTGCCCATAGCTTCCATACGTAAAAGCATAATCTATAGATAAGCCGCTTGTTTTGGTAGACTTGCCCGTTGAATCAATATTTAACTGGCCCCCACGCATGGTAGCTTTGGCATAGTCGCTGGTAGTAGCTAATGTAACCATGTTAAAGCAGGCACCAATACCGCCAGCGGCAACAGCAATGCCAAGTGATAAAGCCAGGTGTTTGAATTGTTTCTTTTTTATCCATTGAATGGCAAAACCAGCTGTCATAAATCCGGCTACAATCAAAAAATAATAAGTTATCTGTAGGTGGTTCATGCCAATCAGGAGCGCACTGAATAGTGCGGTAAGTGCTGCACCCCACAAATATTTTCTTTGATAGATAAGCCATAAAGCCGCCAGTAAAGCAGGTAGGTAGCCCATGGCCTGCATTTTTGTATCATGCCCTACCGCTACTATAATCGGTCCATAAGTTGCATACGCATAAGCAATGCCGCCAAGTATGCCCAACCATGGCCTTGCACCCACTACCTGAGTAAGGAAATAAAAAGCGATACATAATAAAAAGAAATAACCAATCGGCTTAGGCAGGAAAAGCATAAACACATTGTGCATGAAAATAAGGGGAATAGGACTATACGATTCCAATGCCACCTGGTAACCGGGCATGCCGCCAAACAGGTTATTATTCCACAAGGGAAAATGGCCATGAGTTTCTTTATAATTGTACATATCCTGCGCCATACCCTTCCAGTGAACAACATCACTTTGGGTCAAAACCTTGCCTTCCAATGCCGGCTTGCAATAAATAATGGCAACGATTAGGAATATACCCACGGCAATGGCGTGGGGAAGCAGGGATTTCCATTGAAAGTTCTTCATTTGTTTATTTTAGGCTGTCGGCAAACCTACAGGAAAAATGTTTACTTTTTTATAGCCGATGGTATGATTTACATGATGATTGAATGTAATTTGTGTTAAACTTACTGCCGGCTATTGAAAAATCTGCAGGAAACTATTTTATCAAATAATTGTTACTCTGTTTAATATGCGAGGTGTGTCTTTTTTATCAAGGTTGGCATTTATTTGTAACCTGCTTTTTTTAGCGTGCCTGGTCATTCAACGGATCCATGACTTTAAAGGGTTCGAAAATATAAATGAAGTCGTGATAGTGCTAGGCTGGTTCCTGGCACCTTTCATTAATCTGGTTGTGTGCATCAGGTATGGTATTATATTGATCCGTAAAAAAAACATGACTATTCCTGTTTGGCTGGTAGTGGTTAATTTCCTGTTTCTGATAATGCAATTCTTTGTTCATTTCATACTTCCCTCATGATCCATGCTATTTTAAAGGACAAACCGACAAAGCTATTCCTGTTTATCACTGCTTTTTTTGTGGCCAATGCATTGATTGCTGAATGTATTGGCGGCAAGATTTTTTCATTAGAAAAATTCCTTGGGTTGCAGCCTTCTAATTTTACCATTTTTGGCCAATCCGGGTTATCCTTTAACCTTACTTGTGGGGTTTTATTATGGCCATTGGAATTTATTATTACAGATATTGTAAACGAATATTATGGCCCGAAGGCAGTTCGAAGGATCAGTTTTACCGCTATCGCTTTGATCTCTTATGCTTTCCTCATGTTTTACGCTGCCATGAAAATTGCACCCGCTGATTTTTGGATCAGTTCTAAACAACAAAACGGAATAAATAATATGCAGGATGCTTTCGGTAGTATTTTCGGACAGGGTATGTGGATAATATTGGGAAGCCTTACAGCTTTTTTGGTTAGCCAGATAGTAGATGTGACCGTTTTTCATAAAATAAAAAAAATAACCGGTGAAAAATGGATATGGCTGCGTGCCACCGGATCTACATTAATATCGCAACTGGTAGATAGTTTTGTAGTATTATTTATTGCTTTCAAAATAGGTAACGGCTGGAGCTGGCAATTAGTGCTGGCTATTTGTCTTGTAAATTATATGTACAAGTTCACCATCGCTATTGTGCTTACACCATTAATTTATCTATTAGAAAAACAAATTGAAAAATACGTAGGCCACGATACTGCCCGTAAGATGAAATTGGCTGCCATGGGTAAGACAGAAGAAGGATTTCTCTGAACATTCCAACGAAGAGGTTGGAATAATTTTTGTGCCTAACGTTATAATAGGACTATTTTTACCTCTGTACAATTTTTTTGAAAAATTTATATGCATATGAACAAAACTTACCTGTTTCTTATTTTACTGATATCCTCTTTTTCCCTTAGTGCGCAGGACAGCTCCCAGACCTGGCATTTTTCAGTGGGGCTTGATATGGGTGTAGCATCTACTTACAAAATAACAGGTACCGATACCGGATTTTCCAATTCGTTGTCAATGTCGCCATCTATTTCTATGAGTCATAAAAGTGGTCTTGCCTTCAGTTATTCACCCCGATTTGTTTTTGGCGGTGCAACACAGGGTCTGTATATGCATGCAGTAAGTGTGGGTATTTCTCAATATGACAAACCTGCGTTCAGTTATGCCGCTAATTTTTACCATTATTTTTTTACGGGAAATAAAAGTATTCCATACAGCCCGCTAACTAATGAGTTATACACTTCATTTATGTATAAGAAGCCCTGGTTACGGCCAGGAATATCTGCAGGAATTGGCTTTGGCACCAATACATCGGTATCGCCTTCTGCTTTTGTATATGATATGGGTATTTCTGCTGGTGTGAGTCATTCTTTTGATTGGGACACCGGAGATGTGAGTTTTTCTGCAGCGCCTTCGTTATCACTTAATGCCGGCACCAACGATTATTTTTCTTTTTTAAATACTACCAAGTATATTGGCAAGGGATCTAACTCGGGAAAATATATTAAGAAAGGCGCAGGATCGAATAGCGGAAGGGGTAGGTCTAGCAGCAGCGGTACCACCACCACTACTACTGCAACGCAAGGTAAAACTTTTGACCTCACGAATATAGAATTGGGTATAGAATCTTCTATGGAAATAGGGGCTTTTACCATGCGCCCTGAATTGAGTTTTTATTTACCTGTGGGTAGTACAGCAGGGTCTGGGATTAGCACTTACTGGCAGATAGCCTTCCAATATAAGTTTTAGTTACAGGGTAGCTGCGAGTTGCTGAAGGTTGCGATTGTTCAGCTTTTGTTACGGATCATACGGATCACTACTTTATCTATGGGAAGCGACATGATATCTTCGTGAACCTCCTCCCAATTAATCCAACGGAATACTTCGCTTTCCCCATTTGGATCAGCTGTTTGACCGGGTGAAAAATCGAAAGGTTTTGTTTTCACCGGTAGAAGGATTGGCTCTGCTGTTTTTACAAAATAATAAATGGAAATGATCTGGTCTTTATTATTGAAAGCCGAGATCTGAAAAAAATCAGTGGTATAAATATGATCACCTACTTCAACTATAAACCCGGTTTCTTCCATGAATTCCCTTTTGAGGCAATCCCGGGTGCCCTCGCCAAATTCAAGCCCGCCACCGGGTAGTTTTGTAAAATAGCTGCCACGGATAAATTCATCACTTACCAATAAGCGGTTATGATGATCCAACAGTATCCCGTAAACCCGAACATTAAATAACGGCATGCTTAAAACCATTTCTTTTTCATGAAATACCATCCAATGATGACAGAGACAATCAAGGAAATAATCACCGGTATATAAAAAGCATGATTGGAACGCATGTAGGGAATTTCTACATTCATACCATAAATACTGGTGACCAGTATAGGCAAAGAAAGAATAATCGTAATGGAGGTTAAACGTTTCATTACACTATTCAGGTTGTTACTGATGATGCTCGCAAATGCATCCATTGTGCTGCTCAAAATAGTAGTGTAGATATTGGCCATTTCCAATGCCTGACTGGTATCAACAATCAGATCCTGCAAAAATTCCCTTTCTTCCTCATTCAGACTTAAAAAATTAGTTCTTTCTAATTTCATCATCAACATTTCATTAGTGCGTAGACCAGTTACAAAGTAAACAAGGCTTTTTTGTATCCGCATCAGGTTTAGCAGGTCTTCATTACTGTTACTACTGTACAAACTGGTTTCATATTGGTTACGCCTGTGGTTGATCTCCTTCAAAAATTCCATAAAATTCTGCACCACTTTTTCAAATACTTTCAAGATCATCATATTTTTTTTATCCGGGTGGCGTTTCTGAAATGAGTTCAGGAATTTTTTTATGGCACCATTGTCAAATGAATTCACCGTTACGATCTGCGTATGTGTTAATATGATACAGATAGGTATGGTAATGTAAAATGCATCACTATCGTTAAAGGAATTATTTTCGGTTGGAGTTTTGATAACAATGAATTTTACATTGTCTTCCAGTTCATACCTGGGTCGTTCATCTATATCGAGGGAATCCCGTAAAAATTCAATGGGTATGCCGAGGTCGCCACTCAATTCGATAAACTCTTCTTCTTTAAAAGGCGGCACTAAATTTACCCATACACCCATGTCAGGCTTATCTATTTCCAGTGTTTGTCCGTCTATATTTTTAAAATACTGGATCATGGGTGAGAGGAGTTATTTATAATTTTTAGTTTGTGTCTAACGTTACTCATCAAGATTTATTTCCCCTTTGAAGACAAAAACGGCCGGCCCGCAGAGCCAGATATTTTCGAATGACTGTTCGCCGGTTTTATCAAATTCAACAGCAAGGTGGCCGCCCTTGGTTTGCACTTCAATGCGGTTAAACCCATTTTCATTGTGCGCAAAAACTAATGCAGCGGCTGTAACGCCTGTACCGCAACTAAAGGTTTCATTTTCAACACCCCGCTCATAAGTTCTCACAATGATCTGTTTGTTGTCATTCTCTACAAAATCCACATTAATGCCTGCGGCTTCAAAATCTTTGCTATAACGGATTTCTCTTCCCTCAGTGTAAACATCAATATCCATTACATCATTACTGCTTTTTACATAATGTGGCGATCCTGTGTCGAGAATTGAATCACCATGATGGTTTTCTATAGCA
>JAYSXR010000362.1:0-7430 GCA_043717145.1 Chitinophagaceae bacterium | reverse complement strand
GCAGCGTACATCAAATACCAATACCATTATTTGCGAATTAAACTTCGATCGCAATGGCAAATTGAATGAAGAGTCTCCAATACATGTTTTCTGGCTGCGCTTTACCGAAGGTGGGGTGCACAAAGAACTTAATTATATACAGAGGGTATTTGCCTATGGAATTAAAACACAGCCGCAGCCTAATGGAACGTATAATATGCATTTTGTATCGTATAAAAAGCAGAACCTCCTGTTAATGCATTCACCCAAGGATAACAGGTACCATGTATATGCAACCATTAATCAAAAGCAGGCTTTGTTAAACAGGATTTTTTTAAAGGTAGACGGGGGCTCATTCTGGGCACCCAATATTGTATACATGGAAATGAAAGGAACCGATCCTGCCACCGGTAAAGAAATCGTAGAAAGGTTTAAACCCTGATATGGATATGAATGCCTCACCTGCTAACCATTCCTTTTTCGCACCCAAACAATTGTTGGGGATGGCTGTGGTTACAGCCGGCTATTTATTACTCTCTTACCTGCTGATCGGTTTCAAAACAGAACAGGTTTACCTGGTATTACTGTTTAATGGGTTTTATTTTTCATCAATGGTAACGCGTAAATTCATTATCGGGTTTTCTATCTTTTTTATTTTCTGGATTATTTTTGATTATATGAAGGCGTTTCCGAATTATCTCTACCATTCGGTTCATATTGAAGGCCTTTACCGTGCAGAAAAAAGAGTATTCGGTATCCATGTAAACAACATACTTCTTACCCCGAATGAGTTTTGGTTGCAGCACAGCAATACTTTTCTCGATGTAATAACCGGTTTTTTCTATCTCTGCTGGGTACCGGTGCCGCTTGTATTTGCAGGTTATTTATTTTTTTCCAACAAAATGGCATTCCTGCATTTTTCGCTTACATTTTTATTGGTTAACCTGATCGGGTTTGCATTATATTATCTCTATCCGGCGGCACCTCCCTGGTATATGCAGCAACATGGATTTTCGTTTCTTGCCGGTACACCCGGTAATACAGCGGGACTGGAAAGGTTTGACCATTTTTTCGATACAGGTATTTTTAAATCCTTATACAGTAAAAGCTCTAATGTTTTTGCAGCCATGCCTTCACTGCATGCATCCTATCCGGTGATTGTTTTGTATTATGGTATAAAAAATAAATTGGGATGGATCAATGCCGTATTTATGGTTATTATGGCTGGCATTTGGTTTTCAGCCATCTATACCAGTCATCATTATGTGTTAGACGTACTGGCCGGAATCAGCTGCGCCATTACCGGTATTGGTTTGTTTCAATGGGCAGTAAAAAGAAATCGTTCCGTTAAAAATTTTTTACAAACATTTGTCAGGGCGATTGAATAGTGGATAGTTTATAGCCCATGGTAAATGGACTACCCGCATTCATAACTTTTCGTTTATAATTATTTACAGATATTTGTCCAATGGCAATCATAAAACCGTTCAAAGCCCTCCGTCCACAGCCACAGCTGGCAAAACAGGTAGCCAGTCTTCCGTACGATGTATTAAACAGCGCAGAAGCGAAAAAAGAAGCACAGGGAAACCATAGTTCCTTTTTGCATATTACCAAAAGTGAAATAGACCTGCCGGATACCATCGACGTGCATGATGCTGCGGTATATGAACAGGCAAAAGAAAATCTGGCAGCTTTTATTCAGCGCGATATTTTATTCCGCGAATCAAAAGAATGTTATTATATCTACCAACTGATCATGAATGGCCGCAGCCAAACAGGATTAGTATGTGTTAGCAGTGTGGATGATTATGAAAATGATATCATTAAGAAACATGAGTTTACGCGCCCGGAAAAAGAGCAGGACAGGATTAACCACATAAAAACAGCAGGCGCACAAACCGGTAATGTTTTTCTTGCCTACCGCGATAACCCATCGGTTGATGAACTGATCAACCAATGGAAAAAAAGCAAATCTGCCGTATATGATTTTACAGCAGATGATGGCATACAACATACTATCTGGATCATAAATGACAATACCGTTTCGGACCACATTACCGGTTTATTTGCCACAGAGATACCCTTCACCTATATCGCAGACGGCCACCACAGGGCAGCTTCTGCGGCCAAAGTGCGAAAAACATTGGGTACTTCAGCAACAGAGGGAGCAGATTATTTTTTAACTACGCTTTTCCCCTCCAACCAGTTGCATATAATGGATTATAACCGTTTGGTAAAGGACCTGAATGGACTGACACCGAAAAATTTTATAAAAGAACTGGGTAGGCAATTCAAAGTAGAACTGATCAGTAAAGAAGCCTATCGACCGGAAACGCCCCATACATTTGGACTGTACATGGATCAGAACTGGTATAAGCTTACCGCAAAAGAAGGAACTTTTACTACTGACCCCATCGGCATACTGGATGTTACAATCTTACAGAATAATGTGCTCGATAAATTACTGGGTATAAAAGACCAGCGAACCGATAAGCGAATTGATTTTGTAGGCGGTATTCGCGGCTTGGGCGAATTGGAAAGAAGGGTGGATAGTGGCGAGATGGCGGCAGCATTCAGTATTTATCCCGTAACCATAGAACAGTTATTTAATATAGCAGACTGCGGAAATGTAATGCCCCCTAAAAGCACCTGGTTTGAGCCGAAATTAAGGGATGGATTGCTTACACACCTTATATATGAATAGTGCCTCATTACCCATACAGGCAGATTAGTTAAAAATTATCGTATGAAATACCTACTCATTTTTTGTCTTTTTATTGGTGGATCGAATCTTGTTTTTGCGCAACAGCAAACTGCCGCACAATTGCAGGAAACTGCTAAAACCTTCATGCAGCAAGGCGATTTTGACAATGCAATCCTTACGTTGGCCCGTGCCAAACAACTGGAGCCAAAGAATATAGAGGTCATGAAAGACCTTTCTTTTGTCAACTACCTAAAAAGAGATTTTGCCAAAGCGATTGAGATAGGGAAGGAACTGATAGAAAACCCTGCTGCTGATCAACAATCTTTCCAGATACTGGGACTTTCTTATAAAGCCGTTGCTGCTTACAAGGATTGTGCTAAACTATACAAAACAGCTTTAAATAAATTTCCGAATAGTGGCGTTATTTATAATGAATATGCCGAACTGCTGGCCATTGAGAATAATATGGATGACGCAATTGTGCAGTGGGAAAAAGGTATTGAATCAGATCCCAATTACAGCAGTAATTATTATAATGCCACCATGTATTATATGCGCTCGAAAAACTGGATACGGGTCTTGTTATATGGTGAACTTTTTCTGAACATAGAAAGTTATTCAACCCGTACCGAAGAAATTAAAACCAGGTTATTTGAGGCGTATAAGAATTTGTTGGCCCCGGCTGTTGCAGATCAGTTGCTGAAAGCAAAAACAACGACTGCTTTTGAAAAAGCCGTACTTGGATTGTTGACCAAAACAGCCGCCGGTACGAAAGGGGCTTTAACTGTAGAAAGTATTATCGCTATCCGTACCCTTTTTATTGTAGAATGGCTACAGGGCAAGCAGCAATTATACCCTTTCCGGTTGTTTGATCACCAGCAATATTTATTGAATAACGGTCTTTTTGAAGCGTATAATTATTGGTTGTTCAGCACAGCATTAAATGCGGATGCTTACCAGGTATGGCAAAATACACATACCAAAGAATCCGCAGGGTATAAAGCTTTCCAACAGTCCCGCGTATTTAAAATACCCGCCGGGCAATATTATTTTTCCCGTTAAATAACTTCGAAACCAACCTGTAGGGCTGATGGGTATACTATCGGCTTTTTTATATGTGCTTATTTGCCTAATTTGAAACGCCTAAACTCTTTGTATGGAACAAACTAACGATGACCGGCTCTGGCGCATTGCGCGGAAAAGAGCCAATTTCAAAAAAAACCTCTTCAGTTATTTAATCTTAAATGCCTTTTTTTGGGGTATTTGGTGGTTTACCGGTGGGCGGGATATCGGCTTTCATCATTATCCCTGGCCAATATGGGCCATGTTAGGCTGGGGTATGGGTCTCGGCTTCCAGTATTTTGAAGCGTACCATGGAGATAAAAATGATATGGCGATAGAAGAGTATAAAAAATTAAAAAAAGAAGAAGAGGAATAGACAAATCGTTAGTTGTGAGTCGTGAATTGTTAGTACTTACTTTAATTACATACTCACTATTCACCACTCACTATTTACCACTCACTATTCACAACTCACCATTCACAACTCACCATTCACAACTCACGATTATAATGACTATCAAAAGACTCTTCGATTGCCTAGACCATCAGTTACAACATTTTCCAAAACAGGATATGTTGGCTGCCAAAGAAAAGGGTGAATGGGTAAGTTATAGTACACAACAGGTGGCAGAAACAGTTAACCGGCTTAGTGCGGGGCTTTTACAATTAGGGGTAAGTGGCAATGATATGTCGGCCGAAGGCAGCGATAAAATTGCTATCATCAGCAATAATCGTCCCGAATGGATATTTACAGACCTGGCAGTGCAGCAGCTGGGTGCCATACTGGTGCCTGTTTATCCAACTACCAACCCATTAGAACTGGAATTTATCCTGAATGATGCGGCGGTGAAATATATTTTTGTAAGCAATGAAGAGTTACTGCAAAAAATAAAAAGTGTAGCTGAAAAAGTCCCGTCCATAAAGGGAATTTACACATTCGATAAAATATATGCTGCCTCGCACTGGAGCGAAATAACGGCAATGGCAGATGCAACATCATTGCAACAGGTAGAAGCTATTAAATCGTCGATCCCGGCTTCACACCTGGCAACCATCATTTATACATCTGGAACCACCGGAACACCCAAGGGGGTAATGCTTAGTCATGAAAACATTTACAGTAACGTACAGTTTTCCAAAGAAAGTTTTCCCTTCAATGATGCGCCGGATACCAGAGTATTAAGTTTTTTACCGCTTAATCATATTTTCGAAAAAACCTGTACCTATATTTATCTATTTAGCGGCATCAGTATTTACTATGCAGAAAGCCTGGAAACCATCGGTGATAATTTGCGTGAAGTAAAACCGAATGGCTTTACCACGGTTCCGCGTTTATTGGAAAAAGTGTTTGAAAGGATCATGGCCAAAGGCAATGAGCTGACAGGTGCCAAACGAAAACTTTTTTATTGGGCGGTTGATCTTGCAGAAAAATATGATAACCGTGTAAATGGCGGTGCCTGGTATAATATGCAACTGGCCATTGCCAACAAACTCATTTTCTCTAAATGGCGCGAAGCATTGGGGGGTAATGTTTCCTTTGTCATAACAGGTGGTGCAGCCTGCCAGGTAAAACTGCTCCGTATATTTAATGCCGCTAAAATACCTGTGTTTGAAGGCTATGGCCCAACGGAAAATAGCCCGGTAATATCTGTTAACCGTCAGGAAAAAGGGGGCACAAAATTCGGAACCGTTGGCCCGGTAATCAACGGCATCAATGTAAAACTTGCCGATGACGGCGAAATATGCGTAAGCGGCCCCTGTGTAATGAAAGGCTATTACAAACGTCCCGACCTCACTGCCGAAACCGTAATCGATGGTTGGTTGCATACCGGTGACATAGGTGTATGGGAAGACGGTAAGTTTTTAAAGATCACCGACAGGAAAAAAGAATTGTTTAAAACCAGCGGTGGTAAATATGTGGCTCCGCAGCCCATCGAAAACAAATTAAAAGAAAGTACTTTTATCGAACAGGTAATGGTGGTTGGGTCAGAGAAAAAATTTGTTGGCGCATTAATTGTACCCTCCTTTCCTGCATTAAAAGAGTGGATGAAAGATAAGGATATGGTATTTACTAGCAATGAAGAAGTGATTCATAACCCTCAAATACTAGAATTGTATAAAACCCTGGTTGAAGACTATAACAAATTCTTTAACCATGTCGAGCAAATAAAAAAATTCGAACTGCTCCCGCGTGAGTGGACAATCGAAACCGGTGAAATGACTCCAAAAATGAGCCTAAAAAGAAAAGTGGTGATGGAGAAATTTAAAGATGCATTTGATCGGATTTATGCCTGAAAAAAGCCGCTTGTGATCGGCTTTTTTATGGTTTTGTTTTCATATTGTGCTGGTCTTGCCTTGCCGCCTATTTCAAACAACTACTTTTTTCATTTTTAAACTGCCTTATGTACAAGACTTTTCTACTATCCCCAAAAATTGTCATCCTAACTTTTGGCGTACTTCTTTTTTTACCGAGTTTAACATATACCAGTGCACAAACAGTTAAAAAATATGATGCTGCATTGGTAGAAAACCTGAAGAAACAGGCATTATCATCTGTTGGTACAAAAGAAAAAGCCGTACAGGAAATGGTTGATATGGTCTTTAGCTTCGGAGAATTGGGTTTTCAGGAAATAGAAACATCAAAATATATAACTGGCATACTCGAGAAAAATGGGTTTATAATTGAGCGGGGCATTTCCGGTATACCAACTGCCTGGATGGCTAAATGGGGTAATGGCAGTCCGGTAATTGCCTTAGGTAGCGATATAGATTGTATACCCAAAGCCTCGCAAAAACCAGGGGTAGCCTATAAAGACCCTATTGTGGAAGGTGCACCGGGGCATGGCGAAGGGCATAATTCAGGCCAGGCGGTTATTATTTTTGCAGCATTGGCTGCAAAAGAAATTATGCAGAAAAATAACATCTCCGGCACATTGGTTATCTGGCCGGGCGTAGCTGAAGAACTGTTGGGTAGTAAGGCATGGTATATCCGGGACGGCTATTTTAAAAATATCGATGCCTGTATTTTTACCCATGTAAGTAGTGATTTTGGTTGCGATTATGGCGACCCCGGAATGAACGGGCTGGTATCTGTTAAATTTTCTTTTGATGGAGATGCGGCACACGCGGCCGGGGCACCATGGAGAGGCAAAAGCGCATTGGATGCCGTTGAACTCATGGATGTAGGCTGGAACTTTAAACGCGAACACCTGAAGCCAACACAACGCTCACATTATGTAATTACTGATGGCGGCGACCAGCCAAATGTGGTGCCTTCCAAGGCAAGTGTTTGGTATTATTTCAGGGAGAGAATGTATGACGATATTCAAAGCATGTACGATGCGGGTATTAAAATAGCACAGGGTGCGGCGATGATGACAGATACAAAAATGAATTACCAGATACTGGGAACTGCCTGGCCCGGGCATTTTAATAAGGCACTGGGCGCAGCCATGAATAACAATATTAAAATGGTTGGCTTTCCGCAATGGACCGAAGCAGATAAACAAATGGCCTTAGCTGTGCAAAAATTAGTAGAAGCACCTAAGAAAGATAACCTAGGCAGAGAAATAAGCGGTTTGCGAAATACAGTGGATACCTTAAAGGGATCTGTTCCTTTTTCCTGGGGCGGGGGCTCGGATGATATTGCCGACATCTCCTGGAATTTACCCACAATCGTACTCAG
>JAYSXR010000361.1:0-7536 GCA_043717145.1 Chitinophagaceae bacterium | reverse complement strand
AAGGAGGGCAAAAGATATGAATGTATTTGAATATATAAGAGCCGCTACACAACAATCTGCCATTACGGCCTTGTCGAAAGATAATGAGGCCGTGTTCCTTGCCGGCGGAACAAATTTGATTGACCTGATGAAAAGGGGCATTACCACTCCCGCAAAACTGGTGGATATTAATAACCTCCCTTTATCGTCTGTTGAAAAAACAACCACCGGTATCCGTATCGGCGCACTGGCAAAAAATTCGGATGTGTCGGAACATGAATTGGTGATAAAGAATTTTCCATTGCTTTCACTTGCTTTTAAAGCGGGTGCTTCTCCACAATTGCGCAATATGGCAACGGTTGGCGGAAACATGATGCAAAGAACACGCTGTGGTTATTTCTATGATGCTGCTATGCCCTGTAATAAACGTGAGCCGGGCAGTGGCTGCGGCGCATTGGGCGGTTATAACCGGATGCATGCCATTTTTGGGGCAAATGATAAATGCATTGCCGTGCATCCCAGCGATATGTGTGTAGCATTGGTGGCATTGGATGCTATAGTAATAGTAGCCGGCCCCAAAGGCGAACGAAAGATCCCTTTCGGTGAATTCCATCGTCTGCCCGGGGATATGCCTGAGAAAGACAATACCCTGCAAAAGGGCGAACTGATTATCGGAATAACTATTCCATCCAATAATCTCTCGGCACATTCTTATTATTTAAAAATCCGTGACAGGGCTTCCTATGCTTTTGCCCTTATCTCTGTTGCGGCAGCACTTGATATAAAAGATAACATTATCCAGGAAGCAAGATTAGCCATGGGGGGTGTAGCTCATAAGCCCTGGCGTTTATCAGAAGCTGAGAAAATATTAAAAGGACAGCCGGCTTCAGAAGCCAATTTTAAAAAGGCAGCAGATATTGCGATGAAGAATGCCCGGAGTTATGGTTACAACGATTTCAAGTTAAAAATGGCACCGAATGCTATTGTGGAAGCATTGAAAATGGCAGTTGCTAACGGTGGTGGTGCTGAATCTACCTGAACGCTGACGCAAAAAAACTTGCAAAATGCTTCCTCTTAAGGCTTTTGTAACTACCTGTTGCTGACAGCCAAAGCATATTGATGTTTATAAAATATTTTCCAAATGGCAATACCAGACAAACACAGAATCATGGAAAAAGAAAAAGCAGCCGATCCAATAGGCCGCGTTGACGGCAGACTGAAAGTAACCGGGAAGGCAAAATTCTTTGCAGAGTTTGATGCGCCGCGTATGAGTTACTGCATACTCGCTACCAGCGATATAGCCAGGGGTGCCATTACCGCTATGGATACAAAAGCTGCAGAAAATGCACCCGGTATATTGGCTGTGTACACACACCTGAATATGCCGCCCATTCCTGGATGGGATACCCCAACTAATAACAATAACCTTCCATTAGGCGGACAACGATACCGTATATTCGGCAGTAACCAGATATTATTCAGCGGTCAGCCCATTGCTATGGTGATTGCAGATAGCCTGGAACGCGCGCAATATGCAGCCACACTGGTAAAAGCCAAATATGATAAACAAACCCCGCATACCAATCTTGAAGCGGATAAGGAAAAAGCAAGCGCCACACCACGTTCTTCAGATTACAAACGTGGTGAAGCGGATTCCTATAAGACTGCACCAGTAAGCATAGAAGCTACGTACTCCATGCCCCTCGAAATGCATAACCCGATGGAACTGCACGGCATTCTGGCCATATGGGAAGGGGATGATAAAGTAACGGTGTATGCGAAAACACAGGGTGTGAAATCGACGCAACGTGCCATTATGAGTGCATTTAAACTGACGGATAAAAATGTACAGGTATATTCTGAATTTGTAGGTGGTGGATTTGGCATGGCCTTAAAAACCTGGCCCCAGGAAATTGCAGTTGTTGCAGCTGCGAGGAAATTAGGACGGCCTGTAAAATTGGTGCAAAGCAGGGACCAGATGTTTACAACGGTTGGCTATCGTCCAACCACGATACAAAAGATGGGGCTGGGTGCAACCCCTGATGGAAAAATTACCGGCATTACGCATGAAGTGATCGCGCAAACATCCTCCTACGAAGATTTTACGGAAGGAGTGGTGAGTATGACGAAATTCATGTACGAATCACCCAATGTAAATACACGGTACAAATTATTACCGCTGGATATTGGTTCGCCTATCTGGATGCGTGGCCCCGGCGAAGCCACCGGCGCATATGCCCTGGAATGTGCGATGGATGAACTGGCATATAAATTAAAACTTGATCCTTTAGAATTCAGGTTACGGAATTATACAGAAACAGATCCTGAAAGAAAGCGGCCTTATTCAAGCAAATATGTAAAAGAAGCCTATCAGCTGGGGGCAGAAAAAATCGGCTGGTTCAAAAGAAATCCCGAACCACGGTCCATGAAAGATGGGGAATGGTTGGTAGGATATGGGATGAGTACTGGTGTATTCAGCGCCTCACGTGGTGCGGCAAGTTGCCGGGGTGTGATCAGTACCGATGGTTCGCTGTTGTTGCAAAGTGCTACAGCCGATATTGGTCCTGGTACCGGAACTGCCATGACGAATATTGCACATGAAACCTTAGGCATACCCATTCCAAAAATAAAATTTGAACTGGGTGATTCTTCTTTTCCGATGGCAGGGAGCCAGGGCGGATCCACGACGACCTCAACGGTAGGTTCTGCCGTATATGATATCTGCGCTGCTATCAAAATAGCATTGGTTGAAATGATTTCGAAGTATGATGGCCCGCTGAAGAATAGTAAAACAGACGACTTGATTTTTGAAGATGGATATATGCTCAAAAGCAGCGACCGGTCCGTAAAAGTATTAATAACAGATGTACTAAAACAAAACAACCGACCGAGTATAGATATCACTAAAGAATCGCGAGGAAATGCAGAAGCGGCTAAATATTCGATGTATTCCTGGTCTATTCATTTTACAGAAGTGAAAGTACATCCGAAAACCGGTGTGGTAAAAGTTAGCAGGGTGGTAACTATTGCTGATTCAGGAAAGATTGTAAGTCCCAAAACGGCGGGCAGCCAGATGATTGGTGGCGTAACCGGAGGTATAGGTATGGCACTAACTGAAGAAGCTATCATGGACCATCGTTATGGCCGATTTGTAAATAATAATTTTGCCGACTACCATGTACCTGTAAGTGCCGATGTGCCGCATATTGAAACCATCTTCATAAACAAACCAGACCCAATCATTAACCCGATGGGCGCGAAGGGTATGGGAGAGATTGCATTGATTGGTTTTGCAGCGGCAGTGGCCAATGCGGTGTACCATGCAACAGGAAAAAGGATAAGGGATTTACCAATTACGCCGGATAAGGTGATTTGACATTGTTAAGTATGCTCATTTAACAGCACATTTTTTAAATAATAAATGAATATATTAAAGCAAACTTTTAAGCAAAATTTTTTATGACAAACGATTTTATTTTAGGACTACTAGTGTTAGGAGCTTACCTGGCAGTTGACTTTCTTATTTTCAAATATTTCATTCATAATAAAAAAGGGTTGATTCAGATTTTAATGTCGAAACTGAAACCAAGAAAAAAAATTCAACTGTAAACAAATCCTAAGTTCTCATGACTGTAAAACAAATCATGGCCGAGTTGCAGGCAATGGGCAATGAAGGCATCAAAAAAATACTGCTGAAACATGGAGTTAAAGAACCTTTTTTTGGCGTGAAAGTAGAACAGTTAAAAACGATTCAAAAAAAGATCAAAACAGATTACCAACTGGCCAAAGACCTGTATGCTACCGGCAATGCAGATGCCATGTACTTAGCAGGCCTGATTGCAGATGATGAGAAAATGACAAAGGCCGATCTGCAAACATGGGTAAAGCAAGCGGTTTCGCAGAACATAAGCGAGTACACGGTTCCCTGGGTGGCAGCCGGAAGCAAATTTGGTTTTGTATTAGGAATGGAATGGATCAAATCAAAAGAAGAAAATATTGCAGCAGCGGGCTGGTCAACAATAAGTAATGTTGTATCCCTTAAAGCCGATCCTGAATTGGATATCCCTTCCTTAAAAAAATTGCTTGCCACTATAGAAAAAAATATTCATACATCCCCCAACCGGGTGCGTTTGGCCATGAATGCTTTCATTATTGCAATAGGTTCATATGTAACCCCCTTAACTGCCGATGCTCTCACTGTTGCCAAAAAAATAGGTACTGTAACGGTAGTAAAAGAGGGAACTGCCTGTAAGGTTCCGGCTGCAGCCGATTATATTGAAAAAATAAAAGCGAGAGGTGTGCTTGGTAAGAAAAAGAAAATGGTAAAATGTTAACTTGTCCGGCGGTTACCATCATTAGCGCTTTGGAATAAAAAAAATCAATCGATCAGAAACAGCATTTCTGGCGCTCATCTTCTAACAACCCATTTTAAATAATTAAAATGAACTACCTTATAGGCCGCAGGGTATAATTTTTTCTCTACCCTCATTATCTTACATCCAAAAAAAAACTATGAAACGTGTATTCCTTTCCACCACTTCGCCAATCTTAACAGGCCTTGCATTATTGATATTGCGAATTGGATTTGCAGGGTTGATGATACCGCATGGCTACGATAAACTTGTTCATTTTGCTGACTACAAGGTTAAGTTTATTTCTTTCCTGGGCATGTCAATGCCAGTTTCTCTGGGACTTAATATTTTCGCAGAATTCTTTTGTTCCATCCTGGTTGTGATTGGGCTTTTTACACGACTTGCAACTATTCCACTAATTATTAGCATGCTGGTAGCGATATGCATTGTCAATAACGGTGATATTACAGGTAAAGGGCAGGAAGCCACTTTATTTTTAGTAGCTTTTTTAAGCCTGGCCATAACCGGTGCAGGAAAATACAGTCTTGATGAACTTATCTTTAAGCAGTAAATAATACAGTGCTGTAGCGCAGCTTTATTATAAATCATAACTTTTATTAATACCTCAACAGACACTATATTTTCTTATCAATTTTGAGATTGATTGAAGAATAACAGATTATATATTTTGCGTTATCTGTTAATTCCTAAAATAAGTGGGTGAAGTAAATGCCTTCAGTTTTTTATACAGCTGATATAGCAGCCCTCATAATAAAAAGTTATTCTGAGCGTTTGAATAATCCTAAATTCTGAAAGAATGAAACTTTCAACACATTATTATCCTTAATCTGTGTGCCGGATTCATCTCTCTGTACAATATTCATTACACCAAATACTAAATTGTCGTGTGCATTTACCTGGTAACTGAATCCAAGAAATATACGGTTCTGGTCAAACACATGGTTTTGTAGCTGCGGACCATAATATAGGTAGAGTTCATCGCCTGTTGCCAGCGCAATAGAATTAGGTACTATTCCTTTTTTATTCAGTGGCAATTGATAATAAATATTATACCGGGTTTTGTAGGTTACTTTATAGGTATCTGCCTTCGTATAATTATCAATTACGTCGTTTTTAAACTTTTCTTCCAGTCTTATCCATTGCATCAATTTACTTTTTTTGAAATAATTGAACCATTGGTATTGCTGCCAGGCAAAATGCTCAGGTATGGAAATGTATTGATGGTTCTCGCCGGGAAAAAAATCGGTGAACCCGTAGCCCACCGTAAATTTATTCAGTTTATTATTATAATAAGTGCCACCTACACGAAAAGTGGCCTGCAAAAATCCATTAAAATAGTGGTCACTGGTATGTATTTCAGAATCAAACCACAAGCCCCAGTGTTTTGATAATTTTACCTGCGGGAAATAGCCAAGCCAGCTTTGCTGCTCATAGATAACAGGCTTATGCTGTGCAGATGATTGAAAAGGAAGCACCAATAAAAAAAGACAAAAAAATTTACCCATCAGTAAAAATCGGAATGCCGAAATTCATTTTAAAATACAAGATAAGGTATTTCAATATCGAACACGCATGCATTTGGAATGATCTACTTTGCCTGACTGCAAACCCCATAACGACTTGTGAATAGTCAATCTTCTTTTTCGTATTTTTACTATCTCAACACATTTTTATGAACCCAACCAGCAGAAGAAAATTTATTGCAACCACCGCCATTTTAGGAACGGGTATTGCCATTTCATCAATGGCTGTTATTACAACTGATAAAAAACAATTGGTACATCATGTGTTCTTTTGGCTTAAAAATCCTGATTCCATAGCTGACCGCAACCAATTAGTAGAAGGTGTTAAAACGCTATCTAAAATTGAAACCATTCGCAAACTGCATGTAGGTGTGCTGGCTAGTACCGAAAAGAGGGATGTGGTAGATACCAGCTGGCATGTATCAGAACTCATGTTTTTTGATGATCTCCAAAGCCAGGCTACTTACCAAACCCATCCCATTCACCAAGCATTTATTGAAAAATACAGTCACCTCTGGACAAAAGTTGTTGTATATGATGCTGTGGAAGCATAGAAAGGAATGTTGAATGTTGACAGCAAAGAATATTTCAACAGTCAACATTTCTTGTTCACTATTCATTATTTTTTTATAGAATTTTCTATTTTACGGAAAAATCCAATTGATGTGTAGTATTACTTTCACAATCAATTCCTGCTATAATTTAGGATTAGCTGGTTTAACAGGGTTATCAAATGCATTGGCTCCGTGTACTTTTAATTTACGGCGATACACTTTATCCCGGCACGATATATATATCGTATTAAAATCTACTCCGCCAAAACAAAGATTGGAAGGTTCAGCGCCAGGCACAGGCAAAATGGCATTTACCCTGCCTGTCTGGTCCAATACCTGTATGCCCATCCTTGTTGCAATATACACACGCCCATCCCGGTCGCATTTAAGGCCGTCCGACCATGCATTGTCATCTGTATCCCTCACATGTAACCAACCATACCGTTGTTTATTGGTTAATGTTCCATTAGGTTGTATGGTATAAATCCAAACCCAGTGAGAAGTGGATTCCGTAATATACAATTGTGTTTGATCAGGTGTAATTGCAATGCCATTCGCATATTTCAATCCTTCATCTATTATTATTTTTTCTCCGTTAGGCCGTATCAAGTAAATTTTACTTGGGTTCTCCCTGCCTTCAGGGGCAGTAACATACAGGTTCCCGTTTTTCGCCATTATCAAATCATTGCCCGAAAGATTGTCTGCTATCACCGTTTCTTTTTCATCATTCGTATAACTCAATATTTGATTATTTCCGGAAACTACATAGCGTTTTCCATCAGGGCCAAAACAGGTACCACTGCCTTTCTTAGCATTACTATTGATTGTAATAATTTTTCCATCAAGTCCAATTTTATATGTTTTAGAATTGGGTATATCCTGAAAAAAAACTTCACCTCCTGCATTTACAGCTGTACCCTCAGTAAAACTATATCCTTGCCCAACCAGCTCCCAATCATTGTTAGGTAATAAAATGTCTGTCAGCATTTGGTTTTTCGAACTGCCTATTTGAATGGGTTGTGGCCAATTTTTCCATAGCCAACGCATAACATCGGGGAAAACAGATGTGCCTTGCTTACCGTTATGGCCATCCTCGCCCCAAATATG
>JAYSXR010000037.1:0-2072 GCA_043717145.1 Chitinophagaceae bacterium | reverse complement strand
TGCATAGCAATGAAGTATTTACCACTTTGCATATTGGTGACAAAATGGAGGGATTTATAAAAACCATCCGCCCCGATAATAAGATAGATGTGGTACTTGGTAAACCCGGTTTTCAGAAAGTAGAAGATGAAGCTGAAAAAATATTACGGCTTTTACAGGAGAATGATGGTTACCTGCCTTACCATGATAAATCTGATCCACAGGAAATCTATGATTTTTTTGGGATGAGTAAGAAGACATTTAAAATGACCACCGGCGGCCTCTACAAGCAACAAAAGATCGCCTTTACCAAAACGGGTATACAGTTGATTGCGGGGTAATTTTTTAAACACAATAAAAAGTTAGTTATTTTCCCGTATCCTTAAATACACATGCTTGATATTATTCTTCCCGGTTTCCCGCTCATCAATATCAAATTTATTCATGCTTTTTATGAGGGGAAGTAATTTGGTATAGCCGTAATTTCTCGCATCAAAATCAGGTTTCTTTTTCAGGATATTAGTTCCCAGGTTGCCCAGGTAAGCCCAGCCATTCTCGTCTGCCAGGTCGGCAATACTGTCGCCAAGTATGCGTATCAGGTCTGAATCAATTTTATTTAAGGGAGGACTTGTTTTTCTATCCGCTTTTTTAACGGCAGTAATATCATGCTTTTCGGCAATCGTTGTCTCTGCAACTTTTAATATTTCTATGTAAATAAATTTATCACAGGCCGTGATAAAAGGTTTGAGGGTTTTTTTCTCACCAATGCCAATTACTTTCATACCAGCTTCCCGCAGCCGGATAGCTAACCGGGTAAAATCGCTGTCGCTGGATACGATACAGAAGCCATCTACTTTTCCGGAATATAAAATATCCATCGCATCAATGATCATGGCACTATCGCTGGAGTTTTTCCCTGATGAATAACTGTACTGCTGAATTGGGGTGATAGCATTTTCCAATAATACAGTTTTCCAGCCCGAAACGGTAGGTTTTGTCCAGTCTGCATAAATGCGTTTGAAAGTGGGTGTGCCATATTTAGTAATTTCTTCCAGCATTTCTTTAATGTTGGCATAGGGAACATTATCTGCATCTATTAAAACCGCAAGACGGAGGTCTGTTATGGTGTCCATGTGATTGGTGTTTTTTATGTATAAACTGTATTGAAAGATACCCAAATATTGCCACTTAATGTGTCTACGAATGTAGCCAGGGTTTAACAACATTTTGCAAAGCGTTCTCTTTCGCGTTGGTAGTTTTTATGTAGTTGAATGCCATATTGGAGAAAAGTAATATCCTGCTAATCGCATTTCCATATCCCGCTTGGCTGAGGCCAACTAAACAAAATATTTTACCAATACCCATAACCGAAGGCGGGAAGAATTATGAAATAGCCGGTGAGAAGAAATAGGAGTGGCCAGCTTTACAGCCATACAGGTTTTCTTTGCGCCATTGCGGGAAAAAATATTTTGCAAAAAAATAATTAATTTTTAGAGAAGTATATATTAATTAAATAATATAAATGCTTATTTAATATGTATTTGTCATATCCTCATCTACACAAATAATAAAATCAGCCTTCTGTTTATTTTCTGCCAATAGTTTCCTGATATCTTTTTGTGAAACAGTGGTAACAGTTGCGATAACCAGTTCAGGGCGGCTGTTTTTTAAATACCATACAATACCCTCATGGTTCTCCGAATGATAACTGCCATTGTAATGAATGAAGAGGCTGCCGGAGACAAAATATTTCAATATAAAATAAGCCATCGTAGCATCTTTGCTGGCCTGGGCTTTCGGCATATTAACCGTTGCGTGGCCAGCCATCATTGTCATCATATTTTTATAACCGGGTAGTTCGGCATCATAACTAATGGGTAAGGGAGCAATCCATTTTTTGGCAACATCCGGAATCGTATCCAATGCTTCAAAGCCACTTTTAGAAACCATGGCGGCGTACTTTCGCGGTATATTCGTGGCGGCAAATGCAATATTATTTTCTTTGGCAAAATTTACCAAAGGCGCATAATCGGTAGGATAATTTTTCCAGAGGCGGGCCGAACTGTCAAATCCTTTGGCTGATAATTTTCCCT
>JAYSXR010000360.1:0-22895 GCA_043717145.1 Chitinophagaceae bacterium | reverse complement strand
TCCCGCCTCCGTAGTGAAAAAAATTATGCATATAGATTTTTCGCAAATATCAACAATGGAAAAACAGCAGTGGCTGCAACATGCTATTGCGCCGAGGCCTGTTTGTTTTGCCAGTACAATAGATCTTGCAGGTAATGTGAATGTAAGCCCGTTTAGTTTTTTCAACCTGTTCTCTTCAAACCCGCCAATCGTAATTTTTGCTCCCTCAAGAAGGGTGAGGGATAATACAACCAAACATACTTTACAAAACGTTTGGGAAGTACCTGAATGTGTCATTAATATGGTTGATTACAATATGGTTCAACAAACCAGCCTTTCCAGTTGCGAGTTTGCGAAAGGTGTGGATGAGTTTGTAAAATCAGGATTTACCAAAGAACCCGCAACCATGGTAAAGCCTCCCATGGTTAAGGAAGCAAAAATTAAATTGGAATGTAAAGTAAATGAGATCAAAAGCCTCGGCGAAGAGGGTGGTGCCGGACAGTTAGTAATAGCCGAAGTATTGTGCATGCATGTAGATGAAAGTATTTTAGGCAAAGATGGAAAAATAGATCAACGAAAACTGCACTTGGTGGCTCGGCTGGGGGGCGACTGGTATTGCAAAGTAGATGAAACCAACCTCTTTACTGTAAATAAACCCAATACCCAGATTGCCATTGGTGTTGATGTATTACCCAAGGGTATACGGCATAGCCTTATTTTAACCGGCAATCACTTAGGCTTGCTCGGCAATGTGCATGATATGCCTGAAATAAACCCGGCCTTTACTAATGACAGGTTAAAAAGTATTATTCAATACTATTCTATCAGTCCCATAGAAATGGAAAAAGAACTGCACATATATGCTGCAGAATTATTGAATATCGGAAAAGTACAGGATGCCTGGCAGGTATTATTATCCGGAGAAAATATTTAGAACATCACCAACAGGTCATCTTCTGTAAGCAGGTTATCGCTGGATAATCCATTTGTTTTTTGTAATGCCCTTCCTTTTTCAATGGCCATTTGTACTATTTGATATGTATTGTGTGATAACTGCAATGGCACTATGGATGGCGAGCTTAACCATTGCAAAATACGGGAATGAAAATCTACTTCTATCTGGTCAACCACAGATACCTTACACTCTTTTAACGCAGCAGCATTACACAATTGTTCGTACTGGCCTTTAATAGGCAGTACCAGTAATTTTTTTCCTAAATATAAAGCTTCGGCAGGTGTTTCAAATCCGGCACCGGTAATTACTCCCTGCGAGTATATAAGGCTTTGGGTAAAGCCTTCATTGCTAATAGGAAACAGGGTAACATTAGCAGATATTGTTGGCTGACGTACTTTTTTCGAAAATACTTCAAAACTTATATCTTTTATTTTATGTAACTCATTTAAAACCACTTCATCGCTATAATGGGAGAGATACACAGTAATATGCACTTTCTCTGTGGGTTCGGCCTGTAGTATTTCCTGTTTGATAACAGGAGAAAAAATAAAATCATCGTATTGCGTAAAATGTAATCCTACATAATCACTTGCTGTTGCGTATTGCTTCAATATTAGTTCCCCGGTGATATCTTTTTTGCTGCCACGTGGCGTATGCTTACTTTGAAAGCTTGCCTGGTGGCCAAACCCAATACTTGGCACATTCTTTAGTTTGCAGGCAAATGATGTAATACTTTCAAAATCATTTAATACCAGGTCGTATTTTTCTACAGGTAGTTCTCTGGCTTCTTTCCAGATACGTTTTACACTAAATTTTTTCCACATGTGCCAGTAGTCAAGCCCTCCGTTATTACCGTAAAATAAACTAAGTCCTTTGCTCCGGTACTTTATAGGCAATAGTGGTTGCAGGTGACTGTTGCTGCCACTTAAAAAAACATCCACTTCGCCATATTGCGCTAAATGCGGCATGAGTTCCATTGCACGGCTTATATGACCATTACCTGTTGCCTGTACTGAATATAATATTTTCATAAGGGCATTGCTAAGGAGTGAAGAAATATGGCTATCTCATCCGTTACCACGTTTAACTCCGGCATTTTTTTCCCCATAGATACTACGGGGGTTGTTGACGAGGCAAAGTGTTTTTCGTCGTAATGGTATATTGTCCAATCGTTATTTTGGTATTCCAATGCCGTAAGGTTTTCTATCCAGTCGCCACTGTTTAAATACATTACACTCCCGTTTTCGGTAGTTACTTCCCGTTTTTGTGGTTGATGGATATGTCCGCAGATCACATAGTCATATTTTTTTTCAATAGCCAGTTCAGCAGCGGTCTGTTCAAAATCTCCAATCCAGGCCACAGCTTTTTTAACACTATTCTTTACTTTTTTACTGAAACTCTTTTTCTCTTTGCCCATCGCTTTCAGGCACCAGTTAATAAAACTATTTAAATGAATAAGCAGGTCATAGCCATGCCCGCCTAACCTCGCTAATAATTTCGCGCTGCCTTTTGTAGTTGCATCAAATACATCACCATGGAAGATCCATGTCATCTTCCCATTGATCTCCATCACTACTTTATCAGTTAGCTGAAAATTACCCATCTCAAGGTCGCTGTAACGGCGGAGTGCTTCATCATGGTTGCCGGTAATATAAATAACACGGGTACCTTTACTTAGCAGGTTCATGATTTCTTTGAATACCTGCATATGCGCCACCGGAAAATATCTTTTATTGAATTGCCAGATATCTATCACATCGCCATTCAATACCAGTATTTGCGGATGGATACTTTTGAGATAGTTAACGATCTCTGTGGCATGGCAACCATAAGTGCCCAAATGAAGGTCACTCATTATTACAACATCTACCGGGCGTCGTTCCATACTAAGGGTTTTGCAAAATTCTCCCATTAATATGAAGTAAATGTTATTGCCGCATTAAGGTAATGTGATTTGTGTGTGAAGGAATTGTTAAGGAGGTGGGTAACGTCAGTTGTAAATAGTAAAAATAATTTGTCAACCTAAAATACTTCTTTAGAGGTCTCCAAACTGGGGGCGCATTATAATATCTTCTACTAGGGCTTGCGATGATAATTGAGAAGAGGCATAAACCATTTTGGCCACATCAGCTGCTTCCATAATGCGGTTGGTATCTACTTCAAAACCATCCCAGCTGGCACTCATGGTGGCGCCGGGGCAAACAGCCGTTACTTTAATACCATGTGGCTTTAATTCTTCGCGCAGATTTTTGCTAAAGCCCAGCAATGCAAACTTGCTGATGCTGTAGCTACCCCCATTTGAATAGGCGTGTAAGGAAGCGATGGAGCAGATATTAAAAATATGCCCATATTTCGCAACGATCATAGAAGGTAGGATGGTTCTGGTAAGATGGTAGGCGCTGTATAAATTTACTTGTATCATTTGTTCCAGTCTATCTTCTTCTTCATCATAAACACTACCCGGTAGGAATTGTCCCGCATTATTGATCAAAATATCCGGTGTGCCAAACCCTAAACACCAAACACCAAACTTCTTAGCTTCTTCCTTTATACCCATATCCACCGGCATTGCCTTTACCATGCATTGTGGATAATTGTTTTGCAGCATAGCTACCGTATCGTACAAATTTTTTTCACCCCTGCTGCAGATCAATAAGGTATGGCCGGCAATGGCAAACTGTTCGGCTATTGCTTTGCCAATTCCTTTGGATGCGCCGGTAATGATGATGTTCATTTGTTTGTAGTTTGGAGGGCAAATTACGGATTATGAATTACGAATTACGGGTTACAAATTATAGATTTGAAACTGAGACGTAAAATATTCGTAATTCATAATTCGCAATCCGTAATTTACAACATGAAGTATCAACATTTATTCTTCGATCTCGATCACACACTATGGGATTTTGAAACCAAT
Organism: Chitinophagaceae bacterium; assembly: GCA_043717145.1. Taxonomy (GTDB): domain Bacteria; phylum Bacteroidota; class Bacteroidia; order Chitinophagales; family Chitinophagaceae; genus Sediminibacterium. The sequence continues at coordinate 19,044 of JAYSXR010000360.1, read as the reverse complement.
GCAAAACAAACCTTGTCCGACCTGTATGAAAGCAATGAATTACAAAACAAGGGAGTAAACGATTTCAGTCTTTTTTTTGAGCGGTACAGCTACCACAATGAACGTTTATGGGATCGGTACACGAAGGGTTTTATTAAGCAGGAAGAATTACGCTGGAAAAGGATGTGGCTGGCTTTACTGGATTTTAAAATGGCAGATGAGCCTTTATCAAAACAACTGGCGGTTCAATTCCTGGAACAGCTGCCCACTAAAAGGGAACTTTTCCCATACACAATTGAAATATTGACCTATCTTAAAGAAAAAAAATACCGGATGCATTTAGTAACAAATGGTTTTGAAAAAGTGCAGTACCATAAATTACAAAATGCCAACTTGCATGTTTTTTTTGAAGAGGTAATTACTTCTGAAGCCAGTAATAGCCTGAAACCTAATAAAGAAATATTTGATTATGCGCTGGAGAAAACCGGTGCCACGGTAAAGGAAAGTATTATGATAGGTGATAACCAGGATGCAGATATACAGGGTGGTATTAATGCCGGAATGGATACCATTTTTGTAAATCACCTGAATGTTACACCACATGTGCATCCAACTTTCACCATTTATCATTTGAAAGAACTGGAAAATATCCTCTGAAGATGCTCCACAAAATAGCCCCACCAAATAAGGCAGGGCTATTTAATTTTTTTATTAATCCTTATGCTTTTGCAGCCGCCGGTTTACTGGAGGCCTTAGCGGTTGTTTTTGTGGCTTTGGCATCTTTGTTATCGTCTTTTTTACAGTCTTTACTGCAGCAATCTTTTCCTTTTGCACATTTTTTACCATCACCTTCGTGTGCAAATGCAAAACCGGTAAACAGGAAAGCTGCCGTAGCTAATAAAAATACTTTTTTCATATAAATCGTTTTTTAGTGAATGATCTGTCCTCAAATTACCAAAAATCTTGATTGAAATACTTTCACGACTGTTAAATTACAAAAATGAAGGCTACCAGCTTGCCAAAACGGTAACACCCCCTTTAACTACCTGGTTCAATTGCACATTTATTTGGGCATTCAGGGGCAATAATACGTCTACCCGGCTACCGAATTTAATAAATCCATATTCGTCCCCCTGGATTATTTTCTGCCCCACTTTTGTGTAATTGCAGATACGTTTTGCAAGGGCGCCGGCAATTTGTTTATATAAAATTTCTCCGTGGCTATTCCTTGTTACTACGCTCCATCTTTCATTTTCGGTGGATGATTTAGGGTGCCAGGCTACAAGGTATTTGCCTTTATGGTATTGATTATAGACCACTTCGCCTGTAACTGGGTTTCTGTTTACGTGTACGTTGGCAGGACTCATGAAAATGCTTACCTGTATACGTCTGTCTTTAAAATATTCCACTTCGGTTACTTCCTCAATCACTACCACCTTTCCATCTGCCGGGCAAATAACCTGGTTATCATTGATGGTTAACTCCCGGTTTGGTATCCTGAAAAAAGAGATGATAAACAGGAAAAGGAAAAGGGTTACCACAAACACCACCATAGCCAGCCAGGGCAAAGAAGCACTTAAGAAACTAAAGGAAGCCACATTCAGTAACCCGAATATCAAAGCGGTAATGGCAATAGTCTTATATCCTTCTCTATGAATGATCATTGGGAATAATTGAATAGCAAATGTAAAACGGAATATTGAGAAAGATTCATGCCTTTACGTTTAAAACTGTCTTATTGGGTTTTACGCAAAGTTGTAAAGGGTTAAAGAAGGAAGGTATTGTGCGAAATTTCTATTTAATAAAGCAGGTAAAATACAACCCAAACTGCTGTGGTAGCTAATAACAAAGAATCAAATCTATCTAAAAACCCACCATGGCCCGGCATGATATGGCCGCTGTCTTTCACACCGGCAAGGCGTTTGAGTTTACTTTCAAAGAGATCGCCGGCAGTGCCGGCTATTGCTGCAGTGAGGGAAATAAGCAACAACGGTTTTACTTGAAAATGAAACCCGTAAAAACCAATCAGTACCACCGCCAACACAGCTAAGATTGCCCCACCTATCGTTCCCTCCCATGTTTTTTTAGGGGAGATGGGAGAAAAAGGTGTTTTACCGATAAATGATCCCACCATATAGGCCATTGTATCGTTGATCCATATAGATGTGATGAGTACTACGGGCATGATCCAGTTGTCGCCCATAAAAACAGTTTGATGGATATTGCCCCATAAACGCATCATCAATCCCCAGCTTATTGAAATATAAAGAAAACCCATCAACGAATGGGCCAATAAACGGAGATTGATTTTTTTTAAAAACAGAACCGCACTGATGATTAATACACCCATACTCACCCAAAATATCCAGCACCCGATTTTGTTTAGAAAGAGACCGGCTATTGGGTAGTTACTATCCCTCATCCATAACATAAACCCCCATCCTGCCAATATTATCCCGTATTTATGTAGTGGTGAGATCTGCAAGTATCCGGGATCTATCAGCCCAACTATTTTTTGGTATTCTATCCAGCAACCCAGATGAATGACAGAAAATAAGAATAAAAAACTCCATGGGTTCCATAAAAGTCCGGCTAACATTACCAATACAAAAACAACAGCTGTCAGTGCGCGTATTCTGAATGTTTGGAAATTAAAAGCCATGGGGTATTTGTGGTTTTGGAAGTACGAAGTACGAACGTATAGGGGAAATCACCAAATACTGTGGGTTTCTGGGTATTGGTAAGATACTAATAAGTGGATTGAGATTAAACACATAGCTACATGGAGCAATCTATGTTTTCTTTGCTCATTCCAATATGCCTGTATATTTTAAAAAAACTAGTTCAATAAGCTGGCTGCTAATAATTGTTTAGCCGTTGTAACCAAATGCCCGGGAACATACAATTCAATATCCCCGAAATTAAGGTAGCTGCTGTCTTGCTTATTCATTATTTGTACGGGCACATTATTTTCTTCGAGCATGCCTTGTATGATACTTGCCTCTGCAGGGTTACGGGTTGCATAAATTTTTTGCCAGGGTTCCATCAGGAGATCATGTTTTCGGGGGATGAGTCTAGTTTGTTATTTGCAGATGCCAGCACAATATCGCTTTCCCGTTTGAAAGGTTTAAAAAAAACAATTAAAAACACCAGTGCGATGGCACCCCACCAGATGGGCATACTTTCATCCATTGTTTTTTCAATAGATTTCCCCTGGCGTGATACAATATATAATTGGGTTACCACAAAAGCATTATTTAGAAAATGCAGCGCAATATTTAACCAGATATTTTTACTATAAAAAAATATCAGTCCCAAAACCATACCCAATGCTGCTCTTGGTAAAAAACCAAAATATGAAAAATGGATAGCGCTGAATAAAATGCTGGTGATGATGATACCGGCCCATTTGTTTTTTGTCCATCCAGTAAATATTTGCTGAAAACCCCCACGGAACAAAACTTCTTCAAACAGGGCTGGCGCTGCGGCCAATACCAGTAATGCCATTATATAATCGCCCATTGTTTTCATATAGGCCATGGATAACATGGCAGCTTTATAAGCATCTTCCAGTGCTTTGGCTTTGGCAAACCATTTAGCCGGTATGGGTATCCTTTCATTTAATTCGCCCAATGCACCGCTGAGTACCATGCTGGCGAAAGTGATTACGATTACCAATAAAAGTTGCTTATTACTAATAGCCGAATTAAAACCCAGCTGTGCAAACGGCCGCTTACTAAGCATCTTTGCCAAAATCAATGCCGGGAAAAGGAAAGCCAATAAAGAGGCAAGGGTATTTAAGATACGTGAAGTATTGGCATTTTCGGGCCGGTTCATGGCCGGGAGCACCTGTAGAAAAGGCACATGCAAAAAAAGACTACCTACAAAAGGAACCAGAAAGGCACTTAACACAAGGAAAAGTCCCAATAGGCCCAGTAAAATGGCAAATTGTAACGGATAATCAATCGAAGGCTTTTGATTCATACTATTGAAAAATAAGATTGTAAATTCGCAACTTCTTTAAAAGTATGCAGTGGGTGAAATGGATAAAAGGCAAATCAACAGGCGCAGTTTCCTTTTTACGCAATGCAAAGGTGCAATATGGTTAAAATTGATCAGATAGTGTTACCCGATTTCCCGTTATTACTCGCTCCAATGGAAGACGTGAGTGATCCACCTTTTCGTGCCGTATGCAAAGACAATGGGGCCGACCTTATGTACACCGAATTTATCAGCAGCGAAGGATTGATACGGCATGCCATCAAAAGCCGTCAAAAATTAGACATTTTTGATTATGAACGCCCCATCGGCATACAGATATTTGGTGGCGATGAAGAAGCCATGGCGATGAGTGCCCGGATTGTAGAAGCCGTTAACCCCGACCTTGTAGATATCAATTTCGGTTGCCCTGTAAAAAAGGTGGTAAGCAAAGGTGCTGGTGCGGGAGTATTGAAAGATGTGGACCTGATGGTTCGGTTGACAGAATCGGTTGTTAAAAGCACGCATTTGCCTGTTACTGTAAAAACAAGATTGGGTTGGGATGACAATTCAAAAAACATTGAAGAGGTAGCTGAGCGTTTGCAGGATTGCGGCATCAAAGCATTGGCTATTCATGGCCGTACCCGTTCCCAGATGTATAAGGGCGAAGCAGACTGGTCGCTGATTGCCAAAGTAAAAAATAATCCACGTATTCAAATACCCATATTTGGCAATGGCGATATTGACAGTCCGCAAAAAGCAGTGCTATATAAAAATCGATATGGTGTAGATGGGGTTATGATTGGCCGTGCCGCCATTGGCTATCCATGGATATTCCGCGAGATAAAACATTTTATGACTACCGGTGAGATGCTTCCATTTCCTACCGTGGAAGAACGTATCGAAGTGTGTAAAAAACATTTACGAAAATCCGTAGAATGGAAGGGCCCGAAAGTGGGCATTTTTGAAATGCGCCGCCATTACGCCAATTATTTAAAAGGGTTACCCGGCATCAAAGAATTCCGTGCCCGGCTGGTTACTTTGATGCTTAGTGAAGAAATTGAAGCTGTACTGGATGAAGTAGCTGTAACGTATGAGGGGTATACGATTGAACGTACACCGATTGAGTTAATTAATTATCATGAAAAGTGCCCGGTCTAACTCACCCTGGCATCGCTTCACTGAACACCCCTCTCTGCTGTGCAAAGAGGGGAAAGAGGGTGGCTGCGCTAACCTTCTCTATCCAATAGAGAAGGAGTTGGGGGATGAGTTGAGGAATTTGTTGAGTAACACAAATATATCCTCCCTGTTTTGTTTTAAATAAGTATATCTACTGCGTATTTCCTCTACAGACTGTATATATATTCCCTGTTCATTCAATTCATCTCCATCATTCAATAACATTTGTTCTATGGTTTCTTCATTCATCTCCAGATGAAACTGCATACCTAATATGTTTGAATTGAGTAAATATGCCTGGTGTTTGCAAACAGTTGTAAAAGCCAAAACGATGGCCTCTTCCGGCAGATCAAATGTATCTCCATGCCAGTGAAACAAAGTGTAGGATTGTGTGAAGTGATTGAACAATGGATTATGTAACGCTTTATTTGAAAATGTAACCGGAAAAAAACCGATCTCTTTTTCTTTGTCTTTATACACTTTGCATCCCAATGACACAGCAATAAGTTGCGAGCCGAGGCAGATACCGATTATTTTTTTCCCTGCATCGATGGCTTTTTTAATAAATACTTTTTCATCACGTAACCAGGGAAAGAAACTCTCTTCATTTACATTCATAAAACCGCCCATAATCAATAGTGCATCAAAATCAGTTAAAGAAGGCAAAAACCAGGTTTTTTTGAAAAAATAGGTATAGGAAATCGAATGATTATGTAACATGGCCCACTCTGCAATGGTGGCTGGGGTTTCGAAGGGAACGTGTTGGAAGCAGTGTATTCGCATAAAAACATTTTACTCACCCTGGCATCGCTTCGCTCGCCACCCCTCTCTGTTAAGCAAAGAGGGGAAGTGGCCGGGAATAAGTTGAATTATTGGATGGATGAAATAACGTCCTTACTTAATGGCGAAACCATTTGCGAAAAAAAATGTGTCAATACCCCTTCCTCATTTATCACATACTTGCTAAAATTCCACACCGGCTGCTGGTTGCACCAACCGTTTTGTTCTGCATGGGTTAACCATTGAAATATTGGGTTTTGTTCTTCGCCTTTTATTACATGGCTTTTCTGTATCAGTTGAAAAGTAATGCCATAATTGATCTTACAAAATGCAGCAATACCGTTATCATCTTTCTTTTCCTGTTCTTTAAAATCATTTGCCGGAAAACCAAGTAATATTAATTTGTCTTTGTATTGCTGGTGTAGTTTTTCCAGTTCATCATACTGTCCGGTAAAACCACAATCACTGGCGGTGTTTACAATCATTATCTTTTTCCCTTTGAATGCACTGAAATCTATGCTGCTACCATTATTAGCAGTTGCCCGTAACTGGTAAAAAGAAACCGGTGGCTGTATATGATTGCTATTTATCTGAATTGATTTTTTATCAGGGAACCATTTGCCTTTCAGCATGATCAGCGGGTAAGCTATTTTTAAAAGGGATTGTTTCCAGGTCATGTCTTTTCGTTTGATGAGGAAGAAGGCAATGAAAATAATAGTAAGGATGATCAAAAATTTTTTCATAAAAATGTTTTACTCACCCCGGCATCTCTTCGCTTGCTACCCCTCTTTACATAGCAGGGGGGCCGGGGAATGAGTTATTAACGGATAATCCATTTAAAAATACCCAACTTCCCTTTAAACGGCGGATACTTCAACGCAGGGTCAAACCATGTAGGGGTTTTCATCACGGCTTTTTTATGACTGAACGTATCAAATGAATATTTACCATGATAAGCCCCCATACCGCTTAAACCACGGCCGCCGAAAGGCAGGCTGGGATTGGTTAAATGCCAGCTCGCATTGTTAACGCAGGCACCCCCCGATGGCACAGCATCCAGCCATTGCTTTTCTTTTTCGTTGCTGGAAGTAAATACATAAAAAGCCAAAGGGTTGGGGTGCTGGGCAATAATGGCTTTGGCCTCTTCGGGTGTGTTAAAGCTTATGATGGGTAAGACCGGGCCAAATATTTCATCTTTCATTATACCAGCACTGGTTTGAATTGTATCGAGTAATGTTGGTTCAATAAACAGGGTTTCTCTGTTGTAACGCCCGCCATGAATAATATTTCCCTGCGATAAATAATTCATTACGCGGTTAAATTGTTTTTCGTTAATAAGCTTACCATAGTTATCGCTTTCTTCGGGTCTCTTGCCAAAAAACTGCCCGATCTTATTTTTTAATGCTGCAACCAAAGCTTCTTTTTTTGATGAATGTACTAACACATAATCTGGTGCCACGCACATTTGGCCGGCATTAGAAAATTTGGTCATAGCTATACGTTTGGCAGCGATGGCAATATTGGCATCGGCTTCAACAATACACGGACTTTTGCCACCCAGTTCCAAAGTGACCGGTACCAAGCGTTCGGCAGCCATTTTATAAATGATACGGCCAACGGCGGTACTACCGGTATAAAATACATGATCAAAACTAAAGTTGTTCATCATTTCCGGAATAACGGCAGCGCCATCACCGGGTACATATAAAATATATTCTTGGGGGAAAACAGATTCGATAATTGCCTGCATCACCATAGCTGTAGCGGGCGCAAACTCACTGGGTTTAAGCACTGCGCAGTTGCCTGCAGCAATTGCGCCAAGCAAAGGTGTAAACAATAACTGAAAAGGATAGTTCCATGGGCCAATGGCCAAAACTACGCCTAATGGCTCACGTAAAATTCGGCTGCTTGATGGGAGGTTCAGTAAATTGGTAGCGGCTGCTTCCGGCTCCATCCATAAACGCAGCTTGCTGAGTGTATCATTCAGCTGGGCCAGGAAAAAACCATTTTCGGTAACCCAGCATTCTTCTTTGCTTTTTTTTAGGTCTGCATACAAAGCACTATATATATCATTTTCGTGTGCCACCACTGCCTGCTTCAAAGCCAGTAATTGTTCTTTCCGAAAAGTATAGGGTTTGGTAATGCCACTTTCAAAATAGCGGCGCATAGCAGTTAGTTGCTGAAGTATTTTTGTTGACATATAGCCAGCTTTTATGTTGAACGGTACAATATAGCCATTGTTTTATTACAGGTAATGTAGGCGGTGGTAGAAAATATTAGTTTTTAAAAAATTAGCTTACATAATTTATATGTTTTTAAAGGATAACCATTGGTTTTAAAGGGTGTGTTGTTTTCCGTGTGACAGCCTCGGAAAATAATGGCATTGTATTAATCAATAAATCCTTTTCGCTTGATGCAGACCAGTGGATCATCATCTATAATAAGCCTAATGACTTCTATTAAAAGAAAATATGGTTATGTAGATACCTCTCTCATGAAAAAAGTGAATGGTAAGTATACCGGCTTCAAAATGTAAAATGAGAACCAAAAGCCACCGGTTGGATAGGGATTTTATTATTATTAAGTTACTTGAAAACGAAATGATTATAAAATTGAAACCGGTGAAAGGTATCCTCCCCTTTCACGAAGCTTAATTTGTTACCTATCTCAATCTGTCAGAAAAAACTCGGTTTGTAGATCAATTTTAATATTCCTGTTTTAAAAGGAGGAATTAGAAGAAAAATAAATAGTAACTTGAATGATAAATAAATAACTATGGGAAAGTTTTTCGCGAAAACAATTGCAACAGCATTGGCTGTCTTAGTAGCAGCCTATATTTTAAAGGGCGTGCATGTTGATAGTACCGTTACGGCCTTGATTGTTGCCTTGGTACTTGGCTTGCTGAATAGTTTTATCAAACCCATCCTCATTATCCTTACTATACCCATTACCATAGTTACATTGGGATTGTTCCTGCTGGTCATTAATATCATCATCGTAAAACTGGCGGCGAATCTGGTTTCAGGTTTTACAGTAGATGGATGGTTGGCCCCATTACTATTTAGTATTGTGGTAAGCTTTGTCTCCTCGCTGATCGAAGCGATTATAGGAACGGATGAGTCAAATAAATCATAGTTCCGCCAACAAGACTTTTACTTTTTCGCTTATCATATCACGTATCTGGTTGAATTCGGTAGGCTCCATGTATTTTGGGTCGGGTATCTGCCAATCAATGAATTTTTTTGCAGGCATCCACGGACAGGTATCACCGCAACCCATGGTTACCACAGCATCAAAAGGTGCATATTGTGCTACTTCCTGTAATGATTTACTGTCGTGTTTGCTAAGGTCATAATTCAATTCTCGCATGGCTGCAATGGCTTTGGGGTTAACAAGACCACTGGGTTTGCTGCCTGCACTGTAGGCTTCCACATTTCCGCTGGCATGTATCAAAGCAAAGGCCTGGCTCATCTGGCTGCGGTTGCTGTTTTCTACACAAACGAATAATACTTTCTTTTTCCCCATAAGTTTATTTTTTAAGAAATTGATAAACGACAATCGCTGGTAAAGCACCTGTTATAGGTGCGATTAAATAAATCCAGAGGTATTCCGTATGTCCGCTGATGAGGGCCGGCGCGAATGACCTTGCCGGGTTCATAGATGCCCCTGATATAGGACCGGCAAACATTGCTTCTAATAATACTACAGCGCCTATAGCTGCACCTGCAAACAAACCTTGTTCCTTAGATCCTGTTGCTACCTGTAAGATGACAAACATTAAAATAAAAGTGAGGATAATTTCTAAAACAAAGGATTGCATAGCCCCGTTAGCAGGTAAGGTACTACCCAGTAAAATGGATGTTGGAAAAAGAAGTGCTAAAACTAGGCTCCCTATTAAAGCACCAGCAAGTTGAGCAGAGATATAGGGTATAACGTCGCGCCACTTGAAAAGTCCACCTATTGCGAAAGATAAGGTAACAGCCGGATTGAGATGAGAGCCTGAAATTTCTCCCAAAGCGTAAATCATAGCCATGACAACTAAACCGAATGTAATGGAAATGCCCACATGGGTAATTGCCCCATGGGTTGCTTCATTAATAATTACAGCCCCTGTTCCACAAAACACTAATATAAAGGTGCCAATAAATTCTGCTATATATTTCTTCATGCAAAACGAATATGGGGCTTCTTTTTTCCAATAAAACTGTATCAGGATAAACACCATTCATCTGTCCAATCTTTTCCATGGTCGCGATAATTCGAAACCCGCAAGAAGTATGAATGGATAAACTAGCCATGTTTTCCGGGAAAATACCGGCCTGTAATGTCCAGAAATTTTCTTTCTCATTTTCTTCAATTAATGTTTCCAATAATTGTTTGCCAACACCGTTGCCCCTGGCTTCGGTACTTATATATACACTCACTTCGCCCACGCCGGCATACACACATCTTCGGCTAACGGGTGCGATGGCGGACCTGCCCAAACGGTATCATTGTTAATAGCTACCAATCTCGGTTTTAAAGAATGCGCTGTGTCCCATTCTTCCCAGGTGGGGGCTGTGTTTTGAAAAGTAGCATTGCCTGTTGCGATACCTCCTTCATATATTTTTCGTACAGCTTCCCAATGCAAAGAGAGCAGGATGGTAATCTTCATATGTTGATTATTTATAACTGTGCCTTTGAATACGATACCGTTTTTAAAAGGGTATGGTTTATTTTTTAGTTACAGCATCCCGGCCCGCAACATGGCTCAGTTGGTACAGCTGTTTTTTCAGCGTAAACGGTTACACTATAAATGCCCGCACTGCTTTGTCTGAATGCAGCAATTTCTTCTATACTGAAATAGTTCAGCAAAATATCATCGGGGAGAAAAATGCTTTTTTCTTTCTGTACGGTAATATTCGTAAAACCGGTTGCGGCAATCAGCTCCAGGTATACTGTTTTCTGAACGGCACCTGATACACAACCCGCATACATTTCTGCGGCTTCTTTTAGTTTGGCTGGTAATTCGCCTTCGAGTACAATATCAGAAATACTAAAATGGCCACCTGGTTTTAATACACGGAACACTTCTTTCAATACATTGAATTTATTGGGAACCAGGTTAAGTACACAGTTGCTTACCACTACATCTGCTATATCGGATGATAGGGGCATCTTTTCAATATCGCCAAAACGAAATTCCACATTATGGAACCCTAATTTTTCTGCATTGTTCCTTGCTTTCTCAATCATCTTTTCCGTAAAATCAATACCGATTATTTTCCCGGTATCGCCGGTAATGGCACGGGCAACAAAACAATCATTTCCGGCCCCGCTGCCCAAGTCAATAACAGTATCGCCTTTTTTTATTTTTGCAAATTCGGTAGGTAAGCCACAGCCCAGGCCAAGATCAGCATCGGCATTATATCCCTGTAATTGGGTATAATCATCTGCCATCAGGTTATATACTTCATCACTGCAACAGCTGGCACCACAGCAGGAAGATGCATTTTGTGAACGCGGTTGATCAGCTATTTCACCGTATTTTTCTTTAACGAGTTCTTTTAATTGAGATTCTGTTTGCATGACTTTTTATTTATAATGGGTTAGGAATTAACAACAGGCTTTTTCATTCTGTAATTTGAGTGCAGAAAACAGTGAGTTGAATTCAGTATTAAATTTTTCAAAAGCTTTCCAGTTGATGCAGTAACAACTTTTAGGACCGTCAACCGTTCCATCAATCAATCCCGCATTTTTTAATTCTTTCAGGTGTTGCGATACTGTGGATTGTGCTAAAGGCAAAACTTCCACGATCTTTCCGCAGATGCAGGCATTCTGTTCTGCCAGTATTTTCAGTATGGCTATCCGGGCGGGATGAGATAATGCTTTTGCGAAAGATGCCAGGTTTTGCTCTTTAGCTGTAAATTCTTCTGTTTTTGCTATTGCCATTAGTTTATCGTTTTCTTACGATAGACAAAGGAAGTATTTTATTTCCATATTATCGTATAAATACGATAATATATTTTGCATTTTTTTTATCTGATTATGCATTTTTTCGAAAACCGCCACTCGTCACTCAATTATTGCCGTTTACCACATCTGTAAAAATGGACATTTAATTAAATAATTGATAATCAATTATTTAAGCTTAACCAGTTACAGTCCTCTGCCTATTACTTAAAAAAACATGGTACCATGTGTTGCATAGTACCAAACAAATCCCCATCTTTGTGTTGTCAAAGGATAAGAACCGGTAAAGACCGGAAAAAGAAAATCTCAGAAACTAAAAAAATCATTTTAAAACTTTTCAATAATAAGATAATGAAAACGCAAAACAACACCTTCTTTCAAACACTCGGTACAACCCAGTTGAACAATTTAGTGAAAGAAGTAAAAGAAACGGTTGCAGTAGGTACGCCTTTCATCAACCCAAAAATCGCTTTTGGTGTAGTAGATTTATGGAACCTGGAGCGCACAAGAAGAAACAGGATGGTAAGAAGACATTTGGCTTTTTAAGCAAGGTCTTTAAGAAAAGAATCATTTCATTAACAACGACCTCCATTTCAAGTTGAGAATGGGAGGCCAACAAAAACTCCGGCTATGGACATTCAGAACACACAAAGTCAGATGCGAAAGGGTGTATTGGAGTTTTGCATTTTATCCATTATTCGCCAAGGTGAGGTGTATCCCAGTGACCTCGTTGACAGGATGAAATCTGCCAACCTCCATATTCTGGAGGGCACACTCTATCCTTTGCTTACCCGCTTGAAAAATGCAGGCTTTTTAACGTACCGTTGGGTAGAAAGTAACAGCGGACCGCCTCGCAAGTATTTTGTTATGACCGATAAGGGCCTTGAGTTCTACGGTGAACTTAAAAGAACCTGGCAGGAGCTGGCCGATGCTGTTCATGCGCTCACCCAACCGGCAACGTATTCACCACCATCCGATGAAAACCAACCCCAACCTTAACCAACCATAAAATTGAACAGACCATGAAAAAGGTAATTAATATAAACTTTCAGGGCAGGGTAATCCCGATTGAGGAGTCTGCCTATGACATGCTGAAACAGTATGTGGAAAGTTTGCGTAAGTTCTTTGCCAACGAGGAGGGACGTGATGAAATCATTAACGACATCGAAGGACGTATTGCTGAACTGTTTGGTGAAAGCCTGAAAAAAGGCAGCACCTGCATTACGGATATTGATGTAAACCATATTATAGAAAGTATGGGCCGTCCTGAAGACTTCGAAGGCGAAGAAGGAAATGTACATTCTCAATTAGAAGGAGAACAAACCAAACAAAAGAATACAGGTGGCCAAAGTTTTGAATCTGCAACATTTGCGCCAAGAGGCCGATTGTACCGCGACGAGACAGACAAGATCCTGGGTGGTGTATGTGGTGGGTTGGCCAGTTACCTGCGCATAGACCCAACGATTGTGCGGTTGGTATTTGCATTGGTTGCGTTTGCCGGCGGTGGAGGTATCCTTTTATATATATTGTTGTGGGTGATATTACCATCCCGGCAATTAAATAATACATCTTCTAACAAGCGTTTGTACCGTAACCCGGAAGAAAAAGTAATTGCCGGCGTAGCCAGTGGTATCGCTTCTTATTTTGATATCGCGGTTTGGATACCCCGTTTGATCTTCACCCTTCCATTGGTAACAGGTATCGTTACATCTATAGTAAGAAAAACTTTCTGGTTCGATGGCGATCCCTTCCCCGGCATTGTATTCGGATCGTTCGGCGGCACTTTGTTTGTGATATACGCTGTATTGTGGGCCGTAATACCGGAAGCAAAAAGTGCTTCAGAAAAATTAGAAATGCGTGGTGAGAAAGTAGATTTGAATACGATTAAAAATACCATTCAGGAAGACCTGGAAGGATTTAAAACCCGAGCAGAAAAATGGGGCGGTGAGTTTAAAGATAAGGCACAGCAGTTTGGACAGGAGGTGGGGACTACTATAGGACAGACCGGACAAAAGTTCAGCAATGAAACAAATCATATAGCCAAAAGCGGGGGCAGTAGGGTGCTAAGGGCAATTGGCATTATGTTTAAAGCATTCTTCTTATTTATCGCAGGTATTATTGCCTTTGCTTTATTGGTAACGCTGCTTGCTTTTATGGTGGCAGGCGTGGGCGTATTTCCTTTAAAGAATTTCTTTTTGGAAGGATTCTGGCAGAATTTCCTCGCATGGGCAACCCTGCTCCTGTTCCTGGGAACACCGGTGATCGCATTTATCACCTGGCTTATCCGCCGTATCATGGGTGTGAAATCAGGTAACCGTTATTTAGGATTTACATTTGCGGGTTTATGGTTTATCGGTTTGGTATGCGCCGGGATACTGGCTGCATCCATCGCGCAAAATTTTGATGCAAGGGCAAGAGACAAACAGGAATACAGTATAGCACAACCATTGAAAGGCAAACTGATCATATCTGTTCCTGACAGCAAAGTAAAAGTGTATGGCCGCTGGTTTAAGATGGATGGTGTGTTGCGTATGACAGATGATAGCCTTTACCTGAACAATGTGCGTTTGCATGTTGTGAAAAGTACCGATTCTATTTATCATATCTCAGCCTATAAATATAGTAATGGGGTAGATGAATCTGCTGCCGTGCGCAATGTTAATGATATCAAATACGGCATAAACCAACAGGACAGCCTGGTTTACTTAGACAGAGGCTTTGCTTTACAACGTGGAACCAAATTCCGCAACCAGAGTGTAACCGTTACCATACATGTGCCTGTTGGAAAAAAGATCGTGATCACAAGCAGTATCAACCGCCACCTAAATTATTCGTTCCATTTTGGTTCGGGTAGGAACGACTGGGATTTTGATGAGGACTGGAGCAACAAATACGAAAGCTGGAGTTCAGATGTTGAGTATGTGATGACAGCGGGCGGATTGGAAAGAGTAGACAAAAATGACAAAGAAGATGAGAATACCGATGAAAACAATGCAGTAGAAAAATTTAAGAAAAGCAAAGAGGATCTGCAAAAGGAATATGATAAAAAACAAAAAGAAGCAGAAGACCTGAAAAAAGAATTAGACAAACCAGTAGACAGTACAAGGTACCGTTATAAAAAAGCAACGACTTTCCAGGATGCACCTGTGCCGGTTAAGGTCCAAATATCAGATAAGGCAGCAACAGCAGAAAATGCAGATATGTCTGAAGGATCTACAAGGCTTAGCTTAATGCAGATCGTATTATAAACTCGGTTGAAGTTGGGAATAATAAGAACCCTGTCTTGTTCACAGGATGGGGTTCTTCCCTTTTTTGAAACAGGTAAAAATCTATAGTATGCTGAAGAGAATATGTATAGTAATTATGGTTTGTACCCTTCTTGTTACAGGCATTTTTATATATGTCTTGTATAAGATGAGCGATCATAATGGTATTTCTATCAGGATAAATGAATCAGATAATACCTACCAATTTTATGCCTCGTTTGGAAAAAATAAAACCCGCCAGCTTCAGAAATTCCTTGATAACCGGTTGAAGACAAACAAAATGCTTGAGAATGCTAAAATGAATTCCTACATTACTTTAACGGATAACACTATCCTTTACATAAAAACAACCCCTGGAAAGCTGCTGATTAAACTGAACAAAAATGAAAATTCAGATGATTCTTATGCAAGGATAAAAAAGATTGGTGCGCAGGTGAAGATGAATTTGGCGACAGACGAGTAGTTTTTTAGTAATAATAAGCTTGTGTGGGTAAAACCATCAGATCAAAAGCGGTGTGAAAACACCGCTTTTTTATTTTTACACCCACTTGCTTCACTTATTTTTGCCCGCACAAACCAACAAACAAATGAAAAATACCCCGTTTACAAACAAACACATAGCACTTGGTGCGAAAATGGCTGAGTTTGCCGGTTATAATATGCCTATCAGTTACAGCGGTATTAACGATGAGCATGCGGCCGTACGTAAGAATGCGGGGATATTTGATGTGAGCCATATGGGGGAATTCATTTTGAAAGGGGAGAATGCACTGGACCTGATCCAGCGGGTAACTTCGAATGATGCGTCTAAAATTAATAATGGACAGGCCCAGTACAGCTGCCTGCCCAATAAAGAAGGTGGTATTGTAGATGACTTGATCGTGTACTGCGTTGAGCAGAACAAAACGTATATGCTGGTGGTAAATGCGTCTAATATTGAAAAGGACTGGAACTGGATCAGCCAGTTTAATACCAAAGGTGTTGAGATGCATAACATCAGCGAAAAAACCTGCCTGTTGGCGATCCAGGGGCCAAATGCCACCAAAATATTACAACCGTTAGTAGATACCGATATCATGAACCTGAAATATTACACTTTCACTAAAGGAAAATTTGCTGGGGTGGATAATGTAATTGTAAGTGCCACTGGCTATACCGGTTCTGGAGGGGTAGAAATTTATTTTGAAGACAAGGAGGGTGCGGCTGAAAAAATATGGGATGCCATTTTTGAAGCAGGCAAACCACAAGGCTTGCAACCCATCGGTCTTGGTGCGAGAGATACCTTGCGTTTGGAAATGGGGTACTGTTTATATGGGAATGATATTGATGATACCACGACGCCATTGGAAGGCGGCCTGGGCTGGATAACCAAATTCACCAAAGAATTTACAGCGAAAGATATACTGGAAAAACAAAAAGCTGCCGGCGTAACACGCAAGCTGGTGGGTTTTGAAATGATAGACCGTGGCATACCCCGCCACGATTACCTGATTAAAGATGAAGCAGGCAATACGATTGGTAAAGTAACCAGCGGCACACAGGCACCTTCATTAGGAAAAGCAATAGGGTTGGGTTATGTAGCCGCAGGCTTTGGGGGATTGGATAATGATATCTTTATTAATATCCGCAATACACTGGTGAAAGCCAAAATTGTAAAAGCCCCGTTCGCGTAATTTTTTACCACAGATTAAGAGATTGTAATTGAATTTTCTTTGTTAATCTGTGGCGTTTTCTATCCTTTATCAACAATAATCACGCATTGTTGAAAATAATTTCTTTCAACTGAGTATGCTTCAAGATAGATTTGTTGCATGATCAAAAAAGGACTGGGCATACTGTTGCTCGTTATCATAATAAGTGCCTGCCACCGTAAATCAATGCCTTCGGCTGTGAGCGGCACAGAAACCGGACTGGCGTCTTTCTACTCAGAAACGTATAACGGAAAGAAAACAGCCAATGGTGAGATCTATAACTCCTCTGAACTTACTGCTGCGCATAAAAAATTACCATTTGGCACTAGGGTCAAAGTAACTAATCTCTCAAATGGTAAAACCGTTAAAGTGCGCGTAAACGACCGTGGTCCTTTTGTTGCAGGACGGATTATAGACCTCACCAGGAAAGCGGCTAAAAAAATAGATATGATAAATGATGGCGTGGTGAAAGTAAAAATCAAGTACTGACAAATCGGATAACGGATTTTGATTCATGTACTATTTATTTTACTTTAATATTCAAAAACTCTTCTTGATTATTCAATAAGTATCCCCCTTTTTTCTCAATACTACCACCCGCTCTCTTTCTTATACCTGATAACCAAATTCGTAACAGAAATAATAGTTGTTTCCTTTTTTATTCATGTATGGGTATAGTGTGTAAAAACAAATCCTTTGCTGGGTAGCTTTTGCCTATTAGTGTTGCAAATGGATCGCTCCCCGGGCAGCTGGTTTTCTAAAATGTGCCGGTTTTTACGGAGGCTATGGTTGATATTGCGCACATACTTATTACCGTCACTGTTGAGCCATTTATTATGCGTGTTGCAGCAATAATCATTGCAAATTTTTTTTTCTGTGCGCCCATGCAGTTTTTGGTTACAGCTTAAGCATATTTTTTCTATGGCAATCATGGTTTGATTTTTATCTGGAGTTACAAACCATTACTGCTAAAATATAGAACTTGCTGTAAATAGGATAAGATATCAATACGAAATGGGGCAGGTGTTTTCCTACTTTATTTTT
This sequence comes from Chitinophagaceae bacterium, assembly GCA_043717145.1. GTDB lineage: Bacteria > Bacteroidota > Bacteroidia > Chitinophagales > Chitinophagaceae > Sediminibacterium. The sequence goes on along the minus strand of JAYSXR010000360.1, from coordinate 1,175 downwards.
AAAACTGTTTGTGTTAAAGCGATTGATTTTGATCAAATAACTGTTGGAAATGTTGCGCCGAAACAACACCTGATTGCCGCTAAACTATTTGACCATTCTTTAACAATATCAGTGTAGGTTCACTTTGTACCTGTTAGACAGCAGCCGTAGCAAATTTTTATAAAAAATGAAAATTTAAGTAAACGGTTATTTTTTCTTTCTTTTGTTCTTTAACAGTGTAACAAAATTAGGTTGTTCAAATGTAAATTCATCTGTTTTTTTAGTGGAATAATTTACAATTATATGAAAGTTTTTACTATTTTCTTTGGCAACAAAAAGAGTTTATCTGTACCCTTCTCTTTTTTCACTCACATATTCCCAAACAGCTATTCTTTTTTCTGGGTTGATGAAATGTAAGTTGATAATTTCAGGCACTCCGGTACTTTATAAAGGGGAAAAATAATTTTTACTGAAAATTGAATACGTGTCACTGTTTATTTTTTTGACTGCCTTGAGTACACATAGCCATAGGTCTTCCATACCCTCACTAAATCAGTAATGAATCGGTAAGTATTTGCCGACTCATATTGCTGCAGTCACAAGGTGCATATGAATAGTATTTATTCTTATATAGATATAATGGTATCCATTCTGTAGGCAAGTCATAGATTACCGTTTTTTTTTGGTGGATATTTCTTTGTTTGAATTCTATATAGCTTTCTTGGATGAATAAGAACTAAATCAAAGTATCCCATCCATTTTGATAGTCAGGTTACTTTAGTACTTATTGGCTTATTGATTTGTAAGACGGTATTTAATATTTTACAACCGATTTTTATTTTGGTTTGTTGATTTTCTATCTTCCTTCCAGATAAACTATCCGCGATAATAGTTTTGTACCTAAACATCACTGTTTCTGCTTTGCTTCGTTGATGATATCCACTCTGCACTTTCCATGCTGTCCTATCAGTAAGAGCTATTATTCTTATGAGTTTATCTCTTGATCGCAGATATGTGAGCCCTTTTTACTCACTACCGCATTATGTTGAGGTGGGATCACCTGCTTGATCCCAAGCCTATTCAATTCTCGCCTCACCGTCTCTTTATCATATGCCCCAGCTCCCTTAAAACTACCTATTGGCTGTCTTATCTGACTCAATAATGTAGGCACTTCTGTTGCATCATCTGCGCCATTT
>JAYSXR010000359.1:0-7581 GCA_043717145.1 Chitinophagaceae bacterium | reverse complement strand
TACGTGCATTATAAAGTTTCTCGTCTGTGGCCTTCGCCACATACCAGGAACCAGTTGATTTATAAATAACCGCTCTCATTCACAACGAAGATAATACGCCGAAACCCTTCTGAAACAGAAAAGAACGTACAGAATCAAATAAATTTTGCGAAATATTAACCTATGTTATACCTAAAAAGCAGTTATCACGAAAACACGGCAGTGGAAAATCAATATCTTCGCAGCCTATGGCAAAATTTGCACATGATGAGGTGATGCCTTACCAACATAGCGCATTAAACAAAAAAGAGCAGGTGGCTGATATGTTTAACAGCATCGCTTACCGTTACGATTTCCTGAACCGTTTCTTAAGTGCGGGTATAGATATATGGTGGCGCAAAAAGGCAATCAGCCAGTTAACAGCAACGGCACCTAAAAAAATATTAGACGTAGCGACTGGCACGGGTGATGTGGCCATTATGACTTACCATATGCTTCACCCTGAAAAAATAACGGGCATAGATATTTCTGAAGGCATGTTGGAACTGGGTAGAAAAAAAATAGACAAACTGGGGCTTGCCAACCATATTGTATTACAAAGCGGCGATAGTGAAGTAATCAGGTTTGAAGACAATGCCTTTGATGCTGTAACCGTTGCCTTTGGGGTACGTAATTTTCAAAACCTTGATAAGGGCTTACAGGAAATGTTTCGTGTGCTGCGCCCCGGCGGGAAATTGGTGGTGCTGGAGTTTTCAAAATCAAATAACCGGTTTTTATCAGGCGTTTTTCATTTTTATATGAATGTGATAACCCCGGCCATCGGAAAAGTATTCGCTAAAAACAAAGATGCATACCAATACCTGAACGATAGTGTTCAAGCCTTCCCCGAAGGAAAAACTTTCTTAACCATTATGCATGAAGCAGGATTTACCCAAACTTATTTGAAAAAGCTTAGTTTCGGAATATGCACTATTTACTGCGGAAGCAAGTAGTCCTGCCAATCATTATCATCCTTGTCTGTGCCTTACAAGTTGTTGCACAGAAGGAGATTTATCGTCGTAACCACGACGATCTCGTTTATTATTTTGGCCTGACCTTAGGCTATAATTACTCTTATCTGCACCTGTCTAAATCAGCACTTTTTTTACAGAATGACAGTATACTTTCAGCCGAACCCGGCTCCAGTGGCGGTATTGCTATGGGTCTGATGGCTACAGCGCGCCTCACCGATCATTTCCAGGTACGGGTGAATCCGCAACTGATTATCGGGGGCGCCAAATATATTGCGTACACCTTAAGTAAAACAAAACCGGGGGAAGCCAGTTTTCAAAACCAGATATTGCCCTCCACCTTGGTAAGTCTTCCTATTCAGATCAAATTCAACTCAGACAGGATAGGTAATTTCAGGACCTATTTATTGGGTGGGATTAAGTTTGATACCGATCTGTCGAGTAATTCTTCTGCCAGGAACGTAGACGATATCATCAAACTCAAACGCAGCGATTTTGGTTTTGAAATAGGCATGGGTTTTAATTTTTACTTGCCGTTTGTAACCATTTCACCGGAAATAAAAATCAGTAACGGCCTATCCAATATCCACCAGCTCGATCCAAATCTGAAGTATTCCAATGTACTTGATAAAATACTTTCACGAATGGTGGTATTTTCGCTCCATTTTGAAGATTAGGGAAGAGAGTTGTGAATAGTGACCAGTCAGTTGTTCATAATGAATAGCAAATATTTTCTTATCCGTGTATAAAAGTATCTCACTCACCATTGACTACTCACCATTCACAACTCCCAATTACCCCCAATCTTCAGCTTTCCGCCGTTTCTTTCTGCCGGATTTAATAAATTGCATCACTAACACAGCATTACTTAAATTTTCAGGCTATGAAACAGTATGTGATCAAGGATACCTGTATTATTAATGAAGGACAAAGGATATATGGTGATGTACTGCTAAAAAAGGGGCGGATTGAAAAAATCGCTGATGCCATCAGTACAAAAGAAGCGAGCATTGAAGTCAGTGGCAAAAACCAATTTTTACTCCCCGGTGCCATTGATGACCAGGTACATTTTCGCGAACCGGGCTTAACCCATAAAGCCACTATTTACACCGAAGCCAAAGCGGCTTTGGCAGGTGGGGTAACGTGTTTTATGGAAATGCCCAATACCAACCCGCCGGCATTTACACATAATTTACTGGAAGACAAATACGAGATTGCCCGGAAAACCTCGCTGGCAAACTATTCTTTCTTTATGGGCACTTCAAACAACAATATTGAAGAAATATTACGGACCAACGATAAAAAAAAGGATGTCTGTGGTATAAAAATATTCATGGGCTCCTCTACCGGAAATTTACTGGTAGACAACCCCCTGATGCTGGATAAAGTATTTGCCGGCAGCGAATTACTCATTGCCACGCACTGCGAAGACGAAGCCATTATTAAAGCCAATCTCCTAAGCCTAAAAAATAGTAAAGATAAATTAGAAATATCTGATCATCCCATCATACGGAATGAAGAGGCCTGTTTCGAATCCTCCTTTAGGGCCATACAGTATGCTAAAAAATATAATAGCCGTTTACACATCCTGCATATCAGTACCGAAAAAGAATTACAATTGTTCACCAATATGATCCCGCTGTCCGAAAAACGTATAACGGCGGAAGTATGTGTGCATCATTTACATTTTACCAGTAATGATTATGCCCAATTAGGTAACCAGATAAAATGTAACCCCGCCATTAAAGCACCTTCCAACCGCGAAGCATTATGGCAGGCATTACTAGATGACAGGCTCGATGTAATTGCCACGGATCACGCCCCTCATACCTGGGAAGAAAAACAGGAAGACTATGAACATGCCCATGCCGGATTGCCACTTGTGCAGCATTCTTTACTATTGATGCTGCAGTATGTAAACGAAGGCAGGATCAGTTTGGAGAAAGTGGTAGAAAAGATGAGTCATGCCGTAGCCACCTGTTTTGAGGTAAAAGAACGGGGGTTTATCAGGGAAGGCTATTATGCCGATCTGGTATTGGTGAACATGAACAAGCCAACCCTTATCTCCAAGAAAAACATACTTTATAAATGCGGTTGGAGCCCATTGGAAGGGTTTTCTTCGCCGGCCACTATCTCCCACACATTTATAAATGGTCACCTGGTTTATGGAAATGGGGTGTTTGATGAATCACAGAGGGGAATGCGGATGCGATTTGACAGATGAAAAAATTGGTAGTTTCTGGTTGGTTGTCTAAGGTGTAAAAATCATTCACAACTACCTAACTTCAAACCCAAACCCCATATTACAAACTACAAACCAACACGAATGCAGGTAGACAAGACCACCCTCTCCGACCTTTCAATTTTTCACAATGAGGAAGAGCAATCTGTTTTCCATCACCTAAACCAAACCCAGACAAATGGTGGTAGGGAATACCTACGACAGTTACTGGGCAAGCCATTAGATGATATTAAAGACATTTTTGATACCCAACAAACGCTTCAACAACTTATTGAAATATCGACGCAATGGCCCGTTACCGTAAGCAACGGAACGATTATGATGATTGAAAAATATTACGAATACCCCATTAACAGTTTTTCAAAGCAACCAAACGTATTCAATGCTTTTACTTATAAGTTCATTAATAAACATGATTTTTCATTAATCCGATATTCGGTAGAACATGCATATGATTTTACAAAAGGGCTGCAACAGATCGTAGATATTTTACATGAAAAACCGCTCAGCAGGCCATTAGCTACCTGGATATCACGCATGAATACGCTGCTCTGTAAACCCATGATACAAGATCTGATACAAGAAAATAAAAAAGCACTAACGCCTGTAGATGTTTTAACCTATGGCGGCTTTATTTTGTATAATTTTAAAAATGCAGCTTTTGAGCTGATCGATATTTACAGTAGGCTGGATGCTTATATGAGCCTCGCTTTGTCCTGTAAAAAATATTCTTTTTGCTTCCCCTCGATTAAAGAAATAAAAGAGCCGCATATTAAGGCAAAAGGCCTGCACCATTTATTACTCGAAATACCCGTTTCGTATGATATTGAACTTTCTGTAAACAGGAATTTTCTTTTTCTTACCGGTGCCAATATGGCTGGCAAAAGCACTTTTATTAAAGCATTAGGTATCTCCGTTTACCTGGCACATTTAGGCATGGGAGTGCCTGCTGCGGAAATGGAGATGAGTTATTTTGACGGGCTGCTGAGTAATATCCAGGTAGTGGATAATATTGTGAAAGGAGAAAGTTTTTTCTTCAACGAAGTACAACGGATAAAAAATACCATTGAAAAAATAAGCGATGGTAAGAACTGGCTGATATTAATTGATGAACTGTTCAAAGGCACTAACCAGCAGGATGCCGTTAAATGCAGCATAACAGTGATAGAAGGCTTACGAAAAATGCAGAATGCTTTGTTCGTATTATCAACACATCTTTACGAAATTGGAGAAGACCTGAAAAAATATAGCAATATCCAGTTCCACTATTTTGAAACCTCTGTAGAAGACGATCAGTTGTTGTTCAGTTATCAATTAAAAGAAGGTATCAGTAATGACAGGCTGGGTTACCTAATATTACGAAAAGAGGGCGTGGTAGCCCTTTTAGAAAAATTATAATTATCTTGACGTACCTAACGACTGGATACTTATGAAAAAATCTGTATGGCTCATTTCAGGTCTATTATTTTTACTGGTGCTGGAAATCCTGAAAGTGTATTTCATTATGCCGTTTCCAGGTAGTCAGCAATTGAATTCAATTGGTCTTGCATATTTCCTGCACACTAATATCTGGTGGCTTCGTATAATAGGCATTATCATTACGGTAGGTCCGTTCATGCATTTTATTACCAAAGGAAAGCTTTGGCAAAAAATAATATTAGTAGTAGTAGTGCTGAGTTATGGAGTACTCATTTACCTGTTCAATTTCCGTTTTCTTGCCGACAAGATATTTCATCAGTCCAAACAAATGGTATTTGTCAACTCGACTGACGATACAACCAACCGCGACAAATTAATTATTGGTATTGCCGCAAATAACGAAGCCAGGGCCTACCCCATAGAGATTATTGGCTACCATCACCAGGTGCTGGACTCTTTTAGTAAAGCCCCCATTATCGTTACGTATTGCACAGTTTGTCGCACAGGCCGTGTGTTTAGTTCCTATGTTGGCAGTTTTCCTGAGCATTTTCGTTTGGTAGGCATGGATCATTTTAATGCCATGTTTGAAGATTCAAGCACAAAAAGCTGGTGGCAACAGGCTACAGGCATTGCCGTTGCCGGCAAACTAAAGGGTAGCCAGTTAGCTGAGCTCTCATCCGCACAAATGCGTTTGGGTGATTGGCTGGCTTTGTATCCCTATTCAAAAATATTACAGGCCGACAGTAATTATAAAAAACAATACGCCGATTTGAAAGGTTATGATGAAGGCACCCTTAAGGGCAAATTAGAACGTCGCGATTCCTTGTCTTGGAACCCGAAATCGTGGGTTGTAGGTATCAGTATTCGAGGTAAAAGCAGGGCGTACGATTGGAATGGCTTGCTAAAAGAAAAAATGATTGCAGACTCATTAGATGGTACACCCCTCATGCTAACCATTGAGCCTAACGGGAAAACTTTCTATGCATTAAACAGGACCTTTAACGGTGAGGCAATACAATTTATACCCGGTAGTTCCAAAGACCTGATGGAAGACACTAAAACACATTCAACCTGGAAAATAAGCGGGATTTGTATTGAGGGTCAGCTAAAAGGCGGCCAGCTATTACACCCACAGGCCTATCAAGAATTCTGGCATTCATGGAAAATCTTTCATCCGAATACAACAATGTTTAAAAAATAATATTATGAAATTGATCATCTCCTTACTGAGTTTGTTTTTTTGTGCCGGCACTTTTTCACAGAAACAGCTGCTGCCCCTTATAGCCAAAGTATATAGATTGGATAGCACTAATTCTGTTTCTGATGGAGAGGGAACTACAAAATTTATCTTTAACGGATCAGGTTCCATACTTGCGGAGCATATGATAACCGCCATTACTTTGGTAAAAGGGAAGACGTCAACCTACAGCAGTAAATTCCCCCTTGAGCGGTTTTTCATCATTAAAAATGGGCTAGTGAAAATAACCCTGAGAGATAGTTCCGCCATTTTAGATCGTGGCTCTGTGATATGTGTACTACCGGGAGACAATATCCACATTGAGAATACCGGGTCAACCGATGCGCAGTTTTATGAAATGACTTATCGGTCTATCAAACTGCCTGATGCCGAGCGGGGCAAAAAAGCAGGTGGTTCTTTTATGATCAACTGGAAAGACATCTTTTTCAAACCTACTGACAAAGGTGGCACACGTCAGTTCTTCGACAGGCAAACAACCATGTTTAACCGTTTTGATATTCATGTAACCCAACTCAATGAAGGTTTTAAAAGTCACGACCCACACACCCATATCAATGAAGAGATCATAATCATGCTGGATGGTAATGCAGAAATGCAGATAGGCACAGATCATCAAAAAGCAAATGCCGGTGATGTTGTTTTACTCAACTCCATGGTATTACACAACCTTACCAATATCGGTAAAACTCCTTGCCTCTATTTTGCCATTCAGTGGAATTAATTTTTAAACCACTTTTTTCAAAAATTAGGATTAGGTATAAATACGCTATTCTAGTTTCCCACATACAAGTACCTTTCTGTTTTTATTAGTGACGGTAGTTATTCTGCAATAACAACGGCATCTCTGTGTTTATAAAACAGTTGGGTAAGCTTGTAAAAACTTTCTGCAGTGCCGTATATGGTGTTACGGCCATCAATATCACCACTGAAGTGAATGTTGCATGGGACAGAAATACACCATCGTTGGTTTGCCCGATAAGGCCATACGTGAAAGTTTTGAACGCATAGAAAGTGCCATCAAGACCAATAATTATTATATGCCGCACACGAAATTAGTCGTGAACCTGGCACCAGCTGATATTCGCAAAACCGGATCGACATTTGATCTGCCCATCGCCATAGGCATACTTGGCGCCAGTGAACAATTAGCAGAACCTGAACGGTTAAAAGATTATGTGATCATGGGTGAATTGAGTTTGGATGGCACGGTACAATCCATTAAAGGTGCTTAACCCATTGCCATACAGGCGCGCAAAGAAGGTTTTAAAGGATTGATTGTACCACTGGCTAATGCAAGAGAGGCCGGTATGGTAAGTAATCTCGAAGGATATGGTGTAGGGCATTTACATGAAGTGGTTGGCTTTTTTAGGACGAGACAGTGCATAGAAATTTCCTACTACGAGTATTACATACATCAAGGCAAAATAGAAAAGGAATCCAGGAAATCAATGTAAAGAGAGGCTGAACATACCACGATAGGTACTGCAGAAGTCGGACTGTCTGGATATACTTAATTGAGCAGCAACGGCCCTCAAAGAGAAGCCTTTTTCTAAAAGTTGAATGAGTGCCCGAATCTGTTGCATTGATATCACTTGATTGGCCATGCTTTTATTACAAAGCAAGGCCGTTAAAAAATGCTATCAACAAATCTCTTCAAGTGGTAAACTTTGTGC
>JAYSXR010000358.1:0-2576 GCA_043717145.1 Chitinophagaceae bacterium | reverse complement strand
ATAATCGGTTTTGTTGATTTGCATGCCAGCTAATCTCTTAAACGATTTATTATGCATACAAGCGAGTTACTGCAGTCTTATTTAGTAGACGCCAACACCTGGGACGAGATGTACAGCGATGCATCCGTTAGGGAACAATACAAAAAGGCCATTATGTTTATGCAGCAGCTTTCTGTAGACGAACTCAATAAAAAAGAAGAACTGGCCAAACGACTTTTTATGAGCCAGGGAATCACCTTCACTGTGTACAGCAGTGGGGAAGGAATTGAAAAAATATTTCCCTTCGATATTATTCCTCGCATTATTACCGGAGCTGAATGGGACTTTATAGAAAAAGGAATTAAGCAACGGCTTAAAGCGCTCAACCTATTTTTAAAAGATATTTACAGCAGCCAGTTTATTATAAAAGATGGTGTAATGCCGGCTGATATGATATACAGTTGTCCACATTACCTGCGGGAGATGCACAATTTTCCAGTGCCTTACGACATCTATATTCACATTTCAGGTATTGATTTAATTCGCAACAACGATGGCTCCTTTTATGTTTTGGAAGATAACCTGCGTACACCAAGTGGTGTAAGTTATATGCTGGAGAACAGGGAAATTACCAAACGTATTTTTCCAGATCTGTTACCACAAAACAATGTTCGTAGCGTAACAGAATACCCCACCATACTACATAGAAACCTGGTATCACTTTCACCAAGGCAAAATAAAAATCCTACGATTGTGTTACTAACGCCGGGCATTTATAATTCGGCATACTTTGAACATACTACCCTTGCAAGACTAATGGGTGTTGAGCTGGTAGAAGGAAGTGACCTTGTGGTAGACAATCACAAAGTGTACATGAAAACCACTTCGGGACTACAACAGGTAGATGTTATTTATAGAAGGGTAGACGACGACTTTTTAGATCCATTGGTATTTGACGCCAACAGCAGGTTAGGCGTTGCCGGTATTATGAGCGCTTACCGAAAAGGCAATGTGGCCATTGTAAACGCTGTAGGAAATGGCGTTGCAGACGATAAAGCCATTTATACCTTTGTTCCTGCAATGATTCGATATTACTTAAATGAAGAACCTATCCTTAAAAATGTGCCTACTTATCAGTTAGGTAAAGATGAAGAAAGAGAACATGTTTTTAAGAACATTACTGAAATGGTAATAAAAAAAACCAATGAAAGTGGTGGATACGGAATGCTAATGGGCAGCGCTGCAACAGAAGAAGAAATCACAAAATACAAAGCAGAAGTACTGCTTGATCCAAGACAGTTTATCGCTCAGCCTATCATCAGTTTATCTTCCGCTCCCTGTTATATGGATGGCAAATTACAACCAAGGAGAATTGACTTAAGGCCCTATGCTTTATGTGGTCCGGGAGGTATAGAAATTGTACCCGGCGGTCTTACAAGAGTTGCTTTAAAAGAGGGTTCATTGATTGTTAATTCATCCCAGGGTGGTGGAAGTAAGGATACATGGGTGTTGGCACATCAATCTTTCTGAAGTTGAAGTTCTATTATTTAAACTTTTTTTAAAATATTGCTCAGCAAAACTTTAAAAAAATTATTCACTTTATTAAAACAACCCTTTCTAAAACCCGGTTTGGGAATAAGAGGGATCACTATATTTATTATGCTTAGTAGAGTTGCTGATAGTTTATACTGGATGAGCCGTTACATGGAAAGAACAGACGGTATTTTGCGCATGCTTAAAATTAATTACGCCTCTTCGCAGGATGATGTGCAGGCTTTCTCCTGGAAACCGGTACTAAAAATTTTTACTTTTTTAGAAGAGGGACGTGCCAATGCGCTGGCACATGATACAAGGGGTGTTTTACAATACATGGTAGTTGGAAAAGACAATCCAAACTCTGTGTTGAATATGGTTACTCATGCAAGGGAAAATGGCAGGAGTGTGCAGGACCATATTACCAAAGAAATGTGGCAATGCCTGAATGATTTTTACCACACAGTGCGGCAGGAAGAGTTGGCAAATTGGTTACAAAAAGACGATCCTATTACCATTTTGGATATGCTTATAAAACATGGCGTTTTATATTTTGGAACCACAGACATTACCATGGCAAGAGGTGAGGGCAATTCATTTATCAATATGGGTAAGTACCTTGAAAGGGCTGTTCAGTCGGCGGATATTTTAGATGTAAAATTTAGTGATGTTAATTATGATATGGATGTAACAACCGACACTACGTATTGGAAATATTTACTCTTGTCCATATCGGGTTACGAACTCTATTTAAAAACCTACCGCGGTGTTTTTGAGGCCATCAATGTGGTTGGGCAGGTTGTTTTAAATGATCAGTTTCCCCGTTCGGTATTGTATTCAATTAACCGGCTGCACCGCTATTTTGAACGGCTGAAAAGCGAAAGAAATGTGGCTGATTTTTACCAGATAGATTTTATGATCGGCAAAATAAAAACCAAAGTAAAATACTCAACCCCCGATTCTATTATAGAAGAAGGCCTGCATGAATTTTTAACTGAAACCAAAAATGAACTCTTTGCAATTGGAAAAACACTGAGCAAAAATTATTTTGGTTACACCTAAAT
>JAYSXR010000357.1:0-23081 GCA_043717145.1 Chitinophagaceae bacterium | reverse complement strand
GGAGGATTTAATCAAGCATAATAAGTGGTTGTGCTTGATGTATCTGAAATTGAAATTGCTACATAAATTATTGGCGGAGGATGGGGCTATTTTTATTTCGTTAGATGAAATAGAAACATTTCATCTTAGATCTATAATAAATGAGATATTTGTGGAGAATAATTTTATTGCACAAATAACTTTGTTATGCAACCCAAAAGGCAGGAGTCAGAACAAGTATTTTAGTACAAACCATGAATATATTTCAATATTCAGCAAAACAAAAAAAGAAAAGGATTCCTTCAGCGTAATAAAAAGTGATACGTTGATACAAAAAAAATATAAATTGGCTGATAACAGAGGCCGTTATAGATTGCTTGAGTTAAGAAATACGCACTGAGAGTTTAAAAGGCGAACCCAACCGAATCCTTATTATACTTTTTATATTAACCAAGCTTCAGGTACTGTTTCTTTAGAAAAGATATCTGAATTCAATATTCCTGTATTTCCATTATGGCCTGATGGATTTGAAGGTTGTTGGATAACAAAGACAGATCTTGCTAAAAAAGATAATTATCTTCTAGTTGCCATAAAATCGAAACGCAAATGGAAAGTATACAGAAAAAGTTATGCAACTTTAGCGGACGGCGAAAATGTAAAAAAGAAATTATTTACATTCTGGCAGGATTCTAAGTTTTATATAGAAAAGGGGCAATCTGCTTTTGGTAATCTTTTTCCTGGCCTAAATAAGAATGACTTTCCTCAGCCAAAGGCAATCGATTTATTAAGTGAATTTTTTACTACCTGCACATCAAATAATGATACCGTTCTTGACAGCTTCGCCGGCTCCGGCACAACCGCCCACGCTGTCCTCAACCTAAACAAACAAGACGGTGACGCCGCAAATTCATTTTAATTGAAACAGAAAAGTATGCCGAAACCATTTCCGCCGAAAGGGTAAAACGGGTAATGAACTGGTAATGAACGGGTATGCCGATAAAGAAGACATGGGCAGGAGTTTTTATTTATATGAATTAGGCGAACCCCTTTTTAATGAAGACGGCACCCACGATGAAGCCGTTGGTATTGAAAAAATGCGGTGTTATATTTTTTATACAGAAACCCAAACAGCCCTTATCAATACCCTTCATTCAAACATCCCTTATTTGTTAGGTGTATTTAACCAGACGAATTACTATTTTATTTATGACCCGGGCACCATTACCACACTCAATCACGGTTTCCTGAGCAGCATACAAACCAAAACGAAACAGTATATTATTTACGCAGACAACTGTGTGCTGACTAAAGATTTTATGGCGAAGCGGAATATCATTTTCGAAAAAATAGTTTACTTTAATCAAACCCAGAACACCCTGTAACCGCTGCCCTAAAATTAAAAAAACCAGCTGCCATAATAGAGACCTTACAGAGAACTTACAGGGACTTAATAGAGATTTTTATAGAGATTTTTATAGAGATTTTATAGAGACCCTTATTCATATATAAGAGTATATAACAATATCGTTACTCTGCATGCAACCTAACTATCTCTATCACTAACCCTCTTTTACGTGGTGAACACTGGCAAATGAAAGCCCGCTCAGTTTAAGCGAACTTCATACAAAGCATTTATACATCAAAAAAATCAGCAGTTAATTACCATACACACTTAAAAACTTAATCCGCATAATTTTCAATTGCTCCCAGCTATAATTATTTTCGCTTAGTTCTTCCTGTGCTACCTGTAATGAAGAGGTCTGGCAGCTTTTAAAATACTCGATAATATCTTCCTGGTCATATTTATCCAGCCATTCGTCTATTGCATAATCAAGGTTCAGCTTGGTTCCACTGGCAGCAATGGTTTCCATTTCTTCCAGTAATTCATCCAACTTCAGTGCCTTGTTCCTGGCAATGGTTTCGAGTGGTATTTTCTTATCAACATTCTGGATGATGTATATTTTATTATTGGCTTTATTGGCCACACTCTTCATAATAAAATCATCCGGCTTTTCAATATCATTTTCAGCCACATATTTCGCGATAAGTTCTACAAAAGGTTTACCATATTTAATAGATTTACCTTTGCTTACGCCTTGGCATTTTTCCATTTCCTCTAACGTAGTGGGGTAAATGGTAGCCATATCCTGTAATGAGTTTTCAAGAAAGATCACAAACGGCGGCAGGCTTTTTTTCCTGGCTTCTGTCTGACGAAGTTCTTTCAGCATCTCAAATAATTTCTCATCTGCTGCCGCACCCGTTTGTGAGGCATTCTCACTCTCATCCTCATCAAACAGTGCATTTTCAAATAGATTGTTCAACACAATTTTAAATGATGCGGGCTTCTTTATAAACTTCTCACCTTTATCTGTCATCTTCAACAGCCCATATTCTTCTATATCTTTTTTAATCAGGTTCTCCAACAGCATTTGCCTTACCAGGCTGTTCCAAAAATGGTTGTCTTTGTCATTTCCTAAACCAAATACCGGTAATGCATCATGACGGTAAATACTTATCTGCGGGGTTAATTTTCCCATAACTACATTCACTACATAATCTGTTGTAAAACGTTCATCAAGTGCTTTCACCACTTTTAATAATTTTACCACATCATCTTTAGCCTCAATTTTTTCTTTTGGGTGAAGGCAGTTATCACAGTTACCACAATTAGCCTCCTCACTGTCTTCACCAAAATAATGCAATAGTATTTTCCTGCGGCAGACAGAGCTTTCTGCATACGCTACCGTTTCATCTATTAGTTGCGCGCCCACTTCTCTCTCACTAAGGGGCTTATCACGCATCAGGTGTTCAAGTTTGGAAACATCTTTATGCGAATAGTATAATACACAAAGACCCTCCATTCCATCACGCCCGGCACGGCCCGTTTCCTGGTAATAATTTTCTATGGATTTAGGAATATTGAAATGGATCACATACCGGATATCCGGTTTATCAATACCCATTCCAAAAGCAATGGTGGCAACAATTACCTGTACTTCTTCATTCAAAAACTGGTCCTGCCGCCTGGCCCTCAATTTTTGGTCGAGACCTGCATGATAGGCAACTGCTTTAATTTGATTAGCCACCAATATTTCTGCCAGCTCCTCGGTCGTTTTCCGATTAAGGGTATAAATGATTCCGCTTTTACCTTTGTGGCCCGTAATGAATTTTACAATGCTTTTGATCGTTTGGTCTTTATCAATCTTAGGCTGGATCTCATAATAGAGATTGGCGCGGTTAAAAGAAGACAGAAAAATATTGGGGTTGCGCAACCCGAGGTTTTTTACAATGTCACTTTTTACTTTGGGCGTAGCTGTTGCGGTTAAAGCCACCACAGGAATATCCGGATTGATAATATCCATCATCTCACGCAAGCGTCGGTATTCCGGGCGGAAATCATGTCCCCATTCGGAAATACAATGCGCCTCATCCACTGCAAAGAATGAAATGGGCAAGTCGGCGAAATATTCAAGGTTTTCTTCCTTGGTTAATGTTTCGGGCGCCACATACAGCAATTTGGTTTTGCCGGTGGTCAGGTCATCCTTCACTAATTTTATCTGGCCCTTGTTCAGGGAAGAATTCAGAAAGTGAGCCACATCATCTTTTTCGCTGTATCCCCTAACGAGGTCAACCTGGTTTTTCATCAAAGCGATAAGGGGCGAAACGATAATGGCACAACCCGGCATAATCATCGCAGGTAACTGGTAACAAAGGCTTTTACCCCCACCTGTTGGCATGATCACAAACGTGTCACGGCCATTTAATAGGCTGTTAATAGATTCTTCCTGGGTACCCTTAAAATCCTTGAACCCGAAATATTGTTCTAATGCAGCGTGAATATCGTAGGAATGGTTTGCGAACCCTTTTTTAGCCGCTGTAACGGTCTTAGCTCCGGTTTTGGTAACCGGGGGGGTAGATTTAGCGGTTTTTTTCTTAATAACTGTTGCCATGTATCAAAATCATTTTCTTCCCGTCCCGTTTCAAGGGATGGCACTTTTCAAATAGATAATTTAGTTCTTTTAGCTGAAATATTCGCTTAAAATTTTAACAGCTTGGTTAAAGAGGCCCGGATATGGCGGTAATATTCAGTTAAGACTCCCTTCAGTTTGGCAGAACGCCCGTAAAAAGGATAACGAAGTTAATGAAGTATCGCCGCAATACCTTCACTTTGCGACTAAACTTTACTTTTGCACGGTATGAGTTCATCTATTAAACAAACCGCCTTACATACAATACAATTAGAAGCGCAATCTATTGCATGCCTGGCTGCATTTATCGACGCCGCTTTTGAAAAAGCCGTGGAAGCCATTCACCAGTCAAAAGGACGACTGGTGGTAAGCGGTATAGGCAAAAGTGCCATAGTGGCCCAGAAAATCGTATCCACCTTAAATTCTACCGGTACTCCCTCGCTGTTTATGCATGCGGCAGATGCCATCCATGGCGATCTGGGTATGGTACAGAAAGAGGATGTAGTGATGATTATCAGTAAAAGTGGCGAAAGCCCCGAGATAAAAGTATTGGTTCCGCTGATAAAGAATTTCGGCAATACCCTGATCGGCATGGTGGGCAATATGGAAAGTTTTCTGGCAGGTTCGGGAGATATTATTTTAAACACCACCGTTAGCAAAGAAGCCTGTCCTAATAACCTTGCCCCCACCAGCAGCACTACCGCGCAAATGGTAATGGGTGATGTACTAGCCGTTTGCCTGATGCAGTTAAATGGTTTCAGTGGCCAGGATTTTGCCAAATTCCATCCGGGTGGTAACCTGGGCAAACGTTTATACCTGCGTGTGGCCGACTTGTATATTGCTAATGAAAGCCCCAAAGTACTGCCAACGGCCAGTTTAAAGGAAGTGATTGTAGAGATCACAGAAAAAAGATTGGGTGCAACAGCAGTGATAGATCTGAACGGTAAAGTAACCGGCATTATAACCGATGGCGACCTGAGAAGGATGCTGGAAAAAAGTGATATTATCCAATCTATAACGGCAAAGGATATTTTATCGCCCAACCCAAAAACAATACAGCCTTCTTTATTGGCAGTAGAAGCATTGGATGTATTAAGAAATAATGATATCAGCCAGTTAATTGTGGAAGATAACGGTATTTACCTTGGTATTTTACACATCCACGACCTTGTAAAAGAGGGAATCATGTAACTAATTCATAGCAATATATTACCGGATACGTGGAATAAGCCTGTAATATTGCATCGCTAATTAAAAAACCTTGCAACCCTAATGAATAAGCATCACTATGTAGCTATAATGGCTGGTGGTATTGGAAGCCGTTTCTGGCCAAGTAGCCGCGCAGCTTATCCCAAACAGTTTCTCGATATATTGAACACGGGTAAATCACTCATCCGCTGGACCTATGAGCGTTATGCCTCTTTTATTCCAGTTGAAAATATATTTGTTGTTACCACAGAAGAATACGCCCATATTGTAAAAGAGCAATTGCCCGAATTGGCTTACGATAATATTCTGGCTGAACCCAGCCGGAAAAATACGGCCCCTTGCGTAGCTTACATTTCTTTTAAACTCCTGCAGAAAGACCCCGAAGCTTCCCTGATAGTTGCGCCCAGCGACCATATGATCATGGATAATGAAAATTTCAGGAAGATCACATTGCAGGCATTGGATTTTGTGGCACATATTAAAGCGTTGGTTACATTAGGCATTAAGCCAACGCACCCAAATACCGGGTATGGTTATATTCAACATGAGCCATTGGCTGTTGCTGATGGAATTTACCAGGTAAAAACTTTTACAGAAAAACCCAACCTTGACCTGGCAAAAACCTTTTTGGCCAGTGGCGATTTTTTATGGAACGCGGGTATTTTTGTATGGCAGGTAAAGACATTGGTAAAAGCTTTTGAAATATACCAGCCCGAAATGTTTGATCTTTTCGATGGCGAGAAAGACTCCTTTAACACTGCTAATGAAAAAGAAGCCCTCAGCCGGATTTATCCATTATGCACCAATGTTTCCATTGATTTTGCTATTATGGAAAAAGCTGACAATGTGTATGTGATACCTTCCTCTTTTGGTTGGAGCGACCTTGGTACCTGGAACAGTGCATATGATAATTTAGAAAAAGATTACCTGGGTAATGCCGTTGCCGGTGAAAATGTGATTGTAATTGATGCAACAAAATGTATGGTTGCGGCTCCTGATGAAAAACTGGTGGTATTGCAGGGCATGGATGATTTTATTGTGGTTGATACCCAGGATGTATTGCTGATCTGTAAAAAAGAAAAAGAACAGTTTATTAAAGAATATGTGGCTGAAGTGAAACGCAATAAAGGCGACAAGTATCTCTGATTATAAAGGTTTCAATATGATTATACACGACCGGTAACTTACAACCGGTCGTTTTTTTATTACCTATTTATCTGTATATGCCTTCTTTCTGCGTGAATAATTATTAAATTTGACAATCACACCATGTGTGGTTGATAAAAGATCTAACCTAATTGCTCATGCCACAAATCAGAACGGTTATTACCGGTACGGGAAGTTACATCCCCCCACATATTAAAACCAACAGGGAGTTTGCACTGCAGGAATTTTATAGTGAAGACAATGAACGTATAGTAGCACCGCCCAATGAGATAATAGAAAAATTTAGAGATATCACCGGTATTGAGGAACGGCGTTATGCCGCTAGTGACATGACCACTTCTGATATGGCCACCATTGCCGCTAGGCTCGCTATTGAAGATGCCAAAATAGATCCTGAAACACTGGACCAGATTATAGTGGCGCATAATTTCGGTAATATTTTAAAAAACACCATTCAAATAGATGTGTTGCCTGCACTGGCATCAAGGATAAAACATGCCCTCGGCATCCGCAATCCGGATTGTGTAGCATATGATATTTTATTTGGTTGCCCGGGCTGGATACAGGGAATTATCCAGGCAGATGCATATATCAAAGCTGGCATTGCCAAAAAATGCCTTGTCATCGGCGCCGAAACATTAAGCCGTGT
Organism: Chitinophagaceae bacterium; assembly: GCA_043717145.1. GTDB lineage: Bacteria > Bacteroidota > Bacteroidia > Chitinophagales > Chitinophagaceae > Sediminibacterium. The sequence goes on along the minus strand of JAYSXR010000357.1, from coordinate 16,109 downwards.
AATTGATATTTACGACCGTGATAGCATGATTTTCAGTGATGGTGCCGGGGCCACTGTTCTGGAAGCCATACCTTCTGATGCACCAACGGGCATACTCGCCACCAGGGTTCAAAGCCATTGTGTAGAGGAAGCGTTTTACCTGCATTTTGCAAAGTCCAATTTACCCGGCTCCGATCCTGATGTACGGTTTATGAAAATGAAGGGGCGCAAGGTTTACGAATACGCTATTAAAAACGTACCCATTGCTATGAAAGCCTGCCTGGACAAATGCGGCATCCATGTTACCGAAGTAAAAAAATTTTTCCTGCACCAGGCCAATGAAAAAATGGATGAAGGATTTGTAAAAGCCCTATACCGTTTATATGGTTTGAAAGAAGTGCCCTCACATATTATGCCCATGAGCATCCATAAACTGGGTAACAGTTCGGTGGCTACCATCCCTACTTTATACGACCTGGTAAAACATAAATTATTAGATGCACATGAAATGGACGCGGGTGATCTAGTAATGTTTGCTTCAGTTGGAGCGGGAATGAATATTAATGCGGTATGTTACAGAGTGTAACCCTTTAGGGGGCCGGGGGTTAATACCCCCTCACATTCTTCCCTTCCATATAATTCAAAAATGCTTTATTCACCACTTTGTTACCACCTGGTGTTGGATAATTACCGGTAAAGTACCAGTCGCCCGTATTGGTTGGGCAACTATCATGTAAATCTTCGATCGTTTGATAGATTACCTGTACCGGAACTTCCACCCCGACAGGTGTAATCAGTTGTGCAATTTTATCGGAGATTTCCTGGGTGGTAAAGGGTTTATATATCTGTCTTACCACATTTTCTGTATGCAGCTGGTTGTTTCGTTGTAGTTCTATTATTTTTTCATGTGCCTCTTTCAGCAGGCCGTCCATATTCCTTTCTTTAAGTAAAGCAATTGCTGCGCGGAAGGCAATAAAATCGCCAAGTTTACTCATATCAATACCGTAACAATCCGGGTAACGTATTTGCGGGGCAGAAGATACAACGATGATGCTCTTGGGTTGTAACCTCGCCAGCATACGAACAATACTTTCTTTCAAGGTAGTACCACGTACAATGCTATCGTCGATCACTACAAGCGTATCCTCGTTTTTGCGAACCGTTCCGTAGGTGATATCGTATACGTGCTGCACCATCTCATTTCGGTTCGTATCTTCGGTAATGAAGGTGCGTAGCTTTACATCTTTAATGGCAATTTTTTCCTGGCGGATCTTCCGGGTTACCATCTCTTCCAGTTTTTCGGGTGTAAAATCATTTCCCCAACTGAGTATGCGTTCTACTTTTATTTTGTTCAGGTATTCTTCCATGCCCTTTACCAAACCATAAAATGCTACTTCTGCAGTATTGGGTATGTAAGAGAAGATGGTATTCTTAAGGTCGTAACTGATGCTTTCCAAAACCGTTTTACTCAGGTGATGGCCCAGTGAAATCCTCTCTCTGTAAATTTTCTCGTCACTGCCGCGCGAAAAATAAATCCGCTCAAAACTGCAGGCCCTTCTTTCTTTGGGTTCTAATATTTGCTCAATGGTATAATTTCCATTATCATCTACAATCAATGCCATGCCGGGCATAAGTTCCAGTACTTCATTCTCGCCCACATTAAACGTGGTTCGTATAGCGGCCCTTTCACTGGCAGCAACAATCACTTCATCATTAATATAATAATAGGCCGGACGGATGCCGTGGGCATCACGCATTACAAAGCTATATCCGTTGCCCAATAAGGCACCCACTGTATAGCCACCGTCAAATAATGGCGTTGCCTTTTTTAATACTTTGGCAATATCTGCAGCATTGGGGTGCTGCTCATCTTCTTTCGTTAAAAAATAATGCAATACTTCCATCATCGCAGCCAGGTCGCTTTGTTTCTGAAAATCGCCCGGGCTCATATTTATCAGGTCAAACAATTCATCTGTATTCACCAGGTTAAAATTACCCGCCAATGCCAGGTTCCTGCCGGGCATCAGGTCGCGTTTAATGAACGGGTGACAAAATTCTACATTGTTCTTTCCTTGCGTGCCATAACGCAAATGGCCCAATAACACTTCTCCCAAAAAAGGCAGGTGGCCCTTCATTAAGCCGGGGTGCTGTTTAATATCAGCCTGGTATTTTTCGAGTTCGGCAATTTCCTGTCCTATTTTAAAGAACAGGTCGGCAATAGGTTGCTGCGCGCTGCTGCGCATCCTGTGGAGAAAGGGGTTGCCGGGTTCTATATTTAGTTTTACCGTGGCTATTCCTGCCCCATCCTGCCCGCGGTTATGCTGTTTTTCCATTAACAGGTATAGCTTATTAAGGCCATAGGTGACAGATCCGTGCTTTTGCAGGTAATAAGAGAAAGGCTTTCTCAATCGAATATAGGCCAGCCCACATTCGTGTTTGATGTCGTCGCTCATGATAGTTATTAAGAGAAAGTGGGAAGGTACAACTCCGCCACATTTTTTAAAGTTAATTGTACACCGGTGAAATTTCGGGGTTCAGGGTTTCTGCCAACCAGAGAAATTCATTGGTAAATGTTTCGATGGCCTTTTCGAAGCCGGCATCGGTTAAATTACCTTGGGCATCAAACTTCTTATCTACCATGGGCGTAACCAGCATATGGGGAGACGCTACCCCAAACAAAGCCGGTATTAATAATAACAATTGCTGACTGGCCCTCATTCCACCCATGGCTCCGGGAGAGGCAGTAACAATGCCAAAAGCTTTATGACTTTGTTTAGGAAAATGGTCCATCAGGTTTTGTAACGCAGGTGAATAGCTTCCGTTATATTCCGGCGTTACCAATATGAAGGCCTGCGCCGCAAACATTCTTTCGGCTAAAGGCTTATAGGCATCGGGGGTCTTTTCTACACTTGTAAATACCTGTTGTAACAGGGGCAGGTTCCAGTCACGTACGTCAATTATATTCACTGAATGCCTGGTTTTTTCTACTAGGTATTTTTGCAAAAACAGGGCTTCCCTGTGCGAGACACTGTCTTTTCGCGGGCTGCCCGATATTATTTCTATGTTCATCTTCTGTTCTGTTTACACTGACAGATTTTTACCTGCAGTATTGATTAATGATTAATAGGTAATTCTATAACAACAAACCGGGCTTCCTGTTCAATATGAATATGAATTGTATCCGTATCCCAAACGCCAATAGCCTCTTTTTTATGAACTGTTTGAACTGGGACTGATATACTACCGTCTAACACAAACAAATAAATACATTTATTCACCGGGTTCATTTTGTATTCTATTGTTTTTTCCTTCTCAAAATCCGTGGCTTAGTTTGGCATTCTGATTAATCCAGCAGTGATCAATCCCTTCTTCATTACAAACGATAACCTGCAATTTGTTTTTCCGTTTCTCTTCGGGGAAATATCTTCTTTGGTAGCGGGGATTGATGTTATCCAGTTTAGGCTCTATCCATATTTACAGGAACCTAACCTCTTCTTGCCCAACATTGTGTTCTTCGTACCGCAAACCTGTTCCGGCACTCATAATCTGTACCTAGTCCTATCCTACCACGTCGGTACAACCCACGGTATCTTTATGATTCATCTTACCCTGCAGCATAATGCTGATTATTCCCATGTTCATGTGAAGGTGAAAATCAACGCCACCGACCGTTTTTACCAGATCATCATTAAATGTATGGAGCAGGCCGAATTTTTTCTTTGCCGGGTTCTGGTACGATGAGAAGCTGAATGAAAATTTACTCTGCAGCTAGCCAACATCTTTCGTTCTTCTTTCACCGGCAGGGTGTACAACATATTGCATAATTGATTGCTTTGTTTATGATGAAATATGGCTGTTGATCTCTATCTCACCTAATAATGTTTTCGAAACGGGACAAGCCTTTGCAATCTCTAACAGCCGCTGGCGTTGCTCTTCATCAACTGTTCCATTTATTACGATTTTTCTGGAGATGATTGCTTTATTATCCTTTCTTTCCAGCTCAACCGTAACCATGATCTCTGCTACCGGCCATTTTTTTCGCTCGGCATACATCCGCAAGGTAATCGCAGTACAACTGGCCAGCGAAGCTTCTAACAATTCATCCGGTGTCGGGCCAGTATCTTCTCCGCCAATATCTTTTGGTTCATCTGCCGAAAACTCATGTCGTCCGTTCTGAAGCTTTACACGGTAATGTGTTAAAGCAATACTGGCTGTTGTCATTTTTAAACTTTGCATAAAGCTACCCTCTCTCGCACAATACCTGCATATTTTTCTTTGTTTTGAATAATGGCTACCCCATTTAAAAGAATCATCAAAACACCGATTCCGGGTTGATGGGCAATCAATAATTCAAACAATAATATGTTGATAGTATTTGGCGCGATTAGCAATAAAGCGAGTGCCCTTGTTTTGGGAAATAACATTAATAATGCTAAGCCGATTCCCAAAACTTAACTACCAAAAGAAAGTTAGTCGTAAATAATACGCCTACAAAATTAATCGGGGATGTTTTTAATGAGTTTTATGTGTTTTATATAATGTTATAAAATAAGTGTAACCAGGTTGACCTGCTAAACGGGAAATGATGAAGAGGAAGAAATATCTACATGCAATATTCCTTGTTCGATATTCTCTACCCCTGTTTGATCATTTGAACTGCAAGGTGCAGTTTTACCTCATCACTTAACATTACACCACCGGCTTCTGTTACCGCACTCCAGGTTAAACCGAAATCTTTACGGTTGATCTTGCCATCGATTTCAAAACCGGATTTTACCTGACCGTAAGGGTCTGTCATCGTTCCGCCATATTCAACAGCCAGCTCTACCGGTTTACTTACACCGCGGATAGTTAAATCACCTGTCAACAGGTATTCACTGTCGCTCGTTCTTTTGAATGATGTTGAAACGAACCCGAGTTTTGGAAATTTATCAGCTGCAAAAAAATCATCTCCTTTCAGGTGGCCGTCGCGTTGTTCATTGTTGGTTGAAATACTGTCCACATCTGCTTCAAAAGAAATTTTTGCATCGCTGAAATCAGCGGCTTCGCTTTCCATTGTTGCATCAAATTGGGTGAAGTTGCCTGTCACATTGGTAATCATCAGGTGTTTTACTTTAAAGGTGATGTCGCTGTGTGCTGCATCGATTTTGTAGGTTGACATTTTAGTTGATTTTAGGTTTAAAATTTTATGATGTGTTTTTTATTATTCTTCAATCAGGACGCCCATCTTACCTTGCTGGTAATCACGGAACGCTTCCATTAATTCTGTTTGGTTATTCATAACAAAGGGGCCGTGAGAGGCTACGGGTTCATTCAATGGTTCACCCGTACCAATAAATACATGTGTGTCTTCCAATGCTTCTAGTTCAAACCCTTCTCCATCATTATTAAATACGGCTACGTATTTTCCATCAACTTCACTATCACCGGTTATCTGCACTTTTCCATCCATCATATAAATAAAAGCATTGTGGGTAGATGGGATGCCGAAGAAAAATTTCCCTCCTTTTTTCATCTCAGCGGTAAACGTATTTACGGGCGACAGAGGTTTGATAGGACCTTCCACATCATTCAGTTTACCTGCGATCAAATGAATGGTTATTAATCCATCTGCTGTTTTTACAACCGGCGTTTCTTCTGCCGTTAACGGATGATAGGCGGGGATATCCATTTTATGTTTTGCGGGTGTATTTACCCACAATTGTATCAGTTCCTGCCTGCCGCCGGTTTCTTGAATATTATCCGGGGGCCTTTCGCTGTGTATTACACCCATGCCGGCGTTCATCCATTGGGTGCCACCCGCATATATTACATTATCATTGCCACGGCTGTCGCGATGGTGCACGCCACCTTTTAAAATAAAACTCACCGGTGAAAACCCACGGTGCGGATGCGGGCCAACGCCTGCATGTTTGGTATCCACATACGTTGGCACTTTAATATCGGCGTGGTGAAGTAATAAAAACGGGTCAATATGTTCTGCCTTTTTTGAAGGAAACGGTTGCCTGATGGGCATTCCATTCATATCCATTGGCTGGGCATATAAAATACTTTTGATGGTTCTGTTTGTGTTCATACTTACACTCCTTGTATTTTCATGGGTACCTCTATTAATAATATTTCAGCATCCGTATCGGCTTGTATGGTAAGGGAACTTGTTTCCCAAATGCCTAACCCATCACGCGGCTCGAGGGCCTGATCATTGATGGTTACATTTCCGTTAATCATAAATGCATAAACACCATTGCCTTCTTTATGAATCTGATAAGTTGTGGTAAACCCTTCAGAAGCATTTACCAAAGAAAACCATGCATCCTGGTTTATGCGCACAGCCTTGTCATTATCCGGCGCTACCACAGTTAGTACTTTATTAAGCCTATCATCGGGCCTGAATGTCTTTTGTTCGTATCGTGGTTGAATATCATTTTCTTTAGGCAAAACCCATAGTTGTAAAAACTTAACCTCCTTATCATTGTTCGCATTTGTTTCACTATGCGTAATCCCACTGCCCGCACTCATGATCTGTACATCATACTGGCGGATGATCTCATCCCGGCCAGTGCTGTCTTTATGGTGCAGGTCTCCATACAATGGGATAGATACGATCTCCATATTCTCATGCGGATGTTTTGAAAATCCCATTCCTTGTTGTACCGAATCATCATTCAATACCCTCAATGCGCCAAAATGCATTCGTTCAGGATTATGGTAATTGCCAAAACTGAAACTATGGTAGCTGTTAAGCCAGCTAAAACTAGCATGCCCCCTACTGTTTGCTTTATGTAATACTGTTTTCATGATTTGCATTTGTTATTATGTGTATATACACGTATTTATTCAAAAAAAGTACACTTTTTTTACCCTTCTATTGTTCTTACTTTTTCCAGTAACTGGTTAAGTGTGGTTGCTTCCTGGTTGTTGATTTCCATTAGCCCATCCATGGCTTTATTTACAATTATTGTGCTTGCCTCCAGTATCGTCATGCCACTTTGTGTTAATGTGATCACAGTTTCCCTTTTATCAAGAGCTGAGGTAGACCGTTTTACCAGTTTCTTTATTTCCAGTCTGTCAATGATCCTCGGCACATTAGAGCTTTTTTCAATCATCCGGCAGGCAACATCCCTTACACACATTTGTTCAGGATATTTTCCTTTCAATATGCGTAATACGTTATACTGTTCATGTGTTAATCCAAATTTTTTTAGTTCCTTACTCATCACCGTTTTCAGCCACCAGGCCGTGTACAGTATATTTAATCCTGCCTTATGCACTTCGTTCTTGAATTTATTGCTTTGTATGGCCTGCTCTAATTTCACAACACAAATGTATGTACGTACATTCAATTTTCCAAATTTTACTTTTTTACATATCGTTAACAATTAGATTTTTACGGAAGGGGTACTTTTATTTTGCCGGTTACACGCCACAGCTATGCAATTTTTACCGGGTAAGTTTATCCCCGTTTTTTATTGCGAAATAATGTTAGCCGGCACATAAAAAATCCCACACTTTCCGGTGCGGGATTTTTTTTTCCTTGGATATATTTTTAATTTCTTGTTTTTTCAGCCAGGTTTGCTGCATGGCGCCATTCGTCCAGGCCAGCACAGGTAGCAAAATCCTTGTCGATACTAACATAGTAGGTTGGTATATGCTCTTTGAACCATTTTTCAAGCGCCGCATTTTTCTTTTCTTCCAATGCCCGTGATGCAACCCGGTTATAATCTTCCTTCAGATTTTCGCGGTGCGGAGCAGTCCTGTTTTTTAAATAAATCATACGAACCACTTTTCTTCCACGCTCATCTACATACACCTGGGGATCGGAATATTGACCAGGCTTTAAAATACTTAGAGGTTTTACCATGTCCTTATCCAACTGGTCAATATTTACAAAAGTAGATCCATCACGACCCGATGATATGGAACCTGCGCTGAATTTACTGTTCTCATCATCACTAAACTTATTTACTGCTGCACCAAAAGTTAAAGAGCCATCGAGTATTTTTTTGCGGAGAGAATCCAGTAACTGCTTCGCTTCTTTGATCTCATCATCTGTTACGGGAGGAATACGCAGAATATGTTTTACCACAGCTTCATCACCGGAACGGCTAACCATCAAGATAATGTGTAAGCCGAATTTTGATTTAATCACCGAAGACACCTGTCCTTCCTTCAACCGGAATGCACCGGCAAGGAAAGCGGGATCCCATGTTTTTTCATTTCTGTTCAGGGTGTATTGACCGCCATTTTCTTTCACGGCAGGATCTTCGCTGTATAATTTGGCCAGCTGGTCAAACTTTTTGCCACCGCCACCGTTTTCTACCTGCTTTTTATAATCGTATAATTGTTTGGCAATATATTCTTCCACATCCTTATTCGCTTTTGGATGAATAATGATCTGGCTTACTTCAATCTCACTTTCATAAAAAGGCAAACTATCTTTATTGAGCCTACCATAATACGCTTTTACTTCAGTTGGTGTGATCTTGATGCCATCTACAATTTTGCTCTGCATCTGGTCGGAAAGTTTTTGCTCGCGAAAGCTTTCCTTAAAATCTTCCTTGATCTGGTAAACCGTTTTTCCGGCGATCTCTTCTAATATCTCTTTAGATCCATAAGACTGGATATACGACCTGATACGATTATCCAATGAAGCATCAATATCATCCTCGCTAACCTTTAAAGAATCTTTTTGCGCCTGCAACAATAATGCCTTACGAATTAACTGGCCTTCTAGTATCTGGCACTCACTGGGTAGTACCACGTTTTCTTGGCCTTGTGATTGCCTTTTGAGATCGGCAAGCGAATTCATAATGTCTGAACGCAGGATGATCTTATCGCCAACCTGGCCTACAATTTTATCCGCCACAATTTTCTTGCTCTGTGCCGATACATTATCAGCCGCACAACTAATCACAAAAACAAATATTATTAGTTTCTTCATAAGTTTCAATATCAGTCAAAAATAGTTAAACAAGAGGTAACACCGGTAAAAGAAGCGTTAAAGAGGGGTGAATGTTGTGGGTTTAAAAAGGGTTAAAGAAGTTAAACATTTCGTTTAACTTCTTTAACCCTTTTATCTTTTTTAACACTTTCAACCATTATAATGTGCGCTTAACTTCTTCTTCTTCAAATGCCTCAACTATATCGCCCACTTTAATATCGTTGTAGTTTTTAATGGTTAAACCACACTCCATATTAGAGGCTACTTCTTTCGCATCATCTTTAAAGCGCTTCAGGCTACCAAGCTCGGCACTTTGGCCCTCACCCCTCGGATATTCAACGATACCATCGCGGATAATCCGGATTTTGCTGTTTCTAGCAATTTTTCCATCGAGTACAAAACAACCGGCAACGGTGGCTTTATCAAATTTATATACCTCGCGTACTTCCACGTTGGCGGTGATCTTCTCCTGGAACTTGGGTTCCAGCATACCTTCCATCGCACTCTTGATCTCGTCAATCGCAGTGTAGATAATAGAGTATAATTTAATTTCCACGCCTTCTGTTTCAGACAGTTTATTGGCTTGGATAGAAGGTCGCACGTTAAAGCCGATAATGATGGCATCTGATGCGGTGGCTAACAGTACATCACTTTCCGATATCTGTCCAACCCCTTTGTGTACAACACGTATGGCTATTTCTTCCGTTGATAATTTCTGTAATGAATCGCTTAGGGCTTCTACCGAACCATCCACATCACCTTTAATAATGATATTAAGTTCTTTAAAGTTACCCAGTGCCAAACGACGGCCAATCTCATCCAATGTAATGTGTTTCCTTGCACGGAGGCCCTGCTCACGCAGTAACTGTGCACGCTTGGTAGCGGTTTCTTTTGCTTCGGCCTCATCTTCAAATACCCTAAATTTTTCACCTGCCTGCGGCGCGCCGTTCAATCCCAATATCACTACCGGAGTTGATGGCGGGGCTTCTTCAATACGCAGGTTACGCTCATTGAACATCGCTTTGACGCGGCCGTAATGCTGGCCTGATACGATCAGGTCGCCCTGGCGTAAGGTTCCGTTCTGAACAAGTATGGTGGCAACATAACCACGGCCTTTATCCAATGAAGCTTCAATGATTGTTCCTGCACCTTCCCGTTCAGGATTGGCTTTCAAGTCTAATACTTCCGCTTCCAACAATACTTTTTCTAAAAGCAGGTCAACATTCAATCCCTGTTTGGCGGATAGTTCCTGGTTCTGGAATTTACCTCCCCAGGCTTCTACAAGAATATTCATTTGCGATAACTGCTCATAAATTTTCTGTGGGTTGGCACCGTCTTTATCAATCTTGTTTACCGCAAAAATCATCGGTACACCAGCAGCCTGTGCGTGGCTGATGGCTTCTTTGGTTTGTGGCATCACCGCATCATCTGCTGCCACCACAATGATGGCGATATCGGTAACCTTGGCCCCACGGGCACGCATAGCGGTAAATGCTTCGTGACCCGGTGTATCTAAGAAAGTAATGGCTTTCCCATTAGGAAGAGTTACTTCATAGGCACCAATATGCTGTGTAATTCCACCTGCTTCACCGGCTACTACATTTGCACTTCTGATATAATCGAGTAAAGATGTTTTACCGTGATCCACGTGACCCATAATGGTTACTATAGGTGGCCTTAGTACGAGTTCTTGCTCATCATCTTCATAATCGTCGTCATCCATTTCGTCGGCATCTTCAATTCCTATGAATTCCACTTCAAATCCGAATTCGCTAGATACCAGTTCTATTACCTCAGCATCCAAACGCTGGTTAATAGATACCATGATACCAAGATTCATGCACTTGCCTATCACATCGGCGAAACTCACATCCATCAGGTTGGCCAATTCACTTACCGTAACAAACTCGGTTACCTGCAGTTTGTTATCTACGGTTTCCTCACCCATCGCTTCTGCTGCTTCATCGCGCTTGGCACGGCGGTACTTGGCTTTTAAGCTCTTACCACGCCCACCGGTTCCGGCAAGTTTGGCCTGGGTTTCGCGTATCTTTTCCTGAATTGCTTTTTGATCAATTTCTTTATCATCCCTACGTGCCGGTGCATTTCTATCACGATTTCCTCCTCCACCAGCACTACGGCTTCCACCACCAGAAGCACCGCCCCGGTTAAATCCGGCGCCGCCTCGGTTATCACGTCCGCCACCGCCATTATTATTGGCAGGTACAATCGGGCGGTTGGGGCCGGTTGGTTTTGCATTTGGATCACGGGGAACACCCGCTCCTGGCTGACCAGCACCAGTACCCGGCACTTTGTCTACCGGAATACGTTTGCGTTTGCGTTTTTCTTCCCTGCCCATTGGTTTGGGACGGGTATCGCTGTTAACAGGCAATTCAATTTTCCCGAGGATCTTAGGGCCCTCTAATTTATCTGCTTTAATATTTTCTATTGTAGGACCCGCGTCTTCTTCCGGAACCTGAACCGGTTTAGGTGTTGTGGTTGGAGTAGGTTCTGCTTTTTTTTCTTCAACAACAGGGGCATCTTTCTTTTTTGATTTAGGCGTCGGTTTGGTTTCTGCGGGTGCTTCTGCATCAGGTTCTGCCTCTTTCTTTTTAACCGTTTTTTTAGGTTTTGTAGAAGAATCAATGGTAGACAGATCAATCTTGTTCACTACCGTTGTTCCGGCCAATTCAGGCGCATCTATTTTTACATGGTCTGAATTTGCCAGTGCGGGCTTCTCAACTATTGCGGGTGCTTTAATTGCAACAGGCTCGGGCTTAGGGGCCTCTACTACTACCGGTGCTACTACAACAGGCTTGGGCTCTTCTTTAACTACTACCGGTTTCTTATCTTCCTTTCTGAATGTGATCTCTTCTTCGTCCCTTTTCTTTTTGCCTTCGGCCTGCCCACCTTTAGGTATCTCTACCTGATCGGCTTTGTTTTTGGCAACTTTATCACTTTGGAACTCTGCTTGAAGGGCATAGTATTGGTCTTCCTGGAGCTTGGCGGTTGGCTTCAGGTCATCGCGGCTAAATCCTTTCTTCACCAAAAATTCTACCAGGGTATCCTGGCCAATATTAAATTCTTTGGCGGCTGCTAACAGTCTCGGTAATTTCAGTTCTGACATTCAGTGTTTTTTAGTCCATGGTCCATATTCGATAACCCATCAACAATGGACTATGGTCCATGGGTTTGTTATTTATTAACAACTATCTCCCGTTTAACTACTTCGACAAAGATAGTCTCTTAAAAGCTGCTTATTCTTCCCTATCGAACTCTTCCTGCAATACCTTTCTCACTTCGTCAATCGTTTCTTTCTCCAGGTCTGTTCTTCTTTCGAGTTCTTCAGCGGTCAATTTCAGGATACTTCGGGCAGTATCACAACCAATCCGTTTGAATTCTTCAATTATCCAGGCTTCTATCTCATCACTAAATTCGTCGAGATCAATATCAAACTCATCAACAATTTCTTCATCCTCGCGATACACGTCAATTTCATACCCTGTAAGTTCGCAGGCCAGTTTGATATTTACGCCCCTGCGGCCAATGGCCAGGGAAACCTGGTCGGCTTTCAGGTATACTTCGGCATGTTTCTTTTCATTATCCAGTTCCATATAGCTGATCTTGGCGGGTGTTAATGAACGCTGTATCAACAGTTGGATATTGGTGGTATAATTGATGACATCAATATTCTCATTTTTTAATTCTCGCACGATACCGTGAATACGGCTTCCTTTCATACCCACGCAGGCACCTACTGGGTCAATCCTGTCGTCGTAAGATTCTACGGCCACTTTAGCCCTTTCACCCGGATCGCGAACTATTTTTTTGATAGCGATCAATCCGTCAAATATTTCAGGTACTTCTATTTCGAGCAATTTAGACAGGAATAAAGGACTGGTTCTTGACAGGATGATCACAGGTGAATTATTTTTCAGGTCAACGCGGGCCACAACGGCACGGATGTTTTCGCCTTTTTTAAAATAATCCTGTGGTATCTGTTCTGATTTGGGAAGGATCAGTTCGTTACCTTCTTCATCCAGCAGCAACACTTCCTTTTTCCAAACCTGGTAAACTTCGGCACTGATGATATCACCTACACGGTCGCCATATTTTTTAATCAATACATTTTTCTTCAGGTCGCTGATACGGCTGGCCAGGGTTTGTTTGGCGGCCAGGATAGCGCGGCGGCCGAAATCAAGGATATTTACTTCTTCGTATAATTCTTCTCCTACTTCAAAATCCGGTTCAATTTTCGATGCATCCGTATAACCTACTTCAGCCAAAGGATCCATTACTTCACCATCGTCTACAATCATCCGGCGACGGATAATTTCAAGGTCACCTTTCTCTGCGTTAACGATCACATCAAAATTTTCATCGCTGCCGAATTTTTTACGAAGTAATGTTTTGAATACATCCTCCACCACTTTCATCATCGTGGGACGATCAATGTTTTCTGCATCTTTGAATTCCTGAAATGCGTCAATTAGGTTGATACTAGCCATATCTTAATGTTTAAGTTCCCCGCTTCCAGCCACCGGCTGTAGGCAATTAAAATTTAGTTTGAACGGTTGTTGATTTTATATTAGCAAATGGAATAACGACCTGTTGTGTAACCGCTTTTTTTCCTTTCCCTTCCGTGTATTCTATAAGGATATCTGCTTGGGTTACGGTAAGCAGTTGACCTTCTTTTTGGGTATCATCCGCAAACACCACTTCTACATTCCTGCCGATATTTTTTAGATACTGGCGATGCAATTTCAGCGGTTCATCTATGCCCGGTGAAGAGAGTTCCAAAGAATATTCCCCTTCGGGATACATACCTGTTTCCTCAATCAGCTTATACAGTTTCCGGTTAAAGCGAACACATTTTTCTATGGCCAGTCCATGGTCACCATCAATAAATACTTTTACATTATTGGTGGGTTTGATATGGATGGACACGCAAAAATATTCGGGCTCCTCGGCCAGTAACTCATTTACCAGCTTTTCTATCTTCTCTAATACTGCTTCGTTTGCCATATGTAAATAAGAGAAGGGAGCGGTAGCCGCTCCCTTCTGTTGATTCATGTCTATTGCAAATGTAGGTAAACTGTGGGTAAACTTCCAAATTTCTCTGATTTTTCCTCAAAGCGGCCCTTACTAAATATTGAATAAGGAAGTGGTTTTCAGTTCATAATTCGATATTCGTTGTTCAATATTCATTATTCTCTTCCCTACCTTTGCTATCCTATGTTTAAGATTATCGTATACGGATTCCTGCTCTACCTGCTGTACAAATTTATATTTGAGCTGGTGATACCCGTAAGCAAAGCCACATCTCAGGTAAAAGACAAGATCCGCGAAATGCAGGAACAACAGCAGGAGGAGCAGCGCCGGCAACAACAGGCCGGGGCCGCACCGGTGCAGCAAACACAGCCGCCCAAGGATAGAGATGCGGATTATATTGAGTTTGAGGAGATGAAACCGTGAGTTGTGAGTTCGTTGAGGATAAATGGGTATTTCCAAATTAGCGTTGATTACGCGGCATTCCAATTCATAGGATGTTATAAAATAAGGTCGAGCACTGTTTTGGGGGCTACGAGGTGAATGGTTTGAAGGCCTGCTTTTTGGGCACCGGCAATGTTTATAGCCGTATCATCAATAAATAAGGTTTCCCCGGCCAGCAGCTTTTCTTCTTCCAGTATTTTTTGAAAGGATATTATGTACGGTTTACGCAGGCCCAGTTCGTGTGAATAATAGGCCTTCCTAAAATATTTGCTGAAATCAGTACAACCATTTTCCCTGCTTAAGATTTCCATAAAAGCATCATAGTGTATGCTGTTGGTATTGGAAAACAGGTATACATTGTATTGCTGACGGATGGTATCCAGCCATTGCAGTCTTTCTGGCGGGAAGTCCAGTAGCAGGGCATTCCAGGCGGTTTTTATCTGTTCATTGGTAAGGCGGCTATGCGATTCATGTCTGAAAGCATCATAAAAATCATTTGCACTGATCATACCAGTTTCCAATTGCTCAAACAGGTCATTAGAATGGTCCTGGTTGTACATGTTAGGGAATTCGGTTATGCCCAGCTCTATAAATGCCTGTTCGGTTAATTTGAAATCGAGGTTCATAAAAATCCCGCCGAGGTCGAAAATGATGTTTTTGATGGGTTGCATGCGGCAAAAATATAGTAGAAATTAAAGTTCTCTTGGAGAATATGCTGATTTAGCTATTTTTGCGCCTCTTATGTATAACGGTAAACCGAAATCAGGGCCTATAGCTCAGTTGTTTAAAGCATCCCGACCAATGTCGGGAAGGTCACTGGAGCAAGAAATAGTTCTTTTTTTACATATTTGAAAACAACCTGGTTGTTTTCGGGCCTATAGCTCAGTTGGTTAGAGCACCTGACTCATAATCAGGGGGTCCCTGGATCATGCCCAGGTGGGCCCACTTGACAATCAAGCAGTTATGAAATAACCTCTCATAGCTGCTTTTTTATTTGCATACGATTTGCATACAATCTGTCAATAACTTGCATTACTTGGACCTACTGCCTTTGATCAAATATAATTGAAGCGTTTAATCTAACCTTTGCGGAAATAAATATGGCGAACGATCCAAAATTACAAGCGTGTTTCTCAAAGCTCGAAACACGACTCTATCAGTTAAGGAACGAAGGTCATCCAATCCCACGTGGTGAACAGGAAATGTACTTAAAGGCTATTACAGATGGTGACATCTTCTCGTGTGACTTAGAAGAAATTCAAGATTATTTGTACTACTACGAGAATGAGATTGCGCTACTAATAACTGAAATGCCTACAATTATAGATTCTCTGAATGTGCCGAATTCCTCCTTGCTAAAAATAAATCCTTTTAATCCAGTAAGCGACTCCCAGGATGTTTTGCGTAGTAAAGTAAAGGAACTTATAGCCGAAGAATTAATTCTCTATAAAAAGGAGCTAAATGTGATGCTTAAGTTAACCCTTGATAAGCTATCTAAGCTTGGACAGGAAAGGTACAGCGGTGCAGGCCATAAGGTGAATTTACAATTAACCGTTTCCGAAATCGGAGCCCTCTTTAGTGCACTCTACGACTTGAAAATAATTAATAACCTCAAAGCGGATGGAACAACCTACCATAAAAATGAGTTGGCTAATTTCATTCTTAAGAATTTTACCACAAAAAATCATAAGTCAATAGG
>JAYSXR010000356.1:0-2590 GCA_043717145.1 Chitinophagaceae bacterium | reverse complement strand
CTAACCATAACCATCCGTTTTTACTCCGGGTTATGCACCATATTATGGCATTATTTAATCCATTTGACCTGTTAAGAACTTTTATTTTCTGAGTTTTTTTATTCATTACGAAAAGCTCTCTCTGCCCTGCCAGCACCAACTCATCACTTCCGGTTTGAATAATTTCCCTGACAAACGAATTTTTGAGCATATGCTCGATCTTTCCTAACCTCGTATCTATAACATCAATGCCTTTTGTTGTAGCGGCCCAAATTTTTCCAGCATCGTCTGTAAATAAATATTGCACATTGTCATCTGAAAGACCACTGGTTCTATTAAAAATCTTAACTGTGTGGTTCTTTTTATCAATAATATTTATACCTCCTCCTAAACTACCAACCCATATATTCCCATCATTTGCTTCTGCTAATGCATAAACAAAGGATGACTTATTGGTAAGTCCATGTTCGTTTGTAAAATGTTGCAGCTTTATGCCGGTGGAAGGATATATAGTTATTTCGCCGCCATTTGTACCAATCCATATCTGGCCATTAATATCATTTAAAAGACTGTAGACGTTATTATTTGTTAACCCATGGGTTGCATTAAAATTCATTATCTCTTCTGTTACCGGATTGAAAACATCTACACCACCGCCATTTGTAGCAATCCATATTTTGCCAGTTGGATCCCGTGCAAAATATCTTACATCCGTACTACTAAGCCCATGCTCTACACCAATTTTTCCGATAGTTCCTTTTTGAAGGTCAACCATAGTGATACCTGTGTTATCTGAGCAGGTGTAAACAACCCCGTTATTATCCTGTACTATATTTGTTGCGCTGCTGTTGTAAGCTATAATGTTTTTATTTTGAAGATGTCGGAGGGTTTTGTCCTGTTTATTAATAATTTCCATTCCAGATCCAACAACAGTTAACCATATCTGCTTTTTAGCATCTTCTAATAAATTCAGCACCAAATTACCTTTCAATCCGGCATTGGTACCAATATGTGTAATAGTTCCTAATTTTTCTTTAATTAATTGAAGTCCACCGGATGTTGCTACCCAAATAAAACCTTCGGTATCTTCCATAATTCCTAAGATAACATTACTCAATAAACCCTCTTTCATTCCAAGATGTTTAATCATTCCTGATTTTAAATCCAGCACATCAATACCCTGGCCGTCGGTGCCCACCCAAATCCTTCCAAATCTATCGTCCATTAAGTGATACGCCCAATTACTTGCCAGCCCTTGCTCCATAGAATAAACATTGCAGTATTCCCCATCGTAATTACACAGGCCGTTATCTGTTCCCATCCAAATCGATCCTTGCTTATCCTGCAACAACGATTGTCCAATAGTGCCAGGCAATCCCTGGTCTTGTCCGAATAATAATAGATTTTGAGTAGCTCCATCTTTTAATCTGGGCGAATTGGCTTTTACATGTTGTGGCACACCTAGAACCGAAACCCTGAACCTCAGCTTTTGTGCTGTTATCGTATCAATGGCAAAGCTGGATTGAGGTATCGTATCGGGGTTGAATTTCACTTTTGTTATCGGTTTTTTCAGCGGCGAAAAATCAACGACCTCAAGTGGCTTTGAAGCAAGATTGTTAAAAGAAAAATAGCCTGGTGGTATTTTCTTAAGTGTATCCATATCAACCAATAACCAATTTATTTTTTTTGCAGGAGTAAATGACAACTTGTGTTTGGCGGGGTCTGATGAGTTTGTCTCTACAGCAGGAGATAATACTTCGGTAGAATTACTCCAACAGGAAACGCAACTAATTACAAGCAGTAAAAAGAATACATTTTTTCTCATGATCATTTTTGAATATTTTAAGTGTATACATCCCGTTTAGTAGTCATACGATATACGGCAACCAAATAATAAACTCACTTCCCTTA
Organism: Chitinophagaceae bacterium; assembly: GCA_043717145.1. GTDB lineage: Bacteria > Bacteroidota > Bacteroidia > Chitinophagales > Chitinophagaceae > Sediminibacterium. Next base: position 700 of record JAYSXR010000356.1, on the reverse strand, counting down.
CCTTCTTTCGTCTCCACCTTCAGCTCTCCACCATGTGCTTTTACAATATCGTAGCTCGTCTGAATCACGGATGGGCACGGATTTATGGATTTCACTGATTTTCTTTTTTTCATTTGTAATAATATTCATCGGTGTAATCTTTTAATCCCAATAAATCTGTGATTCAGACAACAGGTAATTGAATAATAAACTCACTGCCTTCTCCCTCTTTTGTTCCCACCTTCAACTCCCCGGCATGCGCTTTTACAATATCATGAATTGGCTGAATCACGGATGGGCACGGATTTATGGATCTCACTGATTTCCATTTTTTCATTTGTAATAATATTCATCCCTGCAATCTTTTAATCCCAATAAATCCGTGATTCAGGTAACAGGTAATTTAATAATAAATTCACTTCCTTCACCCTCTATCGTTTCCACCTTTAATTCTCCTCCATGCGCTTTTACAATATCATAAGCCAGGCTCAAACCCAATCCCGTACCCTGCCCTGTTGGTTTTGTTGTAAAAAACGGCTGAAATATTTTATCGATCATATTTTGGGGCATGCCGTTGCCGTTATCAATAACCCTTATCTCTGTTTTGTCATTTATTTTTTTTGTACTTACTGATACAGTAGGTTCATATCCGTCTCCGATTTGTTTTTTCTTTTCATCAACCGCATAAAATGCATTCGTTATTAAATTTAAAATCACTCTG
>JAYSXR010000355.1:0-7664 GCA_043717145.1 Chitinophagaceae bacterium | reverse complement strand
CATTAATGGTGGCAGTAGAAATATTACCGGATGGCAGAACCGGTAATCTCTCACTAGAGCACATAGAATCATTCAAAGCTGATGACTTAAAGTTCGCCTTAAAGAAAACCGTTTCTAATGAAGCTGACATAACTACGGATGCTTATCATTCTTATAAAAAATTGGCAAAGGAGATAAAAAACATCACCATACAGTATTCACAAAAAGGGTCGGCGATGGAAGAATTACACAAACAAATCATGCAATTCCATTAGCATTTTGATGATAAGGTTAAAGAATACGCCATAAGCATTGACATACAATTAACCCTTTACAGAATATTGCAGGAACAATTACGAAATATTTCTAAATATACCCAAGCAGCCATTATAGAGGTAAATGTTTTTGTTATTCCTAAATACCTTAGAATGACCGTTTTAGATAACGGTGTTGGGTTTATCATTGATTCGGTTAAGGAAGGAATACGATTAACAAATATGAAAGGGCGCGCAGAATTAGTAAATGATAAATTAGAAATTGATTCATCACCGGATAATGGATGCAAAATAACAGTAGATATCCCGTTGCAGCAAATTAAATAAAGAAGAGCTTGTTTGATAACCATTGTTACCTAATATAAAAGGTTAGTAAAGATCATTCAACGGAAATCAAAATACAAAGTACCCATAAAAAAATGGTTTCTGTTCTGTACATTTCTTCTGCTTTGTGGCCCCATCAATTCTGCAGATTGAAACTTTGTTCCGATAGCCGATATCCCGTGCATAAACCCAATATTTGTTTCCGGAAAAGCCGGGCTCGTGTTATTATTGCCGGCAGCTTTGGGCTTTACGGGTTTTAACATTTGCAAATAAATATCAGGTTGATCTGTGTACACAATAAAATTTGCTTCCGTATTCTGCAATTGTATCCAATAGAGTTCTGAATGCCATCCTTTAAACTCAGGATAAATCCAGCTCTCACCGTTGATGGTATTATTATATGCTTTTTGCCAAACACCGAATTGTTGCCCTTTTAAACGGTTCTTCCAAACACGGTAGGGGCCGCGGCCCAGCCATTTCATACCTGTGATTTTTTCTTCGGGATAACTAAACCCGATGCCCATAAAATCTGCGGTATCTTTTACCATATAACTATAGTCGAGCCTGGGAAGTTTACCTGATTCAAAAATCCATTTCACCTGTATACTGTCACCATCATAAGTGGGTGTTACCAAATATTGAGATCCATGGTTGATGGAAGTAAATTGATGTAAGACCTGTTTACTTCCGGCCAACGAAGGGCCTGCCCCAAAAGAAACGGGTTTTGTACCGTTAAACACTTTCTGCAGGAACCCTGTTTGTTTATCAAATGTATAATTAATACCATCACAAATTACTATTAATACCCTTGCATCCTCTTTAATAGTAAGTCCCGGTTTTTTACTTGGGTTTGTTAAATTATGTAGATATTGCGATGGAGGTTGTAAAGCCCAACTCCAGCTGCAAACAGTATCTCTTTTATTAGTAAGTGCTACCAGGCAAACAGCATCTGCAGCATGATCATTGTTGATGGGAATTGATAAAAAACCTTTTTCACCCGGCGCAAGTAAAAGTGGTTTTAGTACTCCTTTTTGCAAGCTGGAAGATTTGGTTACCGATTCTTTAGCTGAAGGATAATGAACTGTTCTCCATTCAAAACTAAGTTGAGAAAGGTTGGTATATAAGTAACGGTTCTCAATGGATAGCTGATTGGCAAATGGTACTTTACTATCTATGTAAACCGGGCTCCAGAGTTCTTTGATTGTATAAAAACTCCCCTCTTTTTCACGGTAAGGGCCAACAATACCATCCGGCGCCATATTACCGGCAACATCAATACTATTATGTCTGTCACTGCGTTTCACACCTTCGTCATGCAATGACCATAGGAAACCGCCAGCGGCATATGGATGTTTCATCATTTCATTCCAGAAATCTTCCAGGGCAGCCCCATGGCCACCGTCAAACAGTCCATGCATAAATTCGGTGGGGAAGAATACTTCTTTGGGGTTAGCTACTTCATTTTGTATATACTTAAAATCAGGATAGTGTTTGGTATTGGTACCATTAAATCTTTCCCATGGATGAATGACTAATCTTTTCTGCGGATCATACAATGCATAATCATTGTCGAGGGCACGGTTCCAGCCACCTTCGTTGCCGTTGTCCCAGATAACGACAGAAGGATGGTTTACATCGCGCACCACCAGTTCTTTCACTAATTTCCTTCCAACCGTTGTATCATAAGCTGCCTGCCAGCCCGTAAGTTCATCCAACACAAATAAACCGAGACTGTCGCAGAGGTCTAAAAATTCTTTATCCGGCGGATAATGGCTCATCCGCACGGCGTTCATGTTCATATCTTTTATGGCCTTAATATCCATCAGGTGAACCTGCCGGCTCAATGTTCGCCCCGATTCAGGCCATTCGCTATGCCTGCATACACCTTTAAAAATTACTTTCTTCCCATTCACATAAAACCCATCCTGCTTGCGCAATTCAGCGGTTCTAAAGCCAAAGCGTTGTTTAATGGTATGAATAATTTTATTGCCTTCTTTTAAATAAACAGAAACATAATAGAGGTTTGGTTCTTCCGGGTTCCATAACCTGTGATGATTGAATTGATGGTGCAATACACTATCGCCCACTCGCAAAGAAAACGCGCCCTCAACAGGTTTACCATTTAGCTGGCACACCTGTGCTTCAATGGTTTGCCTGACCGAAGTATTGGCGAATACCTGTAAGTTAAAAACTCCGTTCGCCTGTGCATCAATAGCTACTCTTTCTATACGCGTTTGGGGCATTATTTCCAGGTACACAGGCCTGAACAGTCCACCAAATAACCAGAAATCTGCTTTTCTTTCTGCACGGTTAATCGAATTATTGGATGAGTGTTTGCTTATGGTAGCTTCCAGTAAATTGGGTTTTCCAAATTGGATTAATGCCGTGATATCATATTTGAACTGATAAAAACCACCCTGGTGTATCGGCCCTGCAGTTTGTCCATTGATTTTTATTTCGGCGTCCGTCATAGCCCCGTCAAACACAATAAATATTTTTTTACCGCCATGTTGTGGGGCTACCGTAAACCTGTATTTATATAATCCCTGCTCATCAGGGTTTTGGGTATCCTGGTAATAATTAAACGTACCAAATCCTTGCAGCTCCCAGTTCGAAGGCACTGGTATCTTTGACCAGCTGCCGCTCTTTCGTCCTTTGGTACACATAAAATCCCAGGCTACGGTGTGGTCTTTGTCGGTGCCGGATAAATACTGCAGAACCGTTTCCTACGCGGCAACCTTGCTTACAAAAAAAATTGCAAATACGATACAGTAATTATTTTTCATAACCATTTTAATTTATGCAGAAAAGGAATCCTCTTACTTACCTAGCTGATCCACTCATGGGCAATCAGTTCGTGACTGGAATAAGTTGGATAAATACCATCCCAAATCCAGTAATCAGCTGCAGCGCGATTATAGGCTTCATTAATTTTTTTTGCAAAGTAACAAAAGCAGTTTTAAATTCTTTGGCAACACGGTTTACAACTCGGTGCCTTTGTTGAATATCTGCCTGCCATTCCGTTCAACCATTTTTCAAAAAAAAGGTTTGTGAAGACACTGGCCGTCAATTATTGGTATAGAAAAAACAATAAACACATTTACAATCTTTCTATCACTCTTTTTCTATTAGAAACTATACCTTACCTGCTTTCGTAACGCTTCAATACTATTTAACAGATAAACAAGCGGAGCATTCCAGTTTATTGCAATTTCATTGGATGCATACGAACAGATAGTATCGGAATATGCCATTTCGGGTTCTGTAAATTCATAATGGCATTTATCCTGCATACCTGGGTTAGGGCCCCCAACCAATAGGCCCGGAACAGGGTCCGCCACCCCATCAGCAGTTGACTGGCGATGGTGAGGAAACATCGGTGACTTAGTTCCGATACCTGTTATAAAACAATAGCCTGTTGCATTTCTGCCAAGCAAATAATCAACATTCGATAGGGCATAATCGATGTAAATTTTTTCTTTGGTAAGCAGGTAGACCTTAATTAAAAGCATCCCTTGATTAGCCGCATTTGAATTGCTGCCCCAATTAAAGTCATTCACGGATTGACCCATAACTGTTTGAAAGGCATTCGATCCGGCTTTCCCAATATAATTGTTGGCAATACCTATCAATCTGTTTTGCATGATATTGATTGCCGGGGACAATGACGGAGGAAGATCATTTTTAAAATGAAGAAATGAATAGAATGCCATCATACCAACATTACCCCATCCTGGTAAATTAACTGCATCATTGAGATGCATGTCAACTACTTTATAATAGCGGTCAGACTTTGTTGTCAAAAATAATTCTGCAGCTGCCCATAGCCATTCATCAGAGAAATCCCCATCCCCATACCCACCTGTGGAGATGGCAGGTTTGAAATTCCTGTTTATGATCGCCTGGTTATATTCCAATGCAGGATTTAGCAATGCCCATTGCCATGCGTTTTCTGAAGCCCTTAAACAACTATCTGTAAGGCCTGGTATTGCTCTGTTAAATTTTTTCAGAATACGTGCTGCCTGAGCAGTTACTGCTGCAAAATCCAATGAAGCAGCAGTACCTTTTTGTACTACATATCTTGCCGTCTTTGTAATCCCAGGCATTACCATACCATCGAAAGAAGCGTTGGTACATTTGTTATAAACACCTCCGTCGGCGGGGTCCTGCATAGATAACATCCATCGAAGATTATAAATAGTTTCATTTAATAAATCAGGAATTCCATTACCTATTTGCGGAATATTTGTTTTTAGCTTATTGAAATATCCAGGAAAGTCTTCATAAGCCGATAAGAGTGTCCCCATCGTTATACCTGAGTTGACAATGTATTTATTGTAATCGCCGGCATCATACCAACCGCCGGGTGTTGAGATAACAGTACCTTCTGGTCGCTGTGCGTTGGCAGCGGAAGCATGAATATATACACTGGTATCCGGATGACCGGCGTTTCGATGCCATTTACCGGCATATTTTTCTATTAAAGGCATGGAAGCTCTTTGAAAGTAATAACCTTTAATGGCGCCCACCGCGGCTTTCTTAATTGCATCAGATTTAATTATAAAGGGATATGAATGAGTTGCCCCGTTTACCACAACATAAATACCTTCTCTAGTAAAAGAAGTAAAATCAGCTATCCTTGTTTTAGTTGATGAGTACGCCGATCTCTTCTCTTCACTTAATTTTCCGGTGAAAAATGTATCACGCAGGTTTTCTGATGTAATATAGAATTTAAATAAAGAAGCATCCCCCGTAACCACAGCAAGCTTTGGCCCGTTGGGATAAAACCCAAGTTGGTTTAGCTGAATACCCGTAACTGCATTTTGAGAAAAGACACACGTTTTCACAAAACCGAGTTGTATCCAAATGAAGATAATGGCAATCGGGTACCTTGTTAAACGAAAAATGATCCGTAAAAACCATTTCTGTATATTTCTTTGTTTCATCGTATGAATAGATAAAAGTTATACAATTCAGAAAAATAAAATAATCCAAAACAATCAGGTAAATTAAATCCTGGTAACATTATTTTTTTTGTTATATCATCCCAGAATTTACTTGCTCAGTACTTTCGTTCTTAATTCGAGATATACTGAACGGCGCAACAATTAAAATCCTTCAAATAACCATTTCTCCCCTTTAGGTAAAGATTTACGTGGTATTTTTTCAGCACGCATGGCAGTATGATATACAAAAGAAGCTATAATAGTAGCCGCTTGTTGCAGGTCAGGAATTGACAAATGATCATACACATCCATATTGGTATGGTGTGTACGGGTAAGATATTCGAGTGGATCCTGTATGAACTGGAAACCGGGGATACCTACACGATCGAAAGTATAATGATCGGTTTCGCCGGTATTGTGTGGATTGATAGCAGTGGCACCGAGATCGGCAAAGGGTTCGAGCCATTTTTTAAAAATAGGTCTGACCAATTCATTTTCCTGCAGGTAAATGCCCCGTATTTTTCCAGAGCCGTTATCCAGGTTGTAATAGGCAGATACTTTTGCCTGGTCTGCTTTTAATTGCATGGTAACCGGATCACCGAAATGATTTTTTACATATTGATAGGAACCCACCAGGCCCTGCTCTTCCGCTCCCCACAATACCATACGGATGGTACGACGTGGTTGTATGCCGAGTGTTTTAAGTATACGCATAACTTCCATCATAACCGCACTACCGGCTGCATTGTCAGTTGCTCCAGTACCCCCATACCATGAATCAAAATGCCCGCCTATTATTACCAATTCATTTTTTAATAAAGGGTCGGTGCCGGGTATTTCGGCTACCACATTATATCCATTGAGGTCTGTGACTGTAAATTTTGTTTGAATATTGATACTCAATTGTACACCAATGCCGGATGCCAGCAACCTTTGTATCCGCAAAAAATCCTCGGTACTGCAAACCAGTTTCGGTATCCCTTTAGCTACGCTGGCAGAGTAGCTATCCATGGCATCAGCATGTATGGTACCATCTTTTGCTCCATGGTCTTTGGTAATAATTACCAGCGCCCCTTTTTGTTGCAGGAGTTTAATAAAAAAATCTTTTGTTTTTATTATATCAAGATAAGGTTCCAGCTCTTCCCTGGTTACCCAGAATTCATCTTTCATATTAGCAAAATCACTGTCGGTATAACGCCGCGCATCGGGTTTGAACGCATCGCCAATAGCGGTAATGGTATCTGTTATCAAAACAAATTTCCCTTTCAGGCTAATTTTATTGGTACGGATGGCTATTGAATCTTCGTAGCTCACGGCAATAGCACCGGCACTCAAAGGCCCGCTGGTTCCATATGACCATGCATAGGGAAAAGCAATGATGGGATGATAGTAAGGCTGTTGTAGGGCAACTGTGCAGAGCTGCATATCCCATCCTTTTCCAAACTCACCCCAGGGTTCACGTTTTACATTGCTAAGTTTCCACTTTTGCAAAGTGTTTACGGCCCATTGAGAGGCGCGCAGGTATCCCGGCGAATTAGTTAGCCTCGGCCCGGATACATCTGTTAAATAATGAGTGATAAATGACAGTTGCGAATGGTGAAGGCCCTCCACTCTTATCTTTTGGTTCATGGCTGCATCCACCGGATCTTCCTGAGATAACAGTATTAATGGCAAAAAAAGGGTAATGAATACAAGGGATAGTAATCGTAAGCACATACTCAGTAATTTGGCAAATGAAGAAATACCCAATGAATATATGATTTTTTTTTGCTTGTTTTCCTGATAATGCAATACGGCTAAGCTAAGCGGGGATTACGAAGAGGAATATTATACAGAGCGGTATTTGCCCGGTAAAGATGTAAGCTGGTGATAACGTAAGGATATTCAGAAATGAAACTATACCCCTCAGCCACAGGCCTATTATTACGTTCCAGTTAAAGGACCGTGAAACAGAATTGGGTTGTTTTTTCAGAATTAAAATTTATAGGATTAAGCATAATAAGGGCAAAGGCCCATTTCTATTGGTGTTGAGAATGGCCTTTGAGAAAAAGCGTTAAGAAATGGAGGATGGCTGGGTTTGATATATTGTTGAAATATAAAATTGCTCAATTATTGATACAAAGCAAAGCCCGGCTTTAGA
>JAYSXR010000354.1:0-2603 GCA_043717145.1 Chitinophagaceae bacterium | reverse complement strand
TAGAGACATTTTTAAGTGCCAGAGTGGATGGTATACTGGCATCCGTTGCAAAAGAAACGGTTGATTTCAGCCACTATCAAGAGTTACAAAAAAGACATATTCCATTGGTGCTTTTCGATAGAACCAATGATGAATTGAGTGTGCCTTCTGTAACGATTGACGATTACAAGGGTGGTTTTTTGGCTACTGAACACCTTATTGAAAAAGGTTACAAAAAAATAGCGCATGTATTAGGACCGCCACAAATTAAAAGTTTTCGTGAAAGGTTGAGAGGTTATGAAGATGCTTTAAAAATGCATGGCATAAAAATAATGCCCGAATTAATTTATCAAGGCGATATATCAATAGAATCTGGTAAATCGGCCGTTGATTATTTTTTTAAACTTCCTGTTATTCCAGACGCTGTTTTTGCTGTTGAGGATTATACGGCACTGGGAATTATTAAAGGATTAAAAGAGCGAAAAATAAACATCCCCGAAGATTTTGGTGTGATTGGTTTTGCCAATGAAAGTTTTGGTGAACATATAACGCCATCGCTTTCATCAATAGACCAGCAGACTGTGCCAATGGGTAAGGAAGCCCTAAAGTTGTTGATGGAAATAATTACATTAAAACAAAAGGAGACCGGTATTCATCCAAAACAGAAAATTGTGCTAGAGCCTTTATTACACATAAGAGAATCTACGACAAAAAAAAGACCAGGTTTTGAAGAGAAGGGAATTGCAGCAAGGCAGGCAGTATTATTAAAATAATCAACTATTAATAAAAAGCTACAAATAAAAAAATGACCTTTACTATCTCCTTTCAGCAAAATACCGTAATTAGCATCATCCTTACCAAAGCGAATACGGGCCTGGTTAATATTGCCACATAAAAGCAGGTCTGGTTTGCCATCCTTATCATAATCTATTTTATTGATTGTAAATACAGGTGAAAACTGTGCTTGAATGGGAAGTGCCATTTTATGAAATTTGCCATCTGTTCCGCCTTCAAAATAAGCAGTACTTAAATCATTTGCCTGCAAATGTTTTACATCTTTCATTTCTTCTGCAGAAAAAATATCCTTTAGGGTTGTGTTTGCATAAGATTTGTAATCGGTAAATCTTGTACGCATCATACTTATCTGTTCCAATAATTCGTCACGGGTTACATAAGGATAACTTTTGTGTTGTATAGAAAAGCAAAGTATAGGATCCACCGATCCGTTATTGTCAAAATCTTTATAAAACATTTCAGCAGGTTCTGCATCACTCACTTTACATTGCGTATTTAAACCCATATTGCCAATTATTAAATCGGGTATGCCATCGCCATTTAAATCCGATACCAGTAGCTTATTCCACCAGCCACTATATTCCTTGTCGAAATACGTAGTAGTTTTATTTTCCAGCTTTCCGTTTGAATTAATAAAGACTGTTATTGGCATCCATTCGCCCACAACAATAAGATCAAGTTTCTTATCATGATTGATATCCAGCCACGCTGCATCCGTTATCATTCCCGCATTCTTTAACTGGGGCGCCAATTCGGCAATTTTATCCGTAAAATGTCCTTTGCCATCATTGATCAGCAAATAACTTTGTGGTGTCTCAGGATATTGTCCGGGAATATTTCTGCCGCCCACAAAAAGATCAATAAAACCATCTCCATTTACATCTCCGGCACGCACACAACTTTTACTGCCCTTCATTATCGGCAATGAATTACTGGCTTTGGTAAAGTTTCCTTTTCCGTCATTCAGGTACAGCCTGTCTTGCAATAAAACATCACCGGCTGTATAATTATGATACCCACCTGCTGCAATATATAAATCGCTGAAGCCATCATTATTTACATCAATAAACAAGGCATCCGCATCTTCGTCTAAACTGTCAGCCGCAAATACGGAAGGTAATTTTTGACTGAACTGGCCATTCTTTTGCTGGATATAAAGTGCTCCCGGCTTTCCACTCCCTCCACCTGCAAATATGTCCTCCAAACCATCGCCGTTTACATCTCCCTTTACCATGCAAGGCCCGTTAAAAGAAAGTGGGTTAACCAACAATGTCTGGCGCTTAAAGTCGTTAATTTGGTTTGTTGCATTGGCATATTTCACCGGGCTGTTTACTTCTTTAAAAATTGGTTTTACAGGACTGGGAATTTTATAATGTAGCGTGGCTTCACTCTCTTTTAATATTAGCAACTGATCGGCTTTAATATTGATAAGCAATTGCTCTTTACCACCAAGCCAGACAATGCGCAGTGAATCGATCAGACTTTCTTTACCCAATCCAAAATGCAATACAGCAGACACTGTAGATTGAAAGCCCCGGGCAGGCATTTGCTCCAGGTATTGCTTGTTGTTTTTTTGATAAATGGTTACGGTTGCGCCATAGCCATCCGTGTTTTTATCGGCCCCTGTTAATTTAATTTGTAAGAAGTGATTTTGCGTTTGCTTTTCTCCATTGTTGCGATAGATAAAAGCGGGCTGATTGATATTGTTTACTACAAGATCCAAATCGCCGTGCAGAACAGGGAGACATTAGTGGTATTAAAGATTTCCGCAAAAGAGTGGAATGTTTTTTAAATGCTGATGATACCTATAACTGGAACAAGCAGAAAGG
>JAYSXR010000353.1:0-7700 GCA_043717145.1 Chitinophagaceae bacterium | reverse complement strand
GTAAAACGGCTAAAAGCGGCTTATGATATTTGTGTGGGCAGCGAAAATTTACAACAAAGTGAAAGAGACCAAACGCATTTTTATTTAGCTGTGCGCTCTATTGTATTTAAACTCACCAAGGGCAATGCGCCGGATACGGCACAAATGAATGCGAGGGTGAGGGAAATGATAAAGGATGCTTTGCAAAGCGATGGAGTAGAGGAAATATTTAAACTTGGTAATGATAATGAAACAGAACAGGATCTGTTTGATGAGGATTATCTGGCTAAGATTGATAAAATAAAACTGCCGAACACCAAGATAAAACTGCTGCAACAATTGCTTGCAAAAGTGATTGGTGAAATGAAAAAAGTGAACAGAGTAAAGGGCGTAGACTTTACCAAGAAGATGCAGGCATTGGTGGAGCGATACAACGAACGGGACCAAGCCGATATTTTGCGCAGTGAAGTTTACGAGGAAATGGCCGAACAATTAACAAACTTAATATGTGAAGTACATAAAGAATTTTCTGCCGGAGATGCTTTGGGGATTGACTTTGAAGAGAAAGCATTTTATGATATACTGAAAGAGCTTTGTGCCAAATATGATTTTAAATATCCTGAAGCAAAACTGATAGAACTTGCAAAAGCTGTGAAGGACTTAGTAGATGGGCAGGCAAAATTTCCTGACTGGAATAAAAGAGATGATATAAAATCTGCATTGAAAGTGGGGTTGATATTGTTGCTGGATGAATTTGGTTACCCACCTGTAGAAAGGGATGAAGTGTACGTGGAGATTTTTGAGCAGGCGGAGAATTTTAAGAAGAATAAAAAATAGTGGCTCTGATAAAAAATCTTCCTGATTACTATCTCAAATGAAAGTAGAGTAACTAAGAATATTTTAACTGCTGTAAATTAATATTTCATCATTCTTAATTCTGTTAACAAATTAAAATAAGTCCCTTAATTTTTATTTTATATGAACGTTTACATAAAAAATATGGTTTGCGACCGCTGCATCCTGGTGGTGAGGCAACAGTTAGATCAACTTCAGATTGGATATAAAAATATTCAACTTGGCCATGTTAAACTAACGGAAGAACCTACAACGGAAAAGCTGGATACTTTCAGAATATCCCTGGTTAAAACAGGCTTTGAACTGCTAGATGACAAAAAAGCAAAACTTGTGGAGCAAATAAAAAATACTATTATTTCGCTAGTGCAGGGATATGGTGAAGAAGAGTTCAATAAAAAATTATCGGCCATACTGGAAGAAAAACTGCAGTTGGATTATCATTATTTCACTGGCCTCTTCTCGGCTGTAGAAGGCATTACCATTGAGAAATATGCCATACTCCAACGCATAGAAAAAATAAAAGAACTGCTTATGTACGATGAACTTAGTCTTAGTGAAATATCGTACCAGTTAAGTTATAGCAGTGTTCAACACTTGTCGCAGCAGTTTAAAAAAATAACAGGACTCACTCCTTCACAATTCAAACAGTTGAAACAGAATAACAGAAAATCGCTGGACAAGATCTAAACCGGATAATTATATACATCTGTTCCCTTATTTAGTAACGGACACTATTTTATCTGTTTAAACTTTGCTGCACAAAATGATGTGCCATGCAAAAAGTTTATATAAAAGGGATGGTTTGTAACCGCTGTATCTCCATCGTTAAATATGAGCTGGAAAGTATCGGGCTGCAGCTCGATGATATATACCTGGGTGAAGTAACGTTTTCGGCAGGTACCCAGATTTCCGATCATCGTATTATTGAAGCACAATTAAAACCTTTTGGTTTTAGTTTATTGGAGGATAAAAGACATAAGTTGGTGACCGATGTTAAACAAATAACAGAAGAAATTTATAGTGGCGTATTTGATTTTCCCGTACGCTTCCGGTTCGCTTTATATATTTCCCAAAAACTCCATAAGGATTATGATCTCATTAGTGCCACTTTCTCTGCATTAGAACAAAAAACGCTGGAGAAATATATCATAGATTATCGCATCGAAAAAATAAAGGAATTTTTAGTCTATTCCCCGCAAACGCTTGCCGATATGGCTTTCAGGCTTGGTTTCAGTAGCGTGGCACACCTCTCCAGCCAGTTTAAAACGGTTACCGGTTTTAATCCTTCCTGTTACAGATCATTAAAAGAAATAAAGAAAAAAATATCAGATAATCGGCAGTAAAGAATAAAATTTTATACATCATTCCGTCGATTGTGTAACAACCGCAGCAGACTGATGAAATAGCTTTGTAAAAAAAAAGATCATGTCAACATTAATTAATATACAAAAGGAAAAAGATCAGTTAAAGGGCGGCTACAAAAAGGAAACCTTTCCTGTGCTGGAAATGACATGTGCAGCGTGTGCTATTAGTGTAGAGTCCATGTTGAAGTCTGTGAAAGGTGTTAAAGATGCAGGTGTGAACTTCGCCAACCAGGATGCCTGGGTTGAATACAATCCTAAAGTGGCAACACCGGAGAATTTTCAAAATACGGTTCGTTCAATTGGTTATGACCTGCTGATTGAAAAAGAAAACCAGCAGGAAATAAAAGAAGCTGCCCAGCAAAAACATTATGCGAGGATTAAGCAACGTACTATATGGGCATCTATACTCTCCCTGCCCATTGTTATTATTGGTATGTTCTTTATGGACATGCCTTATGGCAATTATATTATGATGGCATTGGCCACGCCGGTGGTTTTTTACCTGGGAAGAAGTTTTTTTGTAAATGCATTTAAGCAAGCTAAACACGGAAGGGCTAATATGGATACACTCGTGGCTTTAAGTACAGGCATTGCCTGGCTCTTTAGCGCATTCAATACCTTTTACCCGGAGTTCTGGCACCAGCGTGGCCTACATGCGCATGTTTACTTTGAAGCGGCAGCGGTTGTGATTGCATTTATTTCGCTGGGTAAGATGCTGGAAGAAAAAGCCAAATCAAATACATCATCGGCAATAAAAAAATTAATGGGCTTACAAGCCAAAACAGTTACCCTCATTTTAGAAGATGACAAGACAGAAGAGATCCCGGTAAGCCAGTTAAAAGCTGGTTATATTTTATTGGTTAAGCCCGGTGAGAAAATTCCAGTGGATGGTATGGTTTCAACCGGTGAGTCTTTTGTTGATGAAAGTATGATAACCGGCGAACCGATGCCTGTGGAGAAAAAAAAGGGAGAAAAAGTTTTTGCAGGAACAATCAACCAACTGGGCAGCTTTCAATTCAAGGCTGAAAAAGTTGGCGCAGAAACATTGTTATCGCAGATAATAAAAAGGGTGCAGGAAGCCCAGGGGAGTAAAGCGCCGGTACAAAAACTTGTAGACAAGATCGCCGGCATATTTGTTCCAGTGGTGATTGGTATAGCCATACTCACCTTTATTTTATGGATAACACTGGGTGCTGACAATGCTTTTACGCATGGTTTATTAACGGCTGTGACGGTATTAGTGATTGCATGTCCTTGTGCGCTTGGATTGGCAACTCCAACCGCTATTATGGTTGGTGTAGGCAAGGGAGCTGAGCATAATATTTTAATTAAAGATGCTGAGAGTTTAGAGCTGGCACATAAAGTAAATGCGGTGATCCTGGATAAAACAGGAACCATCACAGAAGGCCGCCCAACGGTTGACGAAATGTTTTTCGTAGAAGGGGCAGATGAGGCTGCGATGAAACAAGTTTTATTAGCTATTGAAATGCAATCCGAGCATCCGCTGGCAGAAGCAGTGGTAAAGCACCTGGATGCAGCACTGGTAATGGCAGTAAAGCTGAACAGTATTGAAAGCATTACCGGGCAAGGTGTTACAGCCGTATATAAAAATAAAACATACCTGGTGGGTAATGCAAAACTATTATCAGAGAAAGGCGTAAAGCTGGATGCTCATCTGCAGAAGCAAATTGATAAATGGCAGCAACAGGCGAAAACTGTTGTTTTATTTGTAGAAGATAATAATGTTGTTGCAGTAATTGCCATTGCTGATAAGATAAAGCCAACATCAAAAGATGCTATCCGGCAGTTACAAAGCCAGGGTATTGAAGTGTTCATGCTCACAGGCGATAATCAGCAAACCGCTGCCGCTATTGCAAAGGAAGCTGGACTGCAAAATTTTAAAGCAGAGGTAATGCCCGCTGACAAAGCAGCCTTTGTAAAAGAATTACAACGGCAGGGCAAAATTGTGGCGATGGTTGGCGATGGCATTAATGATAGTCAAGCATTGGCGCAGGCGGATGTAAGCATTGCTATGGGAAGAGGCAGCGATATTGCCATGGACGTGGCTAAAATGACACTCATCACCTCTGACCTAAACAGTATTCCAAAAGCTCTAAAACTTTCACGGCAAACTGTTCGTACTATCAAACAAAATTTATTTTGGGCATTTATCTATAACCTAATTGGTATTCCGCTTGCGGCCGGTGTCTTATATCCTATCAATGGATTCCTACTCGATCCAATGATTGCCGGTGCAGCGATGGCACTAAGCAGTTTTAGTGTAGTTAGTAACAGCCTGCGGCTTAAACTTTCTTCCATTTAGTAATAAGTGAGGGTTTGGTAACTGCCCTGTATTATTACAGGGCTTTTATTTACGCTCGATGGTTTCTTTTACTATCTATGTCAATATCTCTCAAGAGAACCTGAAATAATTTTGTATCAGCATATCCGGAGTTATCATCAATAAAAACTGATTCACCATACATTAAAACGCTTAAAAAATAATAAAGATAATGAGGCACTAGCTATATTTTATTACACAACTGCAAAATGCGGGGGTAATGGTTAAAAAATGAGAAACCTGCAATACGGAGAGTTTAAAAGTACTCTACAATTTCCCTGCTTCTAGCAGGGATTTTTGTTTGTACAGCATGCTGTAAATAATATAAATCTAACAGGCTTTAGTGTAAACAGCCACGTACCACTTCATTCTACTTTTAAATTAGTTATTAAGCAATGAAAAAAAGCATTATGCAAAACATTACAATTAAATCATTACTCGGATTACTATTAATGATATTAGTTTTAGAATCCTGTTCTTCCGAAGCTAACGACAACAAAAAAATTATCAACTACTACCAAAGCTGGCCCAGGCTTACCGCTTGATGTGCCGGTGGTAACAGAGTCTAATAGGTTCGACGATTGGCTTGGCTTTGGTTACAGTGCTGGCTTCGCATGTACCTAAAACATCTGTTGCAAATGCAGTAGCCGAAACCCAAGCTTTGAATGATGGTTTTCAAATTGCAATCTTAGGTGCGGCTGCGTTGGCCGGGCTTGGTTCGCTGATCGCCGTTCTGAAGATCAAACAACCAAAATAGACAAGGAAATCGTCGGACTAAAATTATATAAAAGGTCAAGCGTATTCTGTAACAGTTTAAGAGGGCATTGAAATTAATTTTACACTATAAAATAAATGACATGGAAAAGCATTCATTAGTTATCAAAGGCATGGGAAACCAGCATTGTATAATGGTTGTAAAAAACATAATCACAACACATGAAGGTGCTGGTTAAGATTTCATTGAGATCGGTAAAGCTGATATCAGTATTAATAATTCAAAAACTTCAATACAAAACATAACAAATGCTATTGAAAAGATGGGATATAAAATAGAACAATAAAAAAACCATTATGGAAACATTAAAATTTAAGACAAACATCAAATGCAGCGGTTGCATTGCAACTGCTACCCCATATCTAAATGATATTGTTGGGGAAGATAACTGGGCTGTAGATACACAAAGTCCACAAAAGTTATTGACGATTGTAGCCGATCATCTTACAGCAGATACAGTAATAAAAGCTGTTGAGGCTTCTGGATTTAAAGCAGAGGCTATTAAATAAAAAATCTTAAAAGCCGTGAGCTAGCATGTTAAAATGATTAGCCGATTTAACCCGGCTTTTCATTTTAAGGTAAATGAAAATTTCATTCAATAACATACCATACCTGTAAAATGCCTTGGTTTTTTTTACAAAATAAAAACAAATACTATGAATAAGAATATACGGGTTATAATAACTGTTACTATTTTTAGCTTTCTTGCTTTCCCTGTTAATGCACAAAAAAATGAGTCTGCTCTATCTGCATTACTTAGTAAATATTATGGCATTAAAAATTCACTGGTAACGAATGATGCAATTGTCGCTGCCAGACAAGCAATGGAATTTTCTGAAACTGTTGAGAAGATAGACGTAAAAAAACTTGACGTGTCGGACCAACAAGCTTTTAACAAAACAAAGCCAAGTCTTTTATCAGGTGCAGGCATAATAGGTACATCAACGGATATAAAAAATCAAAGGGAAGCGTTTGCTTCTTTTTCCGCAGCAATGATAGTAATGGCCAAAGCAGGAAAGCTTTCGCAGCAACCTGTTTATATTGATTATTGTCCGATGAAAAAAACTTCTTGGTTAAGTGCCAGTATTCAAATAAAAAATCCCTATTACGGAAGCAGTATGCTCACTTGCGGCAAAGTGTCAGAAACTTTATAATTACAAGGGTCAATGTATAAAAAATAATAAAAATTAACAAAAGGGTTAAAAAGAAAAAGAAAGATGAAACATATAATATTGGTATCGGTTTTAATGTTCATTGAGTTATTTGCTTTCGCTCAGGAAAATTCTCCTGCATCAACCCTGCAAAAACTAAATAAAAAATTCCCATTCCGGACAAGCAATGGATCCACAGTAACCTATCATTTATATGTAGAGGAAACTACGGTGAACTTTACAGGAAAAACTAAACGTGCCATTGCCGTAAACGGGCAGATACCCATGCCAACACTGATATTTACAGAAGGAGACACGGCTGAAATTATTGTTCACAATCAGCTGAAAGAAGGTACATCCTTACACTGGCATGGTGTATTTCTACCCAATAAAGAAGATGGTGTGCCTTATTTGACACAACCTCAGTTAGCTCCTGGATCTACATATACTTACCGTTTCCCTGTTATTCAGAATGGTACACACTGGTATCACTCACATTCTGGATTACAGGAACAAATTGGTATGTACGGTAATCTTGTTTTTCTTAAAAAAGAAGATGATAAAACTTTCCGTAAAGGAATAGACGATTTGCCAACAGTACCAATTTTGTTGAGCGAATGGACAAATCTAAATCCTGATAACGTACATAGAATGCTGCATAATGCTAACGATTGGGCAGCTATTAAAAAAGGGGCTACGCAATCCTATGCAGAAGCAATTCGGGAAGGCCATTTCAAAACGAAGCTCACCAACGAATGGAAACGTATGAAGGCAATGGATGTAAGCGATGTTTACTACGATAAAATATTAATGAATGGTAAGCCCGAGACAGATCTAAAAATTATTGATGGCAAAACACTTAAAGCAGGCGATAAAGTAAGACTTCGCATTTCAAACGGTGGTGCTTCATCCTATTTCTGGCTTCGTTATGCAGGTGGGAAAATGACGGTGATTGCCAGTGATGGTAACGATGTTGAACCTGTAGAGGTAGACAGATTGATTATTGCCGTATCTGAAACCTATGATGTGGTGGTAACAATTCCCGAAGAAGGGGCATACGAATTTATGGCCACTACAGAGGACCGTACCAACTCTTCAAGCTATTTTATCAGTAATGGTATTAAACAGCTCACTTCTTCGCTTCCACGCCTAAAATATTTTGAAGGAATGAAGATGATGAACGATATGATGAAAATGAATGGCGATTTGGATGATATGGGTATGGGCATGAGCCT
>JAYSXR010000352.1:0-2619 GCA_043717145.1 Chitinophagaceae bacterium | reverse complement strand
CAGTTTTAAACAGGTACTTGATATATTCTGCCATACCTTCTTTAGCAATGGCTTTCCAGGCTTCTTCAATCAATATCATTTTACGGATACCTTTCAGTTTGCGCATCTTACTGATAAATAATTCCATGATAATGATGGTGACTACCGGAAATAAAATTGGATGATCCTTAATATTGTCCAGTTCAAAGACGATAAATCGTTGCTGTAACAAATCCAGGTTTTCAGTAGCATTCAGCAGGTAATCAAACTCACCTCCCTTGTAATAAGGTCGAAGCACATAAAGAAAATTGGATACGTCAAAATCTTTATCCTTCACCTTATCCAATTTCAGTACTTCAACAAAATCCGTTTGCAGAAACTCATAAAAAGTATCGAAGCAGGGGAAAATGTTTGTATTGTTATTTACTTTATCAAAGTATAGCTGCAATGCATTACTAAGAGCAACATATTCTGAACGGTTAAAACTTTCATCATCTTTTTTCCATAAGGCTAAAAGCAAAGTCTTAATACTCTCTTTCTTTTCCGTATCCAGCGTATCCCCCGAAGCGATAAAAAAAGGATTGAACCTGATGGGTTTCTTCTCGCTATAAGTGAAATAATAGCCTTTCACTAAATCACAAAGCCCTTTATAGGAATGGCCTACATCCACCAGCACAATATGTGTTCCCTGTTCGTAATAAGAACGAACCATGTGATTAGTAAAAAAGGACTTACCGCTACCGGATGGCCCCAGGATAAATTTATTACGGTTGGTGCAGATACCCATTTTAATCGGCTCATCGGAGAGATCCACCCACACAGGCTTACCAAATAAACGTTCCGCAAGCCGCATTCCGAAGGCACTGGCAGAATCCCTGTAATTAGTTTCCAAATGGAGGAAACAAACTGCCTGTTCAAGAAAAGTATCAATCACTTCATTCATGGGAAACTCCGCTTCCATTCCGGGAATACCAGCATACCATATCTGCGCCGCACCCGATGTTTCCAATTTAGGAGTAGCATCAATTTGTGCCAGAGCAGAAAAGACCTGGTTACCCAATTCTTTTAGTCTTGCCTTATCGTTTGTAAAGACCAGTAAATTAAAATGCGCTTTTACGGGTTGCCGCTGTTCGCCAATCGCTTCATTTAAAAAATCATTTACACCATCCCTTGCTATGGCATTTTCACGGGAATAAGCTGACAGGGATTGCAGCCGCAATTTTTTACTTTCTAATTGTTTGATAGTTTTTTGAACATCATCAATAAAAATATATTGATTATAAATATGGTTGCAGGGCAATAATATTCCCAATGGTGCTGCAAAGCTGATGGAAGACTTGGTGCTGTCAGTGGAGTATTTATCATAATTCATCCTTGAACCGCAAAACGGTGGCAGATCGCTTACATCTGCCAACGTATACAGGGCGCAATACTGGTCACCTATCTTGAAATCTTGTTTAAATTGAATGTCTTTAATGGTTGTATCCGACTGGTTAGTAGCGAGAGAACAATACTGTTCAATAATACCCGCCTGCTTTTCATGGCTGATTAACTCGTCATTTTTCAGACGGACAAATAAGGCGAAACCGCTGTCATTGATAATTCTTTCAAATTGTCCCACTGCATTAAAGAATTCCTGTATGGTTTGCTCATTCAAACTTTCTTCCGGCACGATGTGTTTCCGCAGTAAAGAAGAACTCAACGAAGTGGTTTTCTTCCGGCTTTTCGGTTTCATCGTGATAAAGATTCGGGAATGATGCCGCAAACACGGGCGTTCATTATAATGCCTTTCACTGCTATGCGATAGAAATGATAAAGGGTTACTAAAATCTGCTGAATAACTTTCTTCCAGGAAAAAGTCCTGTTGATGATAAATGCAATATTTTGGCAATACCTTAATGGCTTTAATCAATGTCTGGTGGTAGCCTTCAAAGCCCTGATCACTGGAAACAAAGATCTCCGGCTGGCTCACTTCAAAGCCCATCGTAACATCTCCCTGTGGTGAGAGAATACAATCCCTTTCCACCCGGAAACCTTTGCATAATTTTTCCAGATCCCTTTCCATTATATTTTCATTTTCAATTGTATAAATAATTTTCTTGACCCGAGTTTCAACACTTTGGGTACACCCTTATTAGCTATCTTTTTCATCATCCCATGTTCGCCATAAGTATTGCTCATATTGTACACCCACATAAACAATCCCGTTCCCAAAACGGCAATGATAGAAAGGCATACATAAGTATTAAAGCCTATTAGATACATTGCTGCAAAGAGTACCAATAAGGCAACCAGCCCGCCACCCAACCACCAGATGTATTGTGCTTTCAATCCTTTGAACTCAACCGGCTGGTTAATGCCCTTATTGATCTTGTACACGCTGCTCATAACCCAAAGAAGCTTTTTAATACAGTGGCAACTACCACCAAAAACACGCAGGAACCAAACCAGGCTGCGGCCACTTTTCCGGTATCATGGTCGCCGTGGTTCCATTTGCTATACACTTTGATCGCCCCAACCAATCCCGTGATTGCTCCAATGGCATACATCAGGTTAGTACCGGTATCAAAATAGCTTTTGACCTTACTGGTGGCTTCGTTGATACCCGCATTGCCATCCGCTTGTTGTGCTTGTAACACA
>JAYSXR010000351.1:0-2620 GCA_043717145.1 Chitinophagaceae bacterium | reverse complement strand
GCCATTTGGTGAAGGTGGAAGAAATCGCATAAGCAATTTGAAAATTTGAAAATAAGATAACTTTAAAATGAGTCAGCTACTGTTGATTCATTTTTGTTTTCATTTTCAAATTTTCAAATCAGCATATTTTCAAATTAACACGCGAGGGGTGATTCCCCGTAAGTTCAAAATCAATACAAAATGAAACTACACACACTCAAGCCCGCAGAAGGCGCAACGCACAAAGCAATCCGTATCGGTCGTGGTGAGGCTTCCGGTAAAGGTGGTACTTCTACTAAAGGTAACAAAGGTGGACAGAGCCGTGCCGGTTACAAAAGCAAAATGGCACATGAAGGCGGACAGATGCCAATCCAGCGCCGTATCCCCAAACGTGGATTTAAGAATATCAACCGCGTAGAATATAAAGTATTCAACTTAGGACAGATCGACCAGTTGGTTGAGAAATATTTGTTCACTGAATTTACTTTGGAAAATCTCTACATCAATGGTTTGATCAGCCGTACCGATAAGGTAAAATTATTGGCCACAGGTGAATTGAAAGCCAAACTTTCTTTTAAAGTAAATGCTGCCAGTGATAAAGCGAAAGGTGCTATTGAAGCAGCCGGTGGTACCGTTGAAATAATCAAATAATTTTAACGTAAATTGCCAGACGCAAAGAAAAGGCGTGGCTTCGTTGGTTTTTGAGTATTAACTCTTTCAATTGCATTTAAGTGAAAAAATTAGTTCAGACTTTACAAAATATTTGGGCCATTGAAGAACTGCGCAACAAGATTGTTGTTACGCTGGCTTTGGTTTTTACTTACAGATTGGGTAACCACATTGTGTTACCTGGTCTTGATCCGAATAAGATCGCAGTGGCCCAGCAATCTGCCAAAAGCAATGGCCTGTTAGGTATCTTTGATATGTTTGCCGGTGGTGGGTTTTCACAGGCTTCTATCCTTGCACTGGGTATCATGCCCTATATCTCTGCTTCCATCTTTATGCAGTTAATGACCATACTGGTTCCTCAATTGCAGAAAGTACAGAAAGAAGGCGACAGCGGCCGCAAAAAAATTAATCAGTGGACACGTTACTTAACTGTAATTGTTACTGTTTTCCAGGCGGGTGCTTATGTAGCTTATTTGAATAGTCCCGGATATGCAGAAGCCATCCTTCCGGCTTATAAAGCTTTCTTTGGTTTTTCAACCGTGATCACCTTAACAGCAGGTACCCTGTTTGTAATGTGGTTAGGTGAGAAAATACAAGATAAAGGATTGGGTAACGGCACCTCTATTATTATCATGGTAGGTATTCTGTCAAGGTTACCTCAATCGATCATTCAGGAATTCGTTGCCAAAGGGCAGAAAAGTGGTGGTGGTATGCTGATTTTTTTAATTGAGATCGCTATCCTGGTTGCTATAGTGATGGGATTAATTATTTTGGTGCAGGGTGTTAGAAAAATACCTGTTAACTATGCCAAGCAGATCATCGGCAACCGCCAGTTTGGTGGCGCACGACAGTTCTTGCCGGTGAAAGTAAACAGCGCAGGTGTTATGCCTATCATTTTTGCGCAGGCCATCATGTTCCTGCCTACACTTGTATCGTTTACCAATATTGATTCTGCACAGGGTATTGTAAAAATATTTAATGACCACAGTAATGCATGGTATATGCTTATCTATTCTGTAATGGTGATAGGATTTACCTTCCTGTATACAGCATTGATATTTAACCCTAAACAGATATCTGAGGACCTGAAGCGTAACAATGGATTTATTCCCGGAGTGAAACCAGGACAACCTACAGCGGATTATATCGGGTCGATTATGGATAAGATTACATTACCAGGTGCTATTTTCCTGGCGTTCGTAGGTATTTTGCCGGGGTTTGCACAAAGATTAGGTGTAACACAAGGATTCAGTTCGTTCTTTGGAGGTACTTCTTTGTTGATCATGGTGGGTGTAATTTTAGATACCCTGCAGCAAATTGAAACCTACCTGCTGATGCGCCAATATGATGGATTGATGAAGAGTGGCCGCGTTCAGGGAAGACAAACTGTATCGAGCACTACTATTTAATAAAAATATTATAGAATTTTATGAACCTGTCAGGCTACGCCCGGCAGGTTTATTTTTACCATGACGCGACGAAATAATATGATGATACACAAAACAGAGGCTGAAATTGCTTTGATGAAAGAAGCAGCAACATTGGTTAGTAAAACATTAACTGAAGTGGCTAAAGTATTGAAGCCTGGTATGACCACCTTGCAGATAGATAAAATCTGTGCTGATTTTGTAAATGACCATAAAGCCATCCCATCCTTTTATAATTACCGTGGTTACCCGCACAATGTCTGTACATCGGTAAATGATGTGGTAGTGCATGGTTTCCCCAATAATGAACCGTTGAAAGAAGGCGATATTGTTACAATTGATATGGGTGTGATATTGAATGGCTGGCATGGTGATCATGCCTACACTTTTATTTTAGGTAAGGTACCGGATGAAGTATTACAATTGGTACGCGTAACCAAAGAATCTTTATACAAAGGCATTGAGAAAGCTACTATCAATAACCGCGTAGGAGATATTTCATTTGCCATACAGGACCACACAGAAAGAAAATACGGCTATGGCGT
>JAYSXR010000036.1:0-58228 GCA_043717145.1 Chitinophagaceae bacterium | reverse complement strand
TCCAAAGATTGCACTACTCGGTCAAAAGGCAAAAAAGCCTTTAAAAGCTTTTTTCGCCTTTTGTTTTAAAATTGCACTTATCAGTTGAACTCAGCTAGGATGAATTTATAAGTTAATAAAATTCTGTAATATCTGCTCTCCCACTACCGCACTTTTCTCGGGGTGAAACTGTACACCATAAAAATTATTCTTCTGTAATGCACTACTGAACCTGACTCCATATTCCGTTACTGCTGCAGTTTCCTTGCAGCGTTCTGCATAATAACTATGCACAAAATAACAATAAGGATCAGCTTTTATTCCTGTGAAAATCGGTTCAGTTATGTTTTCTACTGTATTCCAGCCAATTTGTGGAATTTTTAAGTTACCCCTAAACTTTTTCACATGAGTATCAAAAATTCCAAGACAAGTTGTATCATTCTCTTCGCTGTATGTACACATCAGTTGCATGCCCAGGCAAATGCCGAGCACGGGCTGGGTAAGATTTTTGATTAAGGTGTCTAATCCCCTTTCCTGTAAATAATTCATGGCCGTGCTGGCTTCGCCTACCCCAGGGAAGATCACTTTATCAGCTTCTTTTATTTGTTGGTGATCATCCGTTACAACTCCTTCCATACCGATTCGCTCGAGTGCATACAAGACCGACTGAATATTTCCTGCATTGTATTTGACAATTACGAGTTTCATGTTAACTTTATTTACGCTTAAGGCCCACACAGCTCTTCCGGGAGTGTATCAGTTTCCCAAACTGAAGGTGGCGGTTTCGAGTCCCGTTTATCGCTCTGATTTGTTTTCATTCCTCCTCATTTCTACTAATAATACCCAATTTTTCTCGATAAAATGTTTTACTAAATACATCCCCTCTATAAGATCTTTTAAAAACATAATCAGACACATTGAAATAATAGTTTCTTGTTGTTGAAGTGTCAGTTACCGTTATGGCATAAAAATAATTTGTTCTCTTTCTATTCATAGTAACCAACTTATTCATTACAACTCCATGAATCATAAAAGACGTCCTGCTTCCCATTTTATTAATCAATCCGATCGCATTCTTACTGTTTAAGAAAAGAAACAGGTAACACATGATACTGAATACTGAAATAGATAATATTAAATTAATGGTCTTTGTAATTATTTTCCTTACTATTTTGAAACATACATAGGCAAAAACAAAATCAATCGGCAAAATAACCAGCAACACTTTTCAAAAGTGAAATTGAAACCAGGCTTCAATCTCTTCTGCATCCACATAAACATTGAATAACTGACCGATGATCCCTATCAAAAAATTATTCCGAAAACGGACGACACAAGTAATGTGAATTTGAGTTCTCCCATTCGCTTTTTTTGTTCGTTTTCATCAATTGATCCAACATACATTGAACTTGTTACGTTTATTTTCTAATAATATTACTATTTCAATCGACTCATAAATGAATGAACTGATGATACAAGATTTACCGTTCCTTCCAATGCCTTAATAAAAGCTGTTCCTATTATAGCCCCATTTGCGTATTTACAAGCAGATTCAAAGGTTTCCTTATCCTTGATACCAAAACCAACCAATACAGGATTTTTTAACTGCATGAATTGTAGCCGTTTCAAATATTTTTCAACTGCAGTAAAATCCTTATCACTTCCCGTGGTAGCGGAAGAGCTTACCGCATATAAAAAACCACTACTCAAATTGTCTAATTTCCTGATTCTTTCTTCTGATGTTTCGGGTGTAACGAGAAAAATAAAATCTAATCCATGTTTTTTTATAATCGCGCCGTATTCGGTTTCAAATTCATATTCGGGCAAGTCAGGTAATATCAATCCGTCAATACCAATTGCAGCTGCATCTTCGCAAAACCTTTCAAACCCATATTGTAAAACCGGGTTCATATAGCCCATTAATATCACCGGTACAGCTATCTTGTTTCTGAAACCCGTTAGCTGTTCAAACAAAACTTCAATCGTCATTCCATTTTGCAGGGCCCGGCTACCGCTTGCCTGTATCACTGGACCATCAGCAAGCGGATCGCTATAGGGCATTCCCAACTCTATCAGGTCTACACCATTCTCCTGCAGTGCTTTCATTACCGTAAGTGTGCTATTTATTTGCGGATAGCCTGCCGTAAAGTAAACATTGAGGACGTTCTTTGTTTTTTTCTGAAATAATTTTTGTATCCTTTTCATGATTTTTCTTTTGCTGCAAAAGCATAAAGCTTTTATGCTTTACGATACTATATTACTATCAACCCTCAACCCATTTCGTTCATATAGGTAGACAGGTCCTTATCACCCCTTCCACTTAAACAAACCACTACCTTGTCACTTGGTTTCAATTTCAATTCTCCCAAAATAGCAAATGCATGTGCCGTTTCCAATGCCGGGATGATACCTTCTGTTTTGGCTATATGAAATGCGGCCTTTAACGCTTCATCATCAGTGGCGCTTAAAAATATACCCCGGCCACTTTCAAACAAATTTGCATGCATCGGGCCCACACCCGGATAATCCAATCCTGCTGAAATACTATGGGGTTCTACTACCTGCCCATCTGCGGTTTGCATAACCAAACTTTTACTGCCATGCAAGATGCCCGGTTTACCAAGTTGTGTGGTGGCAGCACTCATGCCACTGTTCACACCATGGCCGGCTGCTTCTACGGCTACAAGTTGTACTGTCAGTTCATCTAAAAAATGATAGAAGGCGCCTGCCGCATTGCTACCGCCACCCACGCAGGCTACCACATGTGTTGGTAATTCGTTGCCGGTTTTCTCTTTTAACTGCCACCTGGTTTCTTCACTGATCACACTTTGAAAACGTGCAACCATATCGGGATAAGGATGTGGGCCCACTACACTGCCAATGATATAATGCGTATCTAGCGAGTTATTGATCCAGTCGCGTATGGCCTCATTCGTAGCGTCTTTTAATGTTTTACTGCCACTTACGGCCGGAATTACTTTGGCACCCAGCATTTTCATACGTGCCACATTGGGTGCCTGGCGTTCAATATCTTTTTCACCCATATACACAATACATTCCATTCCTTTCAGGGCACAAACAGTTGCAGTAGCTACACCATGTTGACCGGCCCCGGTTTCAGCGATGATACGTGTTTTGCCCAATTTCCTGGCCAATAAAATCTGGCCGATGGTATTGTTTATTTTGTGCGCGCCTGTATGGCAAAGATCTTCGCGCTTCAAATAAATAGATGCATTGAATTCTTTACTTAATCTTTCCGCCAGAAATAATGGCGTTGGCCTGCCTACATAATCTTTCAATAATAATTGAAACTCCTTTTGAAATGAAGGTTCATACATAATATCCAGGTACTTTTCTTTCAATTCCTCTACATTCCTGTGAAGCATTTCGGGTATATAGGCACCACCGAAATGGCCATAATAGCCTTGTGTGTTCGGATTTTGATAAGTTTGTGCTGTTGTCATTTTGATTATTTATTGAACTGGTCCTTTATCATATTTGCTTAATTTTTTGAACAAACTCCCTAAGCTTATCCATATTTTTAACGCCGGGTGAGGTTTCGAACTTACTGTTAACATCAATTGAGAAAAGGTCTTTAGCTACAGGGTCTTTTATAAATTCTTTTAGTTTATCATTATCCCCAGACTCTATGCCACCACTTAAAAAAAAAGGTTTATCAATAGACAGCCCCTGCAACATCTTCCAATCAAACTTCCTGCCTGTTCCACCGTAGCATGCCCCTTCCGTATCAAACAAAAACATATCAGCTATATCCTGGTAATCTTTCACTTTCCAGCACACATTGTCATCTTCCCTTAACCGGAAAGCTTTAACTACAGTTACATAGTCGGCAATTTTCTCACAATATTTTGCCGTTTCATCGCCATGCAATTGTACCAGGTAAAGACCACAATCATCCACCGTTGCCAATACTTCCTCAATGGGTGCATTTACAAAGACCCCTACTTTATTGATGCCTTTTCCTTTTATTTTTTTTATATCGGACCTTGACATATGTTTAAACACATATCGGGGTGAACTGCGATAGAAAATAAAACCGGCAAACTCCACGCCCATTTCATCGAGTTGCAATACCTGTTCAGCGCTTGTCATACCACAAACTTTTATCCGCATGTTATTTTGCTTTTAGTTGATTAACAAAATCAGCAAAAGCAACCGAAGGGTCAGGCTGTTTCATGAAGTTCTCACCAATTAAGAACCCTTTAAAACCGGCAGTACGTAAAGTTACAATAGTATCCACATCAGAAATACCACTTTCAGCAATAACTATTTTATCCTTGGGTATTTTGTTAATAAGATCCAGTGATGTTTGTATGTTTACTTCGAATGTTTTCAGGTTGCGGTTATTTACACCTACTAAATCTACTTCATCGCAAATGTGACGAAGTTCTTCATCGTTATGGATCTCTAATAATACTTCCAGTCCGATACTTTTGGCAGTAGCCGCCATTTGTTTTACAGTTGCCGGTGTTAAACAGGCCGCAATCAGCAAGATCACTTCTGCACCGAATGCTTTGGCTTCTATGAGCTGGTATTCATCAATCATGAAATCTTTACGCAACAACGGGACTTCGTTGATGGTGGCAGCTAAGAGGTCGATTAATGTACCACCGAAAAATTCCTCATCGGTTAAAATAGAAATACCAGAAGCACCGTATTTGGCATAAGCGGCAGTTACCTCTTCTACCGTTGCTTTATTGTTGATGATTCCCTTACTCGGTGATTTTCTTTTGAACTCTGCTATAATACCTGTTTTATTTTCATCCAGTAAGAATTTTTTTAATGATAAGGTTTCGTTGTCAAAGAGCTTACCTTTCTCCAGCTGTGCAACGGAAGTCTGTTGCTTTCTGGAAGCAACTTCTGTTTTTTTTCGGGCTATTATCGTGTCTAATATATTCATGTTACTGAAGGCTGATTAAAGTCTGCAATGATAGATAGGCTTTGTTGCTTTCCAAACTATCTACGGCTGCATGATACGCCTCATCATAATTACCAAAATTACCTGTACAGTGCAATGCCATAGCTGCGTTGGCCAGCACTACAGCATTTTGCGACCAGCTGCCTTCGCCTTTGATAATCTTTGTAAATATTTTAGAAGCTTCTTCTACAGTGTTACCGCCATGGATATCCTCTGCTCTAACCATTCGCTTGCCTAATTGTTCTGGCGTCATCACTTTTTCGCCTTCGTTGGTTATTACTTTGGTATCATTAGTAAGGGATATTTCATCATATCCATCCAAGCTATGGATTATGGTAAACGCGTTTCCGGTTTGCTGTAAGAGATAATTATAAATACGCGCCATCTCGAGGTTGTAAACACCTACCAGTTGAAAAGCAGGTGATGCAGGATTAACCATTGGCCCTAGCATGTTAAAAAATGTTCTTACCCCTAAATTCTTACGGATAGGGGCCACAATTTTTAATGCAGGATGGAATAAAGGTGCATGCAGGAAACAGATATTGGATGTTTCCAATTCTTTCAGCAGGCGGGCATTATCATTTTTAAATGTATAGCCCAATTGTTCCATCACATTTGAAGAACCGCTGATGGAGGAGGCACCATAATTACCATGCTTGGCCACTTTCTGCCCGGCACCTGCTACTATAAAACAGGAGAGTGTAGAAATATTAAACGTATTTTTTCCATCGCCACCCGTACCCACAATGTCCATTACAGCATGGCCATTCAGGTCAACTTTTATACACAGTTCCAGTAAGGCATCGCGAAACCCCTGCAGTTCTTCTATGGTAATACTACGCATTAGAAAAACGGTGATGAATGCTGACATTTCACTCTCGTTGTATTGCCCGCGCGACATGTGGAGTAGTATTTCTTTTGCCTGCTCTCTGGGCAAGGTCTTATGTTCAAATAAATATTGTAATATTTTTTTCATAGCTATTTCTTTAACCAATTAGCAATAATTACTTCCCCATCAGGCGTTAACACGCTCTCAGGATGAAATTGCACGCCCTGCACATCATATTTTCTATGCTGCAATGCCATTATATAATTGTTATCATCCCGCGCCGTTATCTCCAGCTCCTCCGGAAAATTTTTCTCATTCACCACCCAGCTATGATATCGCCCAACTTCTATTATATCAGCTAGCCCTTCGAATAATTGACTTCTTACTCCAGACTTTTCGCTTCTAACAGCTATAGGCGTTGCCACTCCATGATATACAGAAGCTAAATTGGTAAGCGTGCCCCCAAATGCTTCACCAATTGCCTGGTGGCCCAGGCAAACGCCAAGGATTGATTTACTGGAAGCATATTCTTTAATCAATGGCAATAACATGCCTGCTTCTGAAGGGATACCGGGGCCGGGTGATAGAATAATCTTATCATAGCCCTTTACTTTTTCCATCGGCAATTCATCATTGCGAAAAACATCCACTTTCGCATGGGTGATCTTCTCAACGAGGTGAACAAGGTTGTAGGTAAAAGAATCGTAATTATCGAAAACTAAAATTTTCATTGTCTATTTTTTGTTATGGCCTGTTGGCCATGTACCATCAACTAAATTTCTTCCGCTATCTCTATAGCTTTCTTCAAAGCATTGAGTTTGTTATTCACTTCCTGCAATTCATTTTCTGGAACGCTGGCAGCCACCACGCCGGCTCCCGCTTGGTAAATCAATGTATTATTCTTACAAAGAAATGTGCGGATCATAATGGCGTGGTTACAGCTGCCGTCAAAGCCCATAAACCCTATCCCGCCTCCGTAATAGCTTCTTGCAGTAGGTTCATAATCATCTATGATCTCCATGGCTTTAAATTTAGGTGCACCACTAAGAGTACCGGCAGGAAAGGTTTTGGCAAGTAACTCAAACGGGTTCTGTCCATCCCTAACTTTACCGGTTACTTCACTTACCAAATGTATCACATGGCTGTAGTATTGCACCTGCCTGTACTGGCTAACCACCACTTCATCACAGGTTCTGCTAAGGTCGTTTCTTGCTAGGTCTACCAACATTACATGCTCGGCATTTTCTTTGGCATCCTTTAGCAATTTCTCCGTCATTTCCCTATCCTTTTCATCATCCCCGCTCCGTTTAAAAGTGCCGGCGATAGGATGAACAATGGCTTTGCCGTTTTGTATGATCAGTTGTGCCTCGGGTGATGAACCCATCAGTTTATAATCCCCATAATCGAAAAAGAAGAGATATGGCGAGGGGTTAATACTCCGCAAAGCCCTGTACACATTGAATTCGTCACCAATAAAACTTTGCTGGAACCTCCTGCTCAAGACAATCTGGAATACATCGCCTCGCATGCAACGCTGAATACCTTTTTGAACCATGTCTTTATATGCTTCATTTGTCATGTTGGAAGATTCTTCTCCTTTCACTTTAAATGGAAACACGGGAACGTCTTTACTTTTAATCAGGGATTCCACAATCGCGATATCTGTTTCAATTCCCGTTATTAGGTTTTCGCAAATGAACAGTTCATCTTTAAAATGATTAAACGCAATCACATATTGGTACAACCGGTAACGCATCAAAGGGATATCCGGCTGAACGCTTTTAGCAGTGGTTAATGAGATCGTATCGAAAAACTGTACTGCATCAAAAGCAGTATACCCAAATAATCCCTGGGCAAACTTGCCTTCTTTGGCAGAGGGGGTATGCACATTAAACCTTTGCATAAACGCCCATAACTGGCCGGGCACTTCAGCGGTATTGCTGATTGCCGCTTTCTCAGGCTGGTGGCCGGGTAACTTAAACTCGATACTTTTAGTTGAGCTGATCTCTATACCAGCAATCGCATTAATGCAGATAAACGAATAACTGTTCTCCGCCGTGTTGTGATCGGTGCTTTCCAGTAACACTGTATCGCGAAACCTGTCGCGCACACGCAGGTAAATACCCACCGGCGTAAACACATCGGCCAGCATTTTTTTACAATTGGTTTGCAGTTCTATTTTTTTCATATCCTATTTTTGTCATTCAACCTCATCCAATCTTTTTCTTGTGAGGGGATGGAGTAATAAAAAACCCCGACAACAACTGTCGGGGTTCTGAATATTATTCAAAAAGTACTGGCTATGCCATTACAATCCCCGAACGGAGTTTGTATGCCACCACCAATATTTATTTGTTAACTGATTCATTTCAATACAAAAATGCAGGAGAATATCTTTATAAACAAATTTTTTTTACCT
This sequence comes from Chitinophagaceae bacterium, assembly GCA_043717145.1. GTDB lineage: Bacteria > Bacteroidota > Bacteroidia > Chitinophagales > Chitinophagaceae > Sediminibacterium. Next base: position 50,062 of record JAYSXR010000036.1, on the reverse strand, counting down.
CATGGCTGACCGGCTTAACTTCACGATAACAAGTAACCCATGAAAACAATCGCTTTAGTACTTCTCTTCCTCTTCTCATTTTTGTTGCCCACAATGGCCCAAAACACAGATACTGCGGTACTTTTAAAGCCCGACCGGGTTTTTGATGGTGAAGGCATGCACAGTAATTGGGTGGTATTGGTAAAACAAAATAAGATTATTGCCCTTGGCGATGCTGCCATCATACAACCGGAAGGCATTTATAAAACAATTGATTTAAAAGGCACAACACTTTTACCCGGATTTATAGAAGGCCATTCGCATTTATTGCTGCACCCTTACAATGAAACCAAATGGGATGAGCAGGTAATGAATGAATCCAGTGCAGAACGGGTGGCCCGTGCCGTGGTGCATGCCGAACAAACATTACTTGCAGGCTTTACCACTGTACGCGACTTAGGGACGGAAGGTTCGGGATATGATGATGTGGGCTTAAAAGCCGCTATTGAAAAACACATTATTCCCGGCCCAAGGATGATTATTGCCACCAGGGCTATTGTTACCTCAGGCAGTTACGGGCCAAGAACAAAAAACCTTACCAATATTATGAACAGGGGCGCTGCCGAAGCAGACGGGATGGATGCATTGATTAAAGAAGTGCGAACACAGATTGGTAATGGTGCCGACCTGATAAAAGTATATGCCGATTATCGCTGGGGATTTAACAAAACATCTTTACCTACTTTTACTTTGGAAGAACTCAAAACAGTGGTAGCCGTAACCGTCAGTAGTGGCCGGAAAGTGGTGGCGCATGCCAGCACCGAAGAAGGAATGCGCCGGGCCATTTTAGCAGGCGTTTCTACGATTGAACATGGGGATAACGGTACTGCTGAGATTTTTGACCTGATGATGAAAAACAAAGTCGCATATTGCCCAACATTGAGTGCCGCAGAAGCCACCAGTGAATATGATGGATGGAAAAGAGGCACCCTGCCCGAACCCAGCAGGATTGTTACCAAGCGGAAAAGTTTTGTCTTGGCATTGCAGAAAGGAGTTACGATTTGTTTTGGCGGTGATGTGGGTGTTTATCCGCATGGCGATAATGCCAGAGAAATGGAAGCCATGGTAACCTATGGTATGAAGCCAATAGATGTTTTAAAAAGTGCTACATCTGTTAATGCAGACGTATTTGGTTATGGCGATAAGGTAGGAAGGATACAAAAAGGCTTACTGGCTGATATTATTGCCGTGAAGGGCAACCCTGCAGAAAATATTCAGGATGTTCGGAAAACTATTTTGGTAATGAAAGATGGAATCATTTATTTGAACAATATGCATTAATATTTCAATAAGAGAGAAACAAATCTTAATTAATTTTTATGAAAAATATATTGACCATTTTTGCCTGTTTTTTTTGTTTAGTTGCATCTGCAAAAACAAATCCTGATGATATAGTAGGCACATGGTTAAACGCCAGCGGCGAGGGGCAGATACAGATATATAAGGAAGGCGATAGATATTTTGGCAAGATCATTTGGCTGAAACAACCCAATAACCCCAAAGGCAACCCTAAATTGGATGCAAATAACCCCGACAAATCGCTTCAGTCAAAGCCCTTGATTGGGGCGTTGATCCTGCGCAATTTTAAATATGATGATGGTGAATGGAACGGCGGCCGCATTTACGACCCGCAAAATGGAAAAGATTATAAATGCTATATGAAACTGAAAGGCCCAAAAACACTTAGTTTACGGGGATATATTGGTTTTTCCTTGTTGGGAAGGACAGAGGTGTGGACGAGGTTGAAATGAGTAATGAGTGGTAAGTTCAAAACTACTCACTACTCACAAAAATTATAATACACCCTTCGTAGAAGGTAAATAATTACTTAATGGATCCCGCTTCACTGCCATGCGTATTGCTTTGGCAAAGGCTTTGAATATGGCTTCAATTTTATGGTGTTCATTTTCCCCTTTACATTCAATATTCAGGTTACATTTTGCCGCATCACTAAAGGATTTAAAGAAATGGAAGAACATTTCGGTAGGCATCTCTCCTATTCTTTCGCGCCTGAATTCGGCATTCCAAACGATCCAGCTCCGACCACCAAAATCAATCAGTACTTTGGCTTCGGCTTCATCCATTGGTAAGGCAAATCCGTAACGCTCCATTCCCCGTTTATCAACCAATGCTTTGGCAAAAGCTTCTCCTAATGCAATACCGGTATCTTCTATGGTGTGGTGTTCATCAATATGCAGGTCGCCTTTGGCAATAACTGTCAGATCCATTTTACCATGACGTGCAATCTGGTCTAGCATGTGATCAAAGAAACCAAGACCGGTAGAGATATTTGTTTTACCACTTCCATCCAAATTCAATTCGATACTGATCTTTGTTTCATTGGTATTGCGTTCATGCGCCACTGTACGCAAACCCATTTTCAGAAACGCATAAATATCCTGCCAGTTATCTGTTTCTAAAGCAATGGTACTGCGCAGTCTAGTCTCCTGTTCCTCCGTAAATGTGTGTAAAGGTGAACGCAGGTAAATGGCTTTGCAGCCCAGGTTTTTCGCTAACTGAATATCGCTCCATCGGTCGCCTACTATGAATGAATTGGCAAGATCATATTTCTCCGTATCAAAAAAATGCTCCAGCATACCTGTGCCCGGTTTGCGGGTAGGTTTGTTTTCTTTAGCATAGGTTCTGTCGATATGCATTTCATCAAACACAAATCCTTCACCTGCTAATGTGCGAAGCATTAAATTATGATAAGGATAGAAATCAAATTCAGGATAGGCATCGGTGCCCAATCCATCCTGGTTGGTCACCATTACCTTATAATAATCCAGCTCAGCCGCAATTTTCGACAAGGCCGTAATAGCACCCGGAAGGAAAATTGTTTTGTCAACACTATCAATTTGAAAATCGGTTGGTGGTTCTACCAACACTACACCATCCCTGTCTAAAAAAAGTACACGGATACCATTACCCCATCCATTGAAGGTGTTGGCAGTATTGGGCTGTTCTATTGTTGCATCGCTCATTACCTAAATTATTTGATTTTTGCCCTTACCACTTTTACTTCTGCAGCAGATACGGCCGACGCTTTATTCGTCCAGCTGTTTCGTGCGTAGGTAAGTACATCAGCTATCTGCTGATCCGTTAATTCAGGATGGGGTGCCATTGTGTTGTTGTAAGACTCATCATCAATATCAACGCCTTTCATCCCTTTTAATACAATACGGATAAGTTTTTCTTTATTTTTTCCAACCACGGCAGCTGCCCCGTTCAGTGGCGCATTAAGCTGAGCCACCCCGCCGCCATCAGCTTGATGGCAGGCAAGACATTGCTGCAGATATACGGCTTTCCCCCTTAGGAGAACTGCCTTCATACCTGCAGCGGGAGCCGCTGTTACAACAGCCGTTTTGGGTTTTATTAATACTTGTTTTTTTGGCTGAGTTTGAAAACTCATCAACACCAAAATCAAACATAAGGAGGCGATCAGTTGCTTCATTTAGATTCTTATTTGCCCTTATAAATTATGCGATAGATAGTTCCTTTTGCATCATCAGACACATACAATGAGCCATCCGGGCCCTGCGCCAAACCACAGGGACGGTGCTTCGCTTCGCCCGGGCTGTTGACTTGCGCAAGTCCGGAAAAACCGTTCGCAAATACTTCCGAATCACCTGATGGTTTGCCATTCTTAAAAGGAACAAATACCACATAATACCCTTCCTGTGGCAACGGTGCCCTGTTCCATGAACCATGAAATGCGATAAAAGCACCATTCTTATATTTCGCGGGGAACATACTGCCTGTGTAAAATAATAAGCCATCCGGAGCCAGGTGGCCGGGGAATGCGACCACAGGATCAATAGCATCTTTACCACCTTCCTTTTTGCCATCACCACCATATTCCGGAGCCAATATTTTTTTGTGCTGGATATGATCATAAAAAATATAAGGCCAGCCCGCATTCGCTCCTTTTTTGATTTCATACATGCATTCTGACGGCAATTCCGCGCTTTGCTTTTCAGTAAAAAATTCCGGCCAGTTTTGAAACAATTGATCCCTTCCATGCTGCATTACAAATAAGGAATTGGTTTGCTGGTTCCAGTCTAATCCCACCACATTTCTCAAACCTGTTCCATACCGTACACCGTCGGCCTGCGTTTGATTTAATTTATCTGCACTGTATTGCCAAATACCCGCCGCATCGTTTAAAACAGGGCAGGGCATTTTACCTTTAGAACCCAGGGTTCTGTCCTGTTCCTGGCAGGAATTAGAATACGCACCCTGGTTCACATAAATATGATTTTCGTTATCGAGTACAATTGATTTTGACGGATGCTGACCGGTTCCTAATCCTGTAATTATTTTTTCAGGCGCATCCGGATTGATTACTTCGTTCTTCGCATTCAACTTGTAACGAAATACTTCAGTGTTGGACGAAGCATACAGGTAACCATTTTTTATGGTGATCCCAGTACCTCCATAATTGCCCAGGCCTGTTATATTATCAGCTTTACCATTTCCTTTACTGTCGTGCAGTCGAAGAACGCCTTTGCCATTTACCGCGCGGTCAAGTTTTACGTAAATATCGCCTTGAGCAGTAACAACAATATGGCGCGATTTGCCTACGTTTTCGGCTACCCTAAGTGCACTAAAACCATTAGGCAATTTCAGCCCGGCATTATCCGCATCTGCTACAATACCTGCTGGCGTAGTTACTTTAAGTGAATCAGAAGCACCTGCTGTCAGGTATGACAGGCTGGTTATGGCAAGTGATACTGACAAGCAATGAATGATTTTTTTCATATTGAATGCTATTTTAGGTTTGAAATTACAACTGAAAACACAAAATTGAAAAGATTGTTTATTGATTATACCAATCCTGCATAGCTTCTACCAAAATAGTGTTCTCCTTTTCCGTTCCCACGGTGATTCTCAGGCAATCCTCGCAGAATTTTACATTGCTCCTGTCGCGCAAAACAATGCCTTTGGTAAGCAGGAACAAATATATATTTTTCGCTTCTTTGATCTTTACCAGGATAAAATTGGCATCAGAAGGGTACACTTTTTCTACGGTAGGCATTGATGAAAATATTTCGGCTAATGCTTCACGCATATCTACCAGCAGTTTGATCATATCATTTACCTGTCCTACTTCTTCCAATGCCTTCAATGCCAGTTCCTGTGTTGACTGGTTGATATTATAAGGTGGTTTTACCTTATTCAGCAATTCGATAATTGCTGAGGAAGCAAATGCCATGCCCAACCTTATTCCTGCCAATCCCCAGGCTTTACTAAAGGTCTGCATTACCACCAGGTTGGGGTATTCGGTAAGCTCCTGCAGGAATGATTTTTGTTTGGCAAAATTGATGTACGCTTCGTCTATTATCACGATACCCCTAAAATTATTCAATACTATTTCAATATCTACCCTGTTTAGCGAATTGCCGGTAGGGTTATTGGGTGAACAAAGCCAGATAAGTTTGGTATTGGCATCAATTAAATTTTCAAGGTGAATAAGGTCTAACTGAAAATCTTCTTGTAAGGGTGCTTTTTTTATTTCTATATCGTTGATATTGGCGCTCACTTCATACATGCCATAGGTTGGCGGACAGATGATAACATTATCTTTACCGGGCTCACAGAAAGAACGGAATAACAGATCTATACATTCATCGCTGCCATTACCCAGAAAAATATGTTCGGCACTTATCCCTTTTACTATACTCAGTTTTTCTTTAACGTTACGCTGGTGCGGATCGGGGTAACGGTTGTACCATTTGGTAAGGGGTGAGCCAAGGCTGTTTTCATTGGCATCCAGAAACACTTTTGCTTCACCACTGAATTCATCCCGGGCAGATGAGTACGGGGTTAATTTTTTAATGTTTTCCCTGATGAGGTTTTCTAGTTGAAACATATTGATTTATATAAAATTCTTACACTATATTATATTATCGAACAATAAATAATGAATGATGAAATAAAAAAAAACATTTAAAATTCCTTGTTCAAATTCGATATTCATTACCGTTGTGAATCGCTATTCAGGCGAATGTTTACCGCATTTGCATGTGCCGTAAGCCCTTCGGCTTCTGCCATTAAAACAACCATTTCACCAATTTTCAACAAGCCTTGATGAGATAGTTTCTGGTAAGTGATTTTTTTTACAAAACTATCCACACTCACCCCACTATAGGCTTTGGCAAAACCATTGGTAGGCAGTGTATGATTGGTGCCGCTGGCATAATCGCCCACACTTTCGGGCGAATAATTTCCCAGAAAAACAGAACCTGCATTGATGATTTTTTCCGCTATGGCCTCATCATTTTCACAGGCAATGATCAAATGTTCTGCAGCATATTCATTAACCAGGTCAATCGCTTCTTCCATATCTCTTACAATAATAGCGGTACTATTCTCTAAAACTTTCGCAGCAATATCTCTTCGTGGCAATTCTGCCAACTGTTTTTCCAATGCTTTCTGCACATTTTCAACCAGGCACCCGTCACACGTAACCAATAACACCTGGCTATCCACACCATGTTCTGCCTGGCTCAACAGGTCGGCAGCAACAAAGGCAGCATTGGCAGTGGCATCTGCCAGCACGCATACTTCACTGGGGCCTGCTGGCATATCAATGGCAATACCATCCTGCTGTATAAGCTGTTTAGCACAGGTTACGTACTGATTGCCAGGGCCAAATATTTTATATACCTGTGGCACGGTTTGCGTTCCATAAGCCATAGCAGCAATGGCCTGCATCCCACCTATTTTAAAAATTTTGGTTATGCCAACCAATTCTGCGGCAAATAAAATAGCGGGATGTAATTTTCCGTCTTTACCAGGGGGCGAGCATAAAATAATTTCTTTACAGCCGGCAATTTTTGCAGGGATTCCCAGCATAAGGATCGTTGAGAATAAAGGAGCAGTTCCTCCCGGAATATACAAACCTACTTTTTCTATTCCGATACTTTTTCGCCAGCATTGTACGCCGGGCATGGTTTCCACTATCTCAACTTCCGCCACCTGTTTTTTGTGAAACATTTCCACATTAGTTGCGGCTTGCTGGATGGCTAGTTTTAATTCAGCAGAAAGTAAAGCTGCCGATTCATTGATTTCATTAGCAGATACAACCAAACTTTCCAGCTCAACTCCATCAAACTGGTGCGTAAATTGTTTGATAGCCCTATCCCCATTTTGCTTTACTTCATTCACCACTATTTTTACTTTCTGCCGTAATGAAGTATTATCAATCGCCGGCCGCTGCAGCAGCTGCTTCCAGTTTTTCCGTACAGGATATTTTATTAGCTTCATTATGAAAGATTATTCGTTAAATAAGGATCTTTAAATCGTTACGCGTGAATTGCATATATATTTATTTCAGTTATTTAGCTTACCAAAACTCACCACTCAAGATTCACGTTTGACACTTCACATTATACAATCATCTTCTCTATCGGCACCACCAATATACCCTGTGCCCCCGCTACTTTCAGCTGTTCAATAATATCCCAAAAATCATTTTCATTTAATACACTGTGTACACTACTCCAGCCTTCTTCGGCTAAAGGCAATACGGTTGGACTTTTCATTCCCGGTAATAAGCCAATGATTTCTTTCAATTTATTATTCGGTGCATTCAACAGTACATATTTATTATTCTTTGCTTTTTTTACCGACTGTATCCTGAATACCAAACGATCCAGTAATTGTTGTTTGGCCGGGTCTAATTTTTTATTCCTGATTAATATTGCCTGCGATTGCAGGATGGTTTCAGCCTCCTTCAACCCATTCATGAATAATGTAGAACCGCTGCTTACCAGGTCGCAGATAGCATCCGCCAAACCAATACCCGGTGCAATTTCCACACTGCCGCTGATCTCATGTATCTCAGCCTCTACTCCTTTTTCTTTCAGAAAATCTTCCACAATAACCGGGTAACTGGTGGCAATTTTTTTGCCGGCAAGAAATTGCACCCCACCATATTCTTCGCCCCTCCGCACAGCTATACTAAGCCTGCATTTACCAAAGCCCAGTTTCTCAACCACTTCAACTTTCTTTTTTTTCTCGTACACAACATTCTCACCTACAAAGCCAATATCAGCTACCGCATCTTCTACGTATTGTGGAATATCATCATCGCGTAAAAAATAAACTTCTATCGGAAAATTACTGGCTTCGGCCTTTAGTTTATTTACACCATTACTGATATCTATACCACATTCTTTTAAAAGGCGGATAGAATCATCATGTAGCCTCCCGCTTTTCTGGATGGCTAATTTTAGTTTAACCTCATTTCCCTGCTGAGAAGGAATATTTTGTTTGGTCTCTTTCATACAATTGATTTGCTTAACACTATTTTTTTCCTGAAGAATAATAGCCCCCTGCAGGAATGGGGCAAAAACAAAGGGCCTACCGATGAGGTAAGCCCTTTAATGTTTTATCGTGACAAGCACAAAACACCAACAGCCTACCCCTTGGGTAAGAAATGATGGTGATGTATATGTGCAAATACTTTCATTGTGAGTCACAAAAGTAAAGGCATCTTCATTTACGGGCAAATTTTTTTCATTCCCGCCGGAACCCCATTCAAAAACCGACTTTTTTATAAGTATCTTGCTATTCCCAAAAAATTACTGAAATGAAGAAAATACGCCTGTTTATAGTCACTTTAATCCTGTTGACTGTTTGTTGTTCTACATTATTAGCCCAATCAAAAAGAAAATTGGTCTGGAGCGATGAATTCAATTATACGGGGCTTCCCGACTCCACCAAATGGAATTACGATGTTGGCGGTAATGGCTGGGGAAACGGGGAATTACAATATTATACCTCAAAAAAAACAGAAAATGCCCGGGTGGAAAATGGGCTGTTAATTATAGAAGCAAGAAAAGAAACCATTGGTAAAAATGCTTATTCTTCCGCAAGGCTGGTTACAAAGGGCAAGGGCGACTGGACCTATGGCCGTATTGATGTGAAAGCCAAAATACCCAATGGTCGTGGAACATGGCCCGCTATCTGGATGCTGGGCTCAACCACCCCTTTAAAATGGCCGGATGATGGGGAACTCGACATTATGGAGCATGTTGGTTACGATCAGGGCATTATTCATGCTTCGGCGCATACCAAAAAATATTTTCACAGCATCGGTACACAGAAAACTGCTACCATTGCCCTTTCTGATTGCAGCGAGGCCTTTCATGTTTATTCACTGGATTGGAGTTCGGAAAAAGTTACCATGCTAATTGATGACAAACCTTATTTTACTTTTCAAAACGAACACACCGGTAATGATGCATGGCCATTCAACAAACCCTTTCATTTATTGTTGAACCTTGCTGTTGGCGGCGGATGGGGCGGGAAGAAAGGTGTGGATGAGACGATTTATCCGAAACGCATGGAAATAGATTATGTAAGGGCATATCAATAACTGTTTTAAATACAAACCAAACTATCATGAGAAAAATGAAACATATTTTCGGAATGGGTATGTTACTCTTTGTAGTCAGCTTTTTGTATGGGCAGGATGCGGTGAGTTATCAAACACCCCCCAAAGAAATTGCCGACCTCTTATTGGCAAAACCAACATCTGCTGTACGAATTGACAGCAAGGCAGAATGGATGTTATTGAGTGAGCGTAATTCTTATCCCACAGTTGAAGAATTGGGACAACCCGAAAACCGAATTGCCGGATTACGTTTGAACCCTAATAATTTCTCGCCGAGCCGGCAATCATTCATCAATAATTTCACGTTAAAAAATATAAAAACGGGCAAAGAATTACCGGTTACCGGCCTTCCTGCAAACCTACTGGCAGGATATGCAAGCTGGAGCCCGTCTGATACAAAAATCGCATTCACCAATACCACTGGCAGCAAAGTAGATTTATATGTGATTGATATCGCAACCCAAAAAGCAACCAGGATCAACAAGCAGGCAGTAAACACGGTATTAGGTGTTGCCTACACTTGGGTCGATGATAACACCATCTTATACAAAGCCACTACACAATCAGCTACCAACGCCCCAAAAAGGCCCATAACACCCAAAGGTCCAACTATACAAGAAAACTTAGGTAAAACTGCGCCAAGTCCTACTTTCCAGGACCTGATTAAATCACCTTATGATGAGCAATTATTTGAGTATTATGCCACTTCTCAACTGATACAAAATAAAAACGGGGTAGAAACCAATATAGGCAACTCTGGTATTGTAAGCACATTTGCTTTATCGCCCGACAAAAAATATTTGCTGGTACGCACCATTAAAAAACCATTTTCCTATTTAGTAACGGCGAATGGTTTCCCTTCAACCATATCTATCAATGACCTAAGCGGTAAAGTGATAAAAGTACTGGCGGAATTGCCCTCAACTGAAGGAACACCTTCCGGAAATGACAATACGCAAAATGTACCCAGGGGTTTTGATTGGAGGGATGATGAAGCCGCCACTATTACCTGGGCTATGCCATTGGATAGCGGGTTGATTAAAAAACAGGTGGATTACCATGATGCAGTTTATTCACTAAACGCACCATTTACCGGTGAAGGCAAAGAATTATTTAAAACCAAAATGCGGTATGCCGGAACTACCTGGGGCGATGCATTTTCGGCCCTCGTTACCGAGATATCCAGGTCAAAGCAAACCAGCAGGGTTAGCCGGTACAATACCACCGCCAACTCCCTTGAGATGTTGTATGAACGCAACCAAACAGATGCTTATAATAATCCGGGGGCACCTGTGGTTACCAAAAATAAATTTGGCAGGACTGTAATACAAACCACGGATTATGGCACCAAAATTTTAATGAATAATGCTACAGGTTCTTCACCAAAAGGCGATTTGCCTTTTCTGGCTAAGTTTGATTTAACAACCAAAAAAAATGATATCATCTGGCGTTGCAAAGAAGGTTCATTTGAAATGATAGAAGAAGTAATTGATGCAGATAAATTAGTATTACTTACCCGCCGCGAATCGCAAACGGAGGTACCTAATTATTATATTAAAAACCTGGTATTGCGGCTAGCAGACAGACCGATTACCAACTTTGCAAATCCCTACCCTGGTTTGATTGGTGTAACTAAAGAAAAAATCCAATATAAAAGAGCTGATGGTGTTGACCTTACCGGTGACCTCTATTTACCCAAAGGTTACAACAAGGATAAAGATGGCCCGCTGCCGGTTGTGATCTGGGCTTACCCGAGAGAATTTAATTCAGCCGCCGATGCAGCCCAAATACGTGGCAGCAAGGATCGCTTTACGACTATCAGCTGGGCTTCCCCCATTTTTTATGTAACACAGGGGTATGCCATTTTAGATAATGCCGAAATGCCCATTGTGGCACCCGGTACCGATAAAAAACCGAATGATAATTTCATTGCACAATTGCAGTCGAATGCAGAAGCAGCAATTAATAAATTGGCTGAAATGTGTGTGGGCGACAGAAAGCGTGTAGCCTTAGGTGGTCACAGCTATGGTGCGTTTATGACTGCCAACTTACTGGCACATACCAACCTTTTCAAAGCCGGTATTGCACGCAGTGGTGCATACAACCGCACCTTAACACCATTTGGTTTTCAGAATGAAGACAGAACTTACTGGCAGGCACCGCAATTGTATAATGAAATGAGCCCGTTCAGTTATGCAGATAAGATTAAAACGCCTATCCTGCTCATCCATGGTGAGGCGGATGATAATACAGGCACATACCCTATTAACAGTGAACGCTTATTTGCCGCCATTAAAGGAAATGGCGGAACAGTTCGGTTTGTATTCTTGCCGTATGAAGCGCATAGTTATCGTGGCAAAGAAAATTTATTACACATGCTGTGGGAGCAGAACCAGTGGTTAGAGAAGTATGTGAAAGGAACTAAATAATTTTCTACCTGAACTGGCAAGAAAATTAAGCCACAGATTTGCAGATTTTTATCATCTGTGAATCTGTGGCTTTTCAATTACATCAAAGTAAACAATAGCCAAGCTATTATCAAAATATCCAGTCCCAATAAAATCCTGCTGACTAATTTTAAATATTTATCATGCCGGGTAGAAAAAAAGAGAAATCCAGCAATGGACAAAAGAAGCGCTTCTTTAAAAGTAAGCAACCTTGGATTTCTTAAAAACACCGGAACCTGCTTAGATAAATTTGCTTAACTTCTTCAAAAGACCGGGATTTATCAGCAGAAATAATTATTCATGCATATATATCTGCCTACACTACAGCCTTTAATACTACCCCTGCCAGAAAAATAAAATATCTGTACTTTTGCATTATAGTTATTTATTCGCTATTTCAAACAAGCCCATTAGCTACCCTCCACTACTCCTTCAACAACCTGTCAACGGTTGCTTCAAAATTTTTCTTCATTTCTTCATAATGTACACCGGTACCCGGGCCCTCAAAGCCTGTATATATTTTTGACACATACCCATTTTTATCTATAAAAATCGTTGATGGAAATGATTTAATAGTTGTGAATTGTGGCAGGGTTTTCTCTGTTCGCAAACTATCCGATACAGTAATCCCGGTATTGAGTAAAGTATATTGAACATTGAACCGATTTTTAAATTTTTCTATACTTTTTTTTGATCTGTCGAAATCTGTGCTGTATTCATACGCAAGACCAATAATCTCTATACCTCGTTGTTTATTCCGGTTGTAGTAGTCACTTAGGAATGCAGTTTCATCCATACAATTCGGGCACCACGAACCCATAATTTGTATAATCACTACTTTATTTTTAAACTTTGCATCATTAATAGAAACCATTTTCCTATTCAGATCCTGAAAACGGAAGTTTACTTTTTCTTCTTTATCTTTTATGTACATAGCCGCCACATCAGGCAAAGTTGCTTTGTCGTTTTTTACCCCTACCCAAGGCTCGGCACTGGTAGCGCCTGAATAAAACATGCCTCCTGATATCGCGCGGGCACTGTTCAATTTTGCAGTAAATAAAAAAGCATGGCCTCCATCAAATGTTGATAAGAGAAGGCTATCGCCATTTACCATCCCCGACAGAAAACGATAATCGCCGGTAGGCGTTAAAATAGTGCCGTGAACCGTATTGCCTTTTTGTTGCCACTCCCCTATAGCAGGCCTGCCCAATTCGTCACTTTTGGTAAATGTTAGTGCCCATTTTCCGGTAATGTCAGCGAGCGGTTTTTTAATTAATGGCTGAGGGATGCTTATCTGTGTTTCAGCTATAAAAGGCATCACCTGCGTCTTAACAGAACCGCCTTTCATCCAAACACCTTCCCAACGGTAAATAGAAATTCTTTTTGCATAAAAATTCGATTCAAATACGGGCATTTCAATGAACACAGAATCTTTGGCTATCCTGACCTTTTCTACCCGCAACCGTTCACTGGCATTAATTACGTACAAAACAGTTCTATTATGCTCTCTTCTGATATCAAAGTGAAAAGTAATTTTTCTACCATCTGCCCGAAGCAACTGTCCACGCCAGGCACCTTCTTTTACACTTATTTGTGCAATGACATTTGACATTGAGCTAAGTATTCCTAAGAATAGAATAATCCATGATTTTTTAAACATATATATATTTAAACTTGTAGAAATACGAATAACCTGCTAAATTAGTTTATTACACATACTGAAGGTGATAAATAGCTTATTTGTTTAACAAAAAAGCAGTTAAAAGTTAAAAACAAAGTAACTGTCTTGTTAATTCTTAGATTTTTTAATGTGCAGTTCCTTCCATGGTGTAGAGCCATCTTCTTTCCGTTCAAATACAAGTTCTTTCGATTCACCTATTACAATTTCTGCTGTTGTATACACTTTACAACCATCCAGCAAATGGCCGCCAATCGTTTTGCCTGTGCTGTCTGAAATAGATATATGAATATGCGAACCATTAACGGATAGTGTACCTACAAGGCTAACAATTTCAAAGTGGCCCTTATCACTATGTCCTTTTTCCTGATTGGCAAAACGTACATTGTATTCTGTAAGGCTACCCACGCAAGTGGCAATCCAACCCGCCCCAATATTATTTTCCTTTATAAAACTATCAATAGACAGATTCAGGTCCTGTCCGGGTTTTAAACGCAGGGCATGTGTGATAGGCATAGGCTGGTTGTTTTTACAGGACATACATAATAAAAAGAAAAATAAAATATACAACGTTTGCTTGATCATATTACGAAGGTAAAGTAAGCATATCATTATAAAAGTCCACAATCACCGGCACGTGATCACTAAAAGGCTTCCAGTAAGCAAAATCACCCACCTCTACTGAACAAATACTATCCGCCAGATCTTTCGACACAAAACAATAATCAAGATGGTAAGGTTTATCCTCATGCCTGTACATAAACCATGTAGGGTGTGACTCTTTCCCCTGTGTTTGCTTATGATGTAAATGATAAACGCTGTAAATACCTTTCTGTTCTAAATGCGTTACCACATGGGAATGGTTACCATTGCGGTATTTCCTGTCCCACATAGTATTGCTGTTAAAATCACCAGCCAGAACCGTACGTTTTTTAGTTATTTTTTTATCATAAAAATGGATCGCTTTCCAAACCTGTTCAATATATGCACCGTCGGCGTCATCGGGATTATTGGCCCAAATAGCAAATAAGGTAAAGTCGAAACCGCCACCAGTTACCGCTATGGGAACAACTATTTTATAATCGGGGTTGTACTTCCTAAGCCGTTTAAGCCGGAAACCGTTGTACGAAAAAATGCCAAGTCCTTTGTTCCTGTTCGATCCAAACCAAAGCATATCTGTTGGAGGAATTGTATCAGCTGCAAATGTTAGTTTATCAGGGTGTTCACATTCAGGTATAATTAAAACATCCGGTTGATGGGCCAGGATATAATCTGCCTTTTTACGAAAAGCCATGTTACAATTCCAGGTAATGATTTTCATATAGTGGCGGATAACTGTGGTTTACATTTATCATGCTTCGGATTAAAATTAACCAGTTTGTATTGGATTACCCATCATTTTACTAACTAACTCCATCCCTTCTTAAAACACCGTAAAAGCTTTGTTTTCTTTCCTTTTTCTCATTTGCAATCTTTATCTTACAGTTCCTTTAAACTAACTATTATGCGCCTTTTGATTGCCATTTATATCAGTTTTTGTGCCTTACTAGGCTCTGCTCAAAACTATTATATGTTTGTAGGTACGTATACCACCGGAAAAAGCAAAGGGATATACGTATTCCGTTTCAATTCAAAAAACGGAGAAGTAAGTTATGTGAGCAATACAGACAGCTGTACCAATCCATCTTTTTTATCGGTATCCCCCAACGGCAAATACCTGTATGCAGTAAATGAAACTGGCGGGGAGTTGCCCGGCCATGTAAGTGCTTTTGAATTTGATAAAACCAAAGGTAAACTCTCATTGCTCAGTCAGCAATTGAGTGGTGGTGATGATCCCTGCTTTGTTACAACTGATCAAAGCGGTCATTGGGTAATTGTAGGCAATTATAGTGGCGGCAGCCTTGCTGCATTTCCGGTTAATGGAGACGGCTCTCTGCTACCGTATACCCAACTCATTCAGCATAAAGGCAGCAGTGCCAACAAACAAAGACAGGAGAAAGCGCATGTACACGCAACTTTTTTCTCCCCCGATCATCAATACATTCTTGCGCCCGATCTGGGTATGGATAAAGTAATGGTGTATCAATTTAATGCAACTAATAAAAGACCTTTAAAGCCCGCAACATTTCCGTTTACAGTTTCTGCACCCGGTAGTGGCCCACGGCATATTGCCTTCCACCCCAATAAAAAATTCGCTTATCTGGTTGAAGAAATGAGTGGTACCGTAAAAACATTTGCATATAACAATGGTGTATTGAAACCATTGCAAACCATCGCCACACATCCATATACATTCAAAGGCCAGCCGGGGAGTGCAGATATACATATTTCTCCTGATGGTAAATTTTTATACGCCTCCAACAGAGGTGATGAAAATAACCTTGCGATTTTTTCTATTGATGCGGCTACAGGTAAACTTACCGCCATTGGCTACCAGCCAATAGCTGGGCAGCAACCACGTAATTTTATCATTGATCCCAGCGGGAAGTATTTACTGGTGGCGAACCAGAAAACAAATAATATCGTGGTATTTAAAAGAGATATGCAAACAGGCTTATTACAACCAACATTACAGCAAATAGAAGTGCCTAGTCCGGTTTGTTTACAAATGCTTGAGAAAGAATAATGATATTGAGTAGGATGTTGAAGAAGCTGAATAAGTTAAAAGGGTAAAAAAGGTTAAACAAGTATATTAATTATTTAACCTTTTTTACCTCTTTAACCCTTTTAACCCCTTTAACCCCCATTAACCTTTTTTAACCCCTATATCCCCAACTATACAAATGAAAAACTGGAAGATCAAAGCTTCGCTGTTTCTTAACTATTTTGTATTTGCCATTTTACTGAACAGTGTGGGAACGGTTATTTTACAGGTGCAGAATAATTATGGTATCTCGCAGGGATCGGCTTCTGTATTGGAAGCTTTTAAAGATTTTAGTATCGCCATCGTTTCTTTTTTACTTTCTTCTTATATAACCCGGATCGGCTATAAAAATGCCATGCTGATCGCATTGGGTTTTATTACAGTAGTTTGTTGTATCATGCCTTTTACTACCGGCTTCGGAGCGACTAAATTATTATTTGCAGCTGTAGGAGCCAGTTTTGCATTGATTAAAATGTCGGTGTACAGTACCATTGGCCTGGTAACCAAAAACGAGAAGGAACATATTAGCCTGATGAATTTTATCGAATCGTTTTTCATGGTAGGCATTCTAACGGGCTATTTTATTTTCAGCTCCTTTGTAGATGATAACAATCCGCACTCTACCGCATGGCTCAAAGTATATTATTTACTCGGTGCCATTTCGTTACTTGCGTTTATACTATTGTTGGTGGCCCCTTTGGACGAATCATCCATAAAAAACCAACAACCCACTTCACTGGCAGGCGACTTCCTGCAAATGTTTAAATTGATGGTATCCCCCATTGTGCTCGTATTTGTTTTTTGTGCTTTTTTTTATGTGTTGATCGAGCAAAGCATTATGAGCTGGCTTCCTACCTTTAATAATAAAGTATTGCTTTTACCTGCCGCACTTAGTATACAAATGGCGAGCATACTTGCCGGTTCTACCGCATTGGGGCGTTTTCTGGCCGGGATACTACTTAAAAAAATGAACTGGTTTTTAGTACTGGCTTCCTGCCTGGTATTGGCTGCCGCTTTGGTGTTGATAGCGATACCCCTGGCACAAAAAGTATCTGGTGAACCTATTACCGGCTGGGGCAATGCACCTGTTGCCGCTTTTATTTTTCCCTTAATCGGTTTATTGATCGCACCTATTTACCCTGCAGTAAATTCTATCATATTGAGTACGTTACCTGTTCAAAAACATGGGGCCATGTCTGGACTTATCATCATATTCTCAGCACTGGGTGGCACTACCGGCTCTATCATTACAGGTCATATTTTTGAAAGTTATGGCGGGCAGAAAGCATTTTATTTTTCGCTGATACCGATGGCTATACTGATCACCTGCCTGTTTATATTTAAACGATTACAGAATAAATTCAAGGCTGCCAATCCTGGCCATCAATAATATTAATATCAGTCATGCCTATCCCGCTTCATTTTTATATTGAAAGCCTATCACCACTGTATGAAGATGTTCAGTTAGCTGAGATTTATTCCGACTCGAAATTTTTTGTGGACTGTATCCCCCGTTCCACAGTGAAAGATACCCTGTTGAAATATGAACTGGTAAAGAACCAACAGGGATTTGATCTGAAAACTTTCGTTACCGAAAATTTTGTCCTGCCAGGAGCATCTGATAATACATATTCCTCTGTCGATAAATCCTTACACGAACATCTAACCGGATTATGGAATGTGTTAGCGAGAACACCTGACCAGAAGGGCGGAACGTTAATTCCCTTGCCTTATCAATACATTGTTCCCGGGGGACGTTTCAGGGAAGTATATTATTGGGACAGTTATTTTACCATGCTTGGCCTGCAGGTATCCAAAAGAGTTGACATTATTCAAAACATGGTAGATAATTTCGCTTACCTGATTAACCGGGAAGGTTTTATTCCCAATGGTAACCGCACTTATTATCTCGGACGTTCACAACCTCCTTTTTTTGCTTTAATGGTATCCGTTCTAATGGAAGAAAAAGGGGATGCTATTCTGTTAAAATACCAAACACCGATAGAAAAAGAATACGGCTTCTGGATGGATGGGGCAGAAACGCTTACAGCAACCAACCCTGCCCATCGCCGTGTGGTGCTGATGCAGGATGGCAGTATACTTAACCGCTATTGGGATGACCAGGATACACCAAGGCCCGAAGCGTTTATAGAAGATACCCACATTGCTAAAAAATCAGGCAATGACCCTGCCGTTATATACCGCCATATTCGCGCCGCAGCCGAATCGGGCTGGGATTTCAGCAGCCGTTGGTTTCGTGATGAAATGACTATAGAAACCATTCAAACAACCAATCTCATACCGGTTGACCTGAATTGTTTATTGCTTTTTATGGAAACAATGCTTTCCATTATTTATCAAAACCAGGATCAGCTAACATTTCAAAAATTCCTTCAGATAATAAGTCAACGAAAAAAAGCCATACAACAATATTGCTGGAATGAAGAGAAAGGTTTTTATTTTGATTATCAATTTAAAGATCAGCAACAATCTGCTTCCTACACATTAGCAGGTGTTTTCCCCTTATTTATTCCTGTCGCGGATTTTGAACAATCTATTAAAGTTGCTAGGATAATTGAAGAAAAATTTTTACAACCCGGTGGGCTGCTCACTACCCTTAACAAAACCGGCCAGCAATGGGATGCACCCAATGGCTGGGCACCGTTGCAGTGGATAGCTTACCATGGTTTGAAAAAAGTTCCTTATGGTCATCATACCATTGCCAAAAAAATAAGACAAAACTGGATGCACAATAATGAAAAAGTATTTGCTGCTACCGGTAAAATGATGGAGAAATACAATGTAACCGATACTGAAAGTAAAGCTGGCGGTGGTGAATATCCTAACCAGGATGGATTTGGCTGGACCAATGGGGTGTACCTGAAATTATTGGCAGAGTAAAAGGTTATTTTGAATATTGAATTTTAAGTTTTAATGATTCAATTAATTTAAAACTCAACATACGCTATTTGTGCTTCCTATGTTTATGATGATGGGTCTTGGGTGCCACTTGCGGATTTGCTTTGAGCTCCGCTTCAACAGCTATCCTTCGCTGGTATTGTAATGCGCCCAATCCGATTAAAGCTCCGCCCAATATCAGAGAAACATATTGAATAACAAATGTTTCACTCAATAATATCATCTGTAAAAAGATCAGGATACAAATGATCACACCCTGCAGTATGATGAGGAAAGAATAGGTTTTAATTTTTTTGATGATGGAAAGAATAATAACAAAACTGAATACACCCACTGTACCCAATATCACCCAACCCGGCAGGGAGTAATCTGAAAAAGCAGAGCCATTCAGTAAATAAAAAGGTAGCCCGAGCGAATTACCTGTTGGGTCACTGATCATTTGGTATCCGCTAAACAAAGCTGAAATACCTGATGTAGCCAGCAAAAAAATAGATAGCTGTCGGGCTGTTCTCATGTAAAAGGGAATTAATTAATCAAATTACAAAATATACACTACAACTAAAGAACTATTTAGCCCGTGCATTTTCTGTAAGTCTGCTGTTTCGCGATAGTAAACCTCGCTCTTGAAGTATGGTTACTTCTTCACACGCACTACTTCCACATCAAATACCAATACACTATTAGGAGGGATAGCTTTGCTACGGCTGCGGATAGTGTATGCCAGACCAGAAGGAATAAATGCCCTGATCTTACCACCTACTTTACACATAGGCAAAGCCACCTGCCACCCTTTGATTAATCTTTTCAGCGGAAATGTTGCGGGGTTTTCTTTTGTCTGGTCAAAAACACTTCCATCCTTTAAAAGGTATCCTTTATAAAAAACAGTTACGGTATCATGTGTAGACACATAATCGCCGGTACCTTCTTTTAAAATTTGGTAATACACACCGTCCTTACTACCCGTTGTATCAATCTGTTTTGCCTTAACCGCATCAAGAATCATTTGCAGGTCGCGGACAGCCTGTTTTGCACTGTCTGCATTTTTTGTCCAGTCGATAACTGGTTTTTGATTGGCAGCCGGCCTGGAGAGTATCCCCCCATATGTTGTATTAACTTTTTGAAATCCACCATTCCACAAATAAAATTTCTCATCCAATACACCGGCACCATAATCTATTCTGTCGCCAGCTTTACCTGTAGCCTCATAAGAAAAGATGCTCTCCATTAATTCTACCCATTGTCCGTTCTCTTTCTGTACCCATTGGTTTCCGAAAAAGGCTTTTCGTTGCAGTTGACCATTTATACCCAAGAAATTTTCATTAAAAGAATAGAGGTTTTGAAGGTATTGGCCGTCTTTCGGTGCTTTATAGCTCGCTATGAGCTTCCATTTTTGTACTTCAGGCAGAAAGAAATAACCAGTGTAAATAGTGCTTTGAGTGGCACTATCTGTTACTGCAGTTACCATTAATTTATATGTTTGATTTGTTTTCCAGGGATATACCCAATGGCTATGACCACCGGTACCTTCATTACTAAAATCCTCAGCAAAAACTTCGTCGCCCTTGGCCAGCAATTGTACTTTGTTTGAATCGGCTACTTTATCCCGGTCAGCGCTTTCCATACCGGCATCCCATACTGAAAAAATTAAGCGGCGTTCTGTATCACTGTTTACCTGTATTCCAAAATAACCACGGGCAAAACCGCAAGCCATATAATAACTATATAAATGATCGGCACCGTTTGGAACAGTGATCTCATTATAAAAAGCAACCGTTTTCTTTAATGAATCTGCCAATGGATAACGCAGATGCACCGAAGCCGTGTTGCGCCTGGTTTTCGTATTGAAGTGCATATTTTCAGTTGCCGAACCAGTTAGTTGTATTGACTGGATATCAGCAATGGTTTTACCGGTTTTTTTTACGGCAGCAATTGTAAGCTGGTAAAAGCCACTATCTTTTATTGTAACCAATCCGGCTTTAATTGTTTTAAAACTTTTTGACTTAGGAATAGTAACCAAAAATACTTTCCCTCCCACAGAAAGTCTCAGGGTATTTCCTGCCACCGCATTCTTTGCATTAACACTGACTGAGAGGTTACCTGCTTTACGGATATAAAAAAAATAACTGATTACCTGTCCTGTATTGCTCCATTGTTGAAGACCATTTTTTTCTGAAAACAAGAAAGATTCATCCCTTTCCGCAGGAACTGCATAACCGGTAAACGCAGGAATGGTAACCGTTTGTGCCGCAAGGAGTGAGTGGATGCAGGCAACTATGATGATTAAAGCAGAGCGAAACATAGTTTGATTTTTAAGTGATCAAACTTAGTAAAAGAAACTCATGCCTGCCTGAGAAAATCGCGGAACCAATAACCTGAGTTTTTAATGGTACGCAACTGGGTCTTATAATCGAGGTAGATAAGGCCGAACCTTGCTGCATACCCTTCTGACCATTCAAAATTATCGGTGAGTGTCCATGCCAGGTAGCCGTTCACATTTACCCCTTCTTTTTTGGCCCGCAGCATGGCAGCAATATATTGTTGAAAATAATCAATACGCTGTGTATCATCTACTACCCCATTCACCAGTTCATCTTTGAAAGCTGCGCCATTCTCACTTACGATAATTTCTTTTACACCGCCATATAACCAGAAACGTTTAATCATCCGCTGAAAACTATCTGCATCAATTTCCCAGCCCATTGCTGTATGAGGCACTTTGCGTGTAGCCGCTTTTACTTCCGACGCATGCAGGTAAGGAATGAGCGCATTATATTTAACCGTGATGGGAAAATAATTTTGCAATCCGATAAAATCGAAATTAAATTTCATCCGTTCTGTATATTTCCATGCTTTGTTGTACAGGTGTAATTTTTCAAGGAATGGAAAATTTTCTTCCTGCGGGTATCCACGGCCCAGTGCTGGTTCAATAAACAAACGGTTCAGCAAAGCATCGGCCCGTTTGGCTGCCAATATATCATCTTCTTTTTGTGTATAAGGTATTACCTCACTGCATGAAAAAGTGGTACCAATATTGGCTTTACCAACCAATGCACGAACTATGCGCCCACCTTCGGCCTGGCATAGCGCAGCATTGTGTACTGCGGGTAAAAAATTACCAAGCCCTGTTTTACCCGGTGCATGCATGCCCAACATATATCCCAACGATGTAAAACCCATTGGCTCATTTAATATGATCCAGTTTTTTACTTTGTTGCCATATTCTTCCGAACAAACCGTTACAAAACGCGTGAACCACTTGAGCATCTGGTGACTTGTCCACCCTCCATTCTTTTGCAATTCATGCGGCAGGTCCCAATGATACAAAGTAACATAAGGCACCAACCCCAATTGCAAACATTCATCTATTAATTTGTGGTAAAAAGCGATCCCTTCCTTATTTACCCGCCCCATCCCTTCGGGCATAATACGGCTCCATGAAATGGAAAAACGGAATACGGTAAAGCCCAACGCTTTTACCAGCATCAGGTCGTCTTTATAGCGATAGTAAAAATCGCATGCTTCAGTAGGTTTCGCACCGCCTTTGATCTTGCCGGAACGGCGCGAAAAAGTATCCCAAATAGACAGTCCACGGCCGTCAACATTAAACGCGCCCTCATTCTGGGCGGCAGCAATAGCCACACCCCATAAAAAATCGGGACCAAAGGAACGGGCGCTTATTTTCTGCTGATATGACAAGTGAAATGTTTGAACAAAATTGACCATATAAAATGAAATACCTGATTAAGCTATTGTTATTTTCTAAGCAACTGATTAAAAAATAAATTAAACGTTTGTTTAATTCAAACATTTGTTTAATATTTGCGTTTTCAAATCTAATTGGATGATTACTGATAAGAAAGAACATATTATGAATGCGGCCATAGAACTCTTTGCCGAAAAGGGTTTTGAGGGTAGTTCCATTCGTGACCTAGCCACCCGTGCGGATGTGAATGTGGCCATGGTGAACTATTATTTTGGCTCGAAAGACAGGCTTTTTGAGGCTATCGTAGAATACAAAGCTTCTTTCATGAGGGGGAAATTAGATGAGATAGAAGCCAATACCGAGCTTACTGAAATTGAAAAGATAGATGCCATTATAGAAAATTATGTTGCCAAGATCCTGTCCAACCCATCCTTTCACCGCGTCTTGCACCAGGAACTGCTAATGGGCGACAGGGAAGCAATGCATGAAAACATTATTAAGGTATTTGTAAGGAACACTAAAACATTGAGAAGCATTATTGAACAGGGCATCAAAAAAAAGGTATTTAAAAAAGTAGATCCCGAACTTACCATGGCCACTTTAATAGGAACCATTAACCAGGTGATGCTTTCAAAAGCACTCTGTGTTATGTTGATTAACAGGGAAAACGATTTTGACCCCTATACTGATCGATCATTCAGGGACCGCCTTATCAAACACCTGAAACAAATTATGCATTCCTACTTATTAAACGACTAACAAAGCAAGTAGAATAAAACCATAAACTACAAATCTCAAACCGATCATATGTCAGCACAAGTAACCAAAGAAAAAAAATCACCTGTCAAAATCATTGTACTCGTTACCATATTTCTTGTGGTAGGTTATTTTGGATACAAGAAGATCCATTTCATATTAACCCATGAAACAACAGATAATGCGCAGGTTGAAACACAGATCACACCTGTATTACCACGTGTGGCAGGGTATGTAAAAAATATAGCCGTAAAAGATTATGATTCAGTAAAAACCGGTCAATTAGTGGTAGAACTGGATGATGCCGAATTACAAACACAGTTATTGGAAATGGAAGCCGACTTCCGCCAGGCAGAGGTTGATGTGATCAATGCCAAAGCTTCCCTCAACAATGCAATCGTAACACTTCGTGTAAACAAAGGCAATATTGACCTGAGCCAGATGCGCAGAAAAAAAGCAGAAGATGATCTGAAAAGGGACCAGAGCCTTTTTACCGACCAGGCCATTACTAAAAAACAATTAGACGATACACGTTTCACCGTAGAAACTTCTGCGCAGCAATTAGAGAACAGTAAAACAGACCTTACTGCTGCCGAAAGTAAAATAGCTGTACTCCAGGCAGGTGTGCAAAAAGCGGCCGCCGGATTGGATGTGAAGAAAGCTAAAATAGAACAAATCAAACTTAAACTTACTTACACAAAAATATATGCTCCCCAGGCTGGCAAAATTGGCAAGAAAAATGTATCTGAAGGGCAATATGTGCAGGCAGGCACGCCACTTTTCTCTATTGTAAATGATACTACCTATTGGGTGGTAGCCAATTTCAAAGAGAACCAGTTGAAGAAATTATACCCGGGTAAAGAAGTAGATATAGAAGTGGATGCGTATCCTGATATGAAAATAAAAGGTGTGATTGAAAGCCTGAGTGAAGCCACCGGCGCCAAGTTTTCTTTACTGCCACCAGATAATGCCAGCGGCAACTTTGTAAAAGTTACCCAGCGTGTGCCGGTTAAAATTCAGATTAAAGACATTGCCAAGTACAAGAACATGCTGAGAGCGGGATTGAGTGTATTTGTAAGCGCAGAAACGAAATAACCCCTTGCCGGCCTTCTCATAAAAGGCGCAGAAAAAAAATTGTATGGCAACACCAAAAGGATTTGCGAGAGCAATCATTGTTATAACCACCGTAACCGCTGCAGTGATGGAGTTGATTGATACTTCCATCGTAAATGTGGCATTAAGCGATATGAGCGGCAGCCTGGGGGTAAACATAGAAGACATCAGCTGGGTAATTACTTCTTATGCGATTGCCAATGTAATCATCATCCCATTAACAGGCTTCCTAGCTGAATATTTCGGAAGAAAAAATTATTATATCGTTTCCATGATCATTTTCACTGCTGCCTCCTACATGTGCGGGCAATCATCAAGCCTGGTAGAGATCATTATATGGCGCTTTGTGCAAGGGGTAGGTGGTGGTGCTTTGCTATCCACTTCCCAGGCGATATTATTCGATGCATTTGAAACTAAAGATAGGCCAATTGCTGCAGGCTTATTCGGCATGGGTATTGTACTCGGGCCCACACTCGGGCCCACACTTGGCGGTTACATCATAGACCATGCGTCATGGCCATTAATTTTTATGATCAATATACCCATCGGCATACTTGCCACATTCTTATCATTTACTTTTATTGATAAGAAAGAAGGGGAAGGTAAAAAGAAAAAAGAGATCAAGATAGATTACACGGGTATCCTGCTGCTCATGGTAGGTATTGGTTGTTTACAATATGTATTGGAAAGGGGCGAATCGGAAGATTGGTTTAGTAGTACAATTATACAAATCACATCGCTGCTCGCTTTTGTAGGAATGGTTGGGTTTGTATGGTATGAATTAAGTATCAAAAATCCCGCAGTAAACCTGAAAATACTCGGTAACCGTAACCTTGCTTTTACTACCATATTTACGTTTGTTGTGGGCGTTGGATTATTTACATCGGTGTTTGTGTTTCCGGTATTAGCACAAAGAACATTAGGTTTCACAGCTTTTGAAACAGGCTTAACCTTATTGGCCCCAACGATGATCACTGTTGTAATGATGCCCATAATAGGAAAGTTGATGAGCAAAGGTGTATCACCCATTCCATTCGTGGTAGTGGGTTTCCTTTTATTCGCCGCTTATTCTTGGATGAGTGCAGGTGTTAGTCCGGATGTAGGGAAAGAAGATTTCTTTATTCCCCTTGCCCTTCGTGCAGTAGGTATCAGTATGGTACAGCTACCACTGATTAACCAGGCGGTGGCAGGGTTGCAGCCAAAAGATTATCCTGCAGGTATTGCGTTGAATAATATGATCCGTCAATTAGGTGGCGCATTCGGAATTGCACTGGCTAATAATTATATCGCCCATCAATATGCGCAACATCGGTATGATCTGGTAACGAAAGTAACCGGCGAATCGCAGATGTTTTTAGAACGCAGTAATACTATCACACAAGGCATCATTGCCCGTTCGGGCGATGTGGCCGGTGCCAGTAACAAAGCCCTGGCTACCATTAATAATGTGGTTGACAGGCAGGCATATTTTCTTTCTTACTTAGATACTTTCCGCCTGATTACTATCTTTTTTGTTCTGGTGATACCGTTAGTAGTATTCCTAAGGGTGAAAAAGAAATCAGCAGAAGAGGTGGCCGCTTCGATGAAAGCGGCAGCTGAAGCACATTGAGGAAAAAGACTCGGGTATTTTAAAAATGGATAATTGAAAGAGGGGTTTTACAAATGAATTGAACAATAAAAATAATAATAACTGCAGAATCAACAATACAATGAAAAAGATATTTATTACGTTAGGTTGCATCGTTACTATTCTGTTTTCGAAGGCACAGGTAACGGTGAACAATGAACTGAAAGGTTTGATCAGTCAGTCATTCAGTTATTTCCCGAGAGTGAAGGAAGTGCAAAATACGGTAGCTACCGCTCAGGAAAAACTAACCTTAACAGAATTAAACAAATACCCTGATGTTACGGCAGATGCATCGTATGCCTATGTAAGGCCTAAAATAGAAATCCCACTTAACGGTAATAATTTTCAGTTTGCACCTCTTCATAATTTAGGAGGCGCAGTTAATGCAATCTATCCCTTGTTTGATTTTGGAAGGCTGCAGGCAAATATTGAACGATCAAAAGACGACCTGCAATATGCCAATCACAATGTAGATTATGTAAAGTCGCAGTTAGCTTACCAGGTAGCTAATATCTACTATAATATTGTTTACCTGCAAAAAACGATCAGTATACAGGACAGTGTATTGATTTTTTTGAGTGATAATAAAAGAATTGTGGAAAGCCAGTTAAAGAACGGTACAGCATTGAGGATAGACCTATTGAACATCCTGGCTACCATTGACAATGAAGACAATCGGAAAGTTGATCTGGCCAATAGCCTTCAAAAGCAATTGAACCTGCTGGAATATACGACCGGCATCAAACTAAGTGCCGGCAAAGCATTTGATTTCGATATCAACCTTACTGATGCGAATAGTGCATTGGCATTGGCACAGGAAAACAATGTAGACTTTGTTCTTGCCAAAGACAAGATCAAACAATCTGAGAGTGACCTGGCCATCACGAAAATTGCTGAAAAGCCGATGGTAGGACTAAAAGCAGCAGCGGGTATTAAAAATGGATATGTACCTTATATTTCCGATATGCGGTTTAATTATTTAGCCGGTGTTTCTTTTACCATGCCCATATATAATGGCGGAAAAAATAAACAGCAGCAGAAACTGCAACAAAATATCATTAAACAAAACCAGATGGCTGTTGAAACCTTAAGTAGCAACTATAAAAAAGACATTGAACAGGCATTAACAGATATTGCCACCAATTTAGAAAGGATAAAAAATACAAGGGGCCAGGTAGATCAATCAGTAGCTGCCCAAGCATTGGCTTCTATCCGTTTTAAAAGTGGCACAGGGACTAATTTAGAAATCACCAATGCAAGTACAAACGTGCAACGTGCTGCACTCACCAAATTACAATATGAATACCAACTTTGTTTGGCTAAAGTAGAGTTAGCCCGGTTGATGGGGTATCAGTATTGGTAGGGTTAATTAAGAATTATTAATTGCGAATTGCAGGTTATCAATTACGAATTACGGGTTATTAATTACGAATTCGTAGTTCGTAATTAATAATTCCTACTTAATCCCTATTTCGCATCAAACCATATTGGTGTTGCATCATCAGCAACAGCATTGTAGTTGATAAATAGTTCTTCGCCCTTTTTTATAATACGGACTGTTTTAATGCTCATAAGGTTTGTAGTGAAATCCATCTCATAATCACAATTGGCATTATAGGCATGATTATATAACGAGAGATAGCCTAATGCGATACAGGCCTTTTTTCTTTTATCACCCCATTCAAAAATATAATCGAACAACAGGGTTTTCTCAACCAGCTTCCGGTCTTTTTCGCTTAGTACCAATACCGGGGAAATTTCTATAATAGTATTGGAAGAGATTTTTTCTGAGGCGAAAATACCTCTACCCCGCTTATCCGAAGGTGCCACAACTAAAATCGGTAGTATCATAATGCAGTGAAGGTAGCGGAAAGAAAGCTAGGGATTGAATATCGAATATTGAACAAAGAATTGTAAGTATCGAAGTGAATTTCACCTCATCATTCAAAATTCTTTGTTCAATATTCGATGTTTGTCCCCGGTAATTACTGATTTTTAATTACGGATTACTAATTAAATTGCATCCATGTCACTCGAATTAGACCAACCCGGCATCTTTGAGCAGTTTGAACAACTGATTTCCAAAGAAGATAAACTTGAGATCCGTGAATTCCTGGATGATCAGAACATCAGTGATGTGGCTGACCTGATAAACGAATATCCCGAGTACGAATCGCAGATCATTGCCAATATGGCCATACACCGAGCTGCCAGTGTGTTTAAGATATTGGATATTTCACAGCAAAAAGATATTGTTAAAGAACTGCCATCGGCAAAAACAGCTGAATTATTAAATGAGTTACCGGCAGATGACCGTACTGATTTTTTAGAAGAACTTCCCAAAGCGGCCATCCGCGACCTGATTAAACTACTCGATCCCGAAGAAAGAAAGATTACCCTTTCCCTGCTTGGTTACCCGGAAGACAGTGTGGGCCGTATGATGACACCGGATTATGTATACGTTTATCTTCATAACACGGTCAGTGATGTTTTTGATACAATCCGTAAGCATGCCAAAAACAGTGAGACCATTGATGTGATTTATGTGATTGATGCGAACGGTCAATTAATAGATGATATCCGCATTCGAGATGTAATACTTGCAACACCGGATAAAAGAGTAGATGAAATTATTGATGGGCGTTTTGTTTCCTTGGATGCACATGCAGACCAGGAACATGCCAGCCAGGTATTCAAAATGAATAACCGTGTAGCCCTTCCTGTGGTAGATGATAACAATATCCTGCTCGGTATTGTAACCATCGATGATATGTTATGGGTGGCCAATGAAGAGTTCAGTGAAGACATGCAGAAGATGGGTGGTACCGAAGCATTGAATGAACCATACTTGGATACCCCCCTACTAAAATTATTCCGTAAACGGATTGGTTGGCTCGTGGTTTTATTTTTGGGTGAAATGCTCACTGCCACTGCTATGGGTTATTTTGAAGATGAGATAGCCAAAGCCATTGTACTTACTTTATTTATACCCTTGATTATTTCGAGTGGTGGCAATAGCGGTTCGCAGGCTTCCACCCTGATTATACAGGCGATGGCAGTTAGAGAAATTACTGTTGCAGATTGGTGGCGGGTACTCCGCAGGGAACTAACCAGCGGGTTATTACTAGGTACCGTGTTGGGCTCAATCGGGTTTACCCGCGTGGTGTTATGGCATTCCATTGCACCAAAACTCTACGGAGACAATTGGATGATGATAGCAACAACCGTTGGGTTTTCTTTGGTAGGTGTTGTATTGTGGGGGACTTTAGCAGGCTCTATGTTACCCATTTTGCTTAAAAAACTCGGTGCCGATCCAGCCGTATCCTCCGCTCCTTTTGTTGCAACATTGGTTGACGTAACGGGGTTGATCATTTATTTCAGTGTAGCATCTTTACTTATTTTGTAGGCGTTATAGGTGTTAGCTGCAGTTGATATCCCAGCATCTTTGTATAAAAAATTATAATTTTTGGAGTAATTTTTCTTTTACCACTGTCTCCCATTCGCTTTTTAAAATACTCAGCACAATACTATCCCTTCGGTTCCCGTTTGCCTTAAGGGTATTGCTTCTTAAAATACCTTCTTCTATACAACCGATGCTTTTCATCGCAGCTATACTTTTTGTATTGGTATTATCTGCCCTGAATTCCACCCGCTCCATACCCATTTGTTCAAAAGCAAATTGCAGTAACAAAAATTTGCAATGCTTATTCAATCCCGTGCCCTGAAATTTTTTACCATACCAGGTATACCCCAACTGTAAACCTTTATTAGCAAGCTGAATATCATAAAAACGGGTACAACCCGCAAATTCCTGCCAACGCTTGTCAAAAACAATGAAAGGGTATTCTTTACCCATTTCCCTGGCCGTTAACGCACTATATATATAATTTTTTAGATTTTCTTCGCCAGAAACCGCCATTAAAGAATATTTCCATATTTCGGGCTCTTGCAAGGAAAATAACAGCAAATTATTGCAGTCTTCTCGTTGTAAAGGCCGCAATAAAACGCAGTTATCCTCTAAAAAATAATCAGTTTGACAATCAAATACAAAGCTCATTTCGAAAATTATACTTTTAAAAACTGCTTAATCGTTTAAATACCACGTGCTTTAGTGCAAAATAAGTAATCTTGTCATTAATTTAATCTGATAAACCGTAAGTAAATATGTGTGGAATTGTAGGTTATACCGGCCCAAGGGAAGCATATCCCGTAATCATTAAAGGTTTAAAACGTTTGGAATACCGAGGATACGACAGTTCCGGGGTGGCTTTACTGAATGAAGGGAAGCTGAATGTTTACAAAAAGAAAGGTAAGGTTGCCGAACTGGAAGAAAGTGTATTGGGTAAAGACCTGCACGGGCATATTGGTATCGGGCACACGAGATGGGCCACGCATGGTGAACCCAGTGATAGAAATGCGCACCCGCATCAATCGCAAAGTGGCGAGTTGTCTATGATACATAATGGTATCATAGAAAATTATGTACAGATTAAAAATGAGTTACTCTCAAAAGGGTACCACTTTACCAGTGATACAGATACCGAAGTTCTTCTGAACTTTATTGAAGACATCAAAAAAAATAATAGTTGTTCCGTGGAAGAGGCGCTTCGTATTGCCCTTAAACGCATAGTAGGTGCTTATTGCATCCTGTTGATCTCTAATGAAGATCCAGATACCATTATCGCTGCCAGAAAAGGGAGTCCATTGGTTATCGGCATTGGCAAAGGTGAACATTTTTTAGCCAGTGATGCCTCTCCCATCATCGAATATACCAAAGAAGTAGTGTATGTAAACGATTATGAAATAGCCATTGTTCGCCCCGATGAATTGATTTTAAAAAACCTGGGTAACGAAAAACAAACCCCCTTCATTACCAAATTAGATATGGAACTGGCCGCTATTGAAAAAGGTGGATACGACCATTTTATGCTGAAAGAAATTCATGAACAGCCCGAAACCATTTTCGACTGTTTAAGGGGAAGGCTTCTTACTTCGAGTGGCCAGATAATGATGGGCGGCATTGAAAATAACCTGGAGGCATTTATAAAAGCACCGCGTATTATTATCGTTGCTTGCGGTACCAGTTGGCATGCAGGGCTTATTGCCGAATATATGATTGAAGAATTGTGCCGTATACCGGTAGAAGTAGAATATGCATCTGAATTCCGTTACAGGAACCCGGTAATTCATCAGGGAGATGTGATTATTGCCATATCACAAAGTGGCGAAACAGCGGATACGCTGGTAGCGCTTGAGAGTGCCAAAGAAAAAGGAGCTTTCATTTTTGGCGTAGTAAATGCCGTTGGCAGTAGCATAGCCAGGCTAAGTCATGCCGGTGCCTACACACATTCCGGCCATGAAATTGGTGTAGCCAGCACCAAAGCATTTACGGGACAGCTGGCTGTACTCACGATGATGGCGTTAAAAATAGGCTATGCGAAAGGATCCATTGATGAAACACGTTATATGCAACTGATGCTGGAGCTGGAAGCTATTCCCGAAAAAGTAAAAGAAATATTAAAAGACACAACAAACATAGAGCGCATCGCAATAAAATATAAAGATGCAACTGATTTTCTTTTCCTTGGGCGTGGGTATAATTTCCCGGTAGCATTAGAAGGCGCTTTGAAATTAAAAGAGATCTCTTATATACATGCCGAAGGCTACCCAGCCGCTGAAATGAAACACGGGCCTATTGCTTTGGTAGATGAAAAATTACCTGTGGTATTTGTTGCTACCAAAGATTCTTATTACCAGAAGATCGTATCCAACGTACAAGAAATAAAAGCCAGAAAAGGAAAAGTAATTGCTGTTGCCACAGTTGGCGACGAAATTATACCCGGTATGGCAGATGATGTAATGCTGGTACCCGATGCCGATGAAGTGATTGCTCCCTTGTTAAGCGTTATCCCTTTACAATTATTAAGTTATTATGTTGGGCTTGCCAAAGGGCTCGACGTGGATAAACCCCGCAATCTGGCGAAGAGTGTTACTGTTGAATAAGTGAATCGTGAGTAGGAACTATATTAAAAATCTTCTCATTCTACTCACGATCCACGATTCACCCCCTTCCTTTTGAATGAACATAAACAACTATGCATGCCAAAAAATATCATCTGTAAAACACCACTGGTTACCCTGGGTTACAATTTTATTAAAGGAGCGGATTTACCAAAAGGCAAGGATGAGTTTTACCTGCGGGATATGCAGATCAAAAATGGCATTACTTACCGTCGCTTATCTGCTTATGAAATAGAAATGCTGGTACGTAACGGTAATACAAGTGATGATTGGAATAATATCCTAGTATCAAATGCATTTAATGCTGAATTGGTAAAAAACTGTAAATTTTATGGGCTGGTACGTATTGGAAAACTGGAACCTTTTTGTATGGGGTTCAGCGACCTGAAAGCACCGGTAGGCTTATATAATTCTACTATTATCAGCTGTGATTTTGGCGACAATGTGGTGATTGATAATGTAAATTATTTATCACATTATATCATAGGCAGTGAAGTGATCATTACAAATGTTAATGAACTAGTTACTACCAACCACGCCAAATTCGGAAACGGCATTTTAAAACAGGGTGAAGATGAAGAAGTACGTACCTGGATGGAAATATGCAATGAAAATACGGGGCGCCGCGTAATGCCTTTTAACGGAATGCTGCCTGGCGATGCGTATTTATGGAGCCGATATAGAAATGATGAAATACTGCAAGAAAAATTTAAATGGCTTACCGAACAAAAATTTGATAACAGACGCGGCTATTATGGTAAAATAGGCGACAGGACTGTAATTAAAAACTGTAAAATTATTAAAGATGTATGGGTAGGGACGGATGCCTATTTTAAAGGCGCCAATAAACTCAAGAACCTTACAGTAAATTCTGGTGAAGAAGGACGAACGCAAATTGGTGAAGGCTGTGAAGTTGTAAATGGCATAATTGGTTTTGGTTGCCAGATGTTTTATGGCGTTAAAGCTGTTCGCTTTATCATGGCATCGCATTCGCAATTAAAATACGGGGCTAGGCTTATCAATTCTTATCTAGGTAATAATGCCACCATTTCATGTTGTGAAGTTTTGAATTCACTTATTTTTCCTGCACATGAACAGCACCACAATAATTCATTCTTATGCGCTGCACTGGTGATGGGACAAAGTAATATTGCAGCAGGTGCCACCATAGGCTCTAACCATAACAGTCGCAGTGCTGATGGTGAGGTCATTTTAGGGCGTGGTTTCTGGCCGGGACTTTGTGTAAGTTTAAAACACAATTCGAAATTTGCCAGTTTCAGTATTTTAACCAAAGGTGATTATCCTGCTGAATTAAATGTGCCCATCCCATTTTCATTGATTAACAATGATGTAAGCAAAGACCAACTTACTATAATGCCAGGCTATTGGTTCCTATATAACATGTATGCTTTGGCCCGCAACTCATGGAAATCTGTTAACAGGGATAAACGCACCGAAAGGATACAATATATAGAATACGATTACCTCGCTCCCGATACCATTAATGAACTGTTTACTTCTTTGCAACTGATGGAAACAGCCACCGGCAAATCTTACGCGAAAACGGATGCTGCGGATAAAAAAAACACTGATGACAATGCAACAGGAAAACAGTTATTAAAAAGCGGTAACAGGGTCGTTAACGAATTAGAGATTATCGTCGACAATATTGAAAACAGTAAAAGAAAAACAATACTGATAAAAGTATTACCCGCCTACCGGATTTTTGAAGAAGTGATCGTTTATTATAGCATGATGCAGTTATGGCAGTTGCTTAACGAAAACGCATTCAAAACTTTTGAAGAATTAACGGCAGCACTGCCCGCAAAACCAACACGCACCGAATGGGTAAATATTGGCGGCCAGTTAATGCCCGCGGAAGAAGTTAATACACTGAAAGAAAAGATAAAAACAGGAAAGATAAAAACATGGGATGGGGTACATGAATACTACCAGGCGCAGGGAGAAAAATACCCGCAACAAAAAATAAAACACGCGTTGGCTTCATTATCTGAGATAACAGGAATCTCACTGAAAAAAATGACCCCATCGCAATTTTCCAGCCTGCTTGATTCAATTATCGTTACAAAAGAATGGATGACAAAAGGCATATATGATTCCAGGGCGAAAGATTATACCAACCCTTACAGGAAAATGGTCTATGAAAGTATCCCGGAAATGAATGAAGTGGTAGGAAAACTGGAAGATAATAGTTTTATCAAACAACAGGTAGCAGAACTGCAGTCTTTCAAAAAAGACATCCTTTCACTTAAAAAACGCTTTAAACTTAAAACCTGAGTTGGACGCTTAATGCATAACGCCAAAAGCTCAACGCAGAATTGATTTCGCGTTGAGCGTTTGGCGTTAAGCGTTTTCGTTAAGCATTTATAACCGTAAGCCAAGTCCCAACTGTATCTGTTGGTTTGTCCACTTTTCTTTGTTATCAATATCATTAATATTCTGCAGGCCGATATTGTAGCGTCCATAAACCCGCAGGAATTTAAAATTAAGCTGGGCGCCTGCAACCATCGAAAAATCACCGTTCTTAAAAGCGGATTGCCCGCTCTGTAGGAATGTCTTATCCTCACTGAGTAAAATACCAAATTGTGGTCCGGCGTTAAGACTTAAAATACTGCCGATATTATAACGGAGAAGTACAGGAATAGAGAGGTAATTAAGTTTGATTTTTTCACTTCCATTGGGATTAGCCACAGAGGTATATAGCGTATTAAGATTAGATCGCCGTCCTGAAGTCTGGTTAAATAAAACTTCTGGCTGAATACCCCATTTTTTGTTAAAATCAATTTCAGCAAATCCACCCGCATGGTAGGACAAGTCAAAGCCATCTTTAAAAGATTGACCTTCTATTTTATTCAGGTTGGCACCTAATTTAATGCCTAACCTTACGCCCCCCTGTGCATAAGAGGCTGCTGTAAAAACAATAATGGCTGTAGCTGCCAGTAATAATCGTTTCATAAGATGTTATTTTGTTTACTAACATGTTTCCAAGACCATGCCAAAAATTACAAACACATTAGAAATGATCCATGTATGTGTTAAAGAAGTCTTAACAAATGGGATTGTTAGTAGTAAATTATGAGTAGTGAAGCAATAAAAATAATCTTCTTCAAAATATCATTTTCCACACACCATTCACTACTCACCACTCTCAATTCACCCCTTCACTACACCAACTCTATCATCGTTATCTCTGGTAAAATGCCTACCCTGCCGGGATAGCCGATAAATCCATAACCGCGGTTCACATATAACTTTTGCGGGCCATCTTCATACAAACCCGCCCATTGCTTATACATCCATTTTACGGGGCTCCATTTGAAATAGGGATTTTCTAATCCGAATTGCATCCCATGGGTGTGACCGGCAAGCATCAGGTCAATATCTGTATACAGTGTTTTTACTTCCGCATCCCAATGACTGGGATCATGGCTCAACAATATTTTAAAAGGAATTTTTTCCGTTCCACGATACGCCTCGTTCATTTTGCCATATTTAGGAAATCTTCCCTTAGCACCCCAATTTTCAATACCTAAGAGCGCTATTTTTTCACCGCCTTTTTCTAGTAAAACATGTTCATTCATCAACAAACGCCAGCCCAGATTGGTATGTACTTGTTTTAACCTGTTTAAGTTTTCTTTTTTGTCTGCTTCCGAAGGCCACGATACATAATCCCCATAATCATGATTACCCAGTGAACTGAATACTCCCAGTGGCGCTTTTATCCGGTTAAATACGTCCATGTATTCGGTCATTTCATCTGCACGGTCATTCACCAGGTCACCTGTGAATAAAACCAGATCGGCCTGTTGTTGCAGTATCATATCCACTCCAAGGTTTACTGCCGCTTTATTTTGAAAACTGCCGCTGTGTATATCACTGATATGAATAATTTTTAATCCTTTAAAAGCTTCGGGCAGGTTGGCAAAAGCAAGTTTTACTTTTCTAAGCTGGTAATTGTATTTGTTACTGAAGCCATATAGGAGTGTGCCGAATAAAGCACTGCCTACGCCCAACCCCAGCCAGCTAAGAAAACCGGAACGGGGTATGCTATTTCCTTCATTCATATACTGGGCACCTGTTTCGCGAAAGAGTTTACTCATTAACCATAAGGCCCCCCGCCGAAGATCATCCGTAAGAAAAAAAACAGATCCTACCAGCTTGGCGAAAAATAAACCTACCAGTATAGCGAATACATAATTACGAAACAGTTTGGACGTTTGCAAAGCCTGTATATACGGAAACGATAATAATGCTGCCAACGTTAACACGGAGACGACCCAATAGGTTATATGAATAGCCATTCTTGCCTTGTCGCTTGAATTTTGTGTAACGGTTTTGAGTGCCTGGTAAACATAAAAGTCTAATAGTAACATGATCGCCGCTATGATCCACCAGGTGCTTGCATTTCTCATGAAAAAGGTTTTATCTGTTTTAGAGGCAGACGTTTGCTGCCCGTATTTATTGTACCAATGGCCTGTTTTTACAAACAGAACCGAGTAAAGATAGCGGTTGAAGCCGGGCGATTAAAGGAAGAAATGGGAAAACATGTCCTCAAAAGCATAACCAGTAAGCATTTCAGCCCAAATTTACCTATGTTGAAAACTTGCCTTCCATCCATAACACTGTTTGGATAATATTGTTTCGGCAGATGTTCCCTAAAGTGTATTTTTGACGACTTTCAATGAAAGGGCTATTATGAAATTAACTTACTACGGACATTCCTGTTTTCAGGTATCAATAAAGGGCAAAAAAATACTTTTTGATCCTTTTATCACCTATAATGAGTTCGCCAAAGATGTAAGTGTAGATAGTATTGAAACTGATTATATTTTCCTTTCACATGGCCATGTAGACCATATTGCAGATTGTATAAGTATTGCCCAAAGAACCGGTTGCCAGGTGGTAGCCAACTGGGAAATTCATGAATGGCTGAATAAACAGGGAATTTCCAATACCCACCCCATGAATACCGGTGGCAAATGGAATTTCGATTTTGGTACGGTAAAATGTGTAGTAGCCCACCACAGCAGCTGTTTGCCGGATGGCAGTTATGGTGGCAACCCAATGGGTTTTATTTTCAGTTCCGAGGAAGGTAATTTTTATTACAGTGGCGATACAGCTTTAACGCTGGACATGCAACTCATACCCAACTGGGTTAAACTGGATTTTTCAGTGCTTCCTATCGGTGATAATTTTACGATGGATGTGGCAGATGCGGTGAGTGCGGCAGACTTTATACAATGTAAAAAGATTGTGGGGGTACATTACAATACATTTGGCTTCATCAAGATAGATACGGCAGCTGCAACTACTGCCTTTGCGGCGGCAGGCAAAACATTACTGTTACCGGCTATCACAGAAACTATTGAGATATAAATATTCATTTTAAAAAGCCCCTAGGGGTTGGGAGTGGTACTTATGGCGAGAATTATCGGAGTGGCCAATCAAAAAGGCGGAGTGGGCAAAACAACAACTGCCATTAATGTGGCAGCCAGCTTGGCCGTGTTGGAATTCAAAACACTCTTAGTGGATGCAGACCCACAGGCAAACAGCACCACGGGTGTTGGCTTTGACCTGCACAATATTACCAACAGTCTCTACGATTGTATGGTGAATAATGTATTGGCGGCAGATGTGATCCTGAAAAGCGATGTGCCTAACCTGGATATCATTCCCTCACATATTGACCTCGTAGGTGCAGAGATTGAAATGATCAATTACCCCAATCGTGAGAATGTTTTAAAGGGGATATTAGAACCTGTGCGTGATAAGTATGATTTTATTATTATTGACTGCTCCCCTTCTCTGGGATTGATTACTGTTAATTCTTTAGTGGCTTCAGATAGTGTGATCGTGCCCGTTCAGTGTGAGTTTTTCGCGTTGGAGGGGCTGGGTAAATTATTAAATACGATCAAGATCGTACAAAACCGCCTGAACCCCGAGTTACAGATAGAAGGTATTTTAATGACCATGTATGATGGCCGATTACGTTTATGCAACCAGGTGGTAAGTGAAGTAAGAAGGCATTTTGATGATATGGTTTTCGATACCATCATCCACCGTAACACCCGGTTAAGTGAAGCCCCAAGTGTTGGCAAACCAGTTATCTTATACGATGCCGAAAGCAAAGGAGCCATCAACTACCTCAATCTGGCCAAAGAAATTTTACAGAATAATGGGATGACGAAGATGTCTAACCAGGAAAGAATAATAGAGTGAATTAATAATTAGTAATTACAAATGACCACACCAAAACAAAATAAAGATCTTATAGGAAAAGGGCTACGTTCTTTATTACAGAATATTGATGCCGATCTGAAAACAACTGCCGGCTCTTTAAAAACCGATGTAGTAGAACAGGTAACACATACCAGCCGTATATCCCTTTCTGATATCCAGGTAAATCCTAAACAGCCACGCAGGGATTTTGATGAAACTGCTTTGAATGAACTGGCGGCATCTATCAAACTGCATGATATTATTCAGCCACTCACTGTTGCTAAATTAGCCGGCGGCAAATACCAGCTTATTGCCGGTGAACGCCGTTTCCGTGCTTCTAAAATAGCGGGACTAAAAGATGTTCCCGCCTATATCCGCCAGGCAAATGACAGTCAGTTATTGGAGCTCGCGTTGCTTGAGAATTTACAGCGCGAGGACCTGAATGCAGTAGAAATTGCCATCAGCTACAAACGTATGATGGAAGAACTGAGTTACACGCAGGAACAGGTTGCCGAACGGATGGGTAAGGAAAGAAGTACCGTAACCAATTATATCCGCCTGTTAAAATTACCCCCCGACATACAACTCGCCGTACGGAATGGCAGTTTAAGCATGGGGCATGCAAGGGCTTTGGTAAATATTGATACGATTGACAGGCAATTATTTGTTTATAAAGAGATACGTCAAAAAGGGCTGAGTGTGCGCCAGACAGAAGAATTGGTTCGCCAGATGTACAAAGCTGAAAAGCCTGGTGCTGTTAAATCTTCCGTAAAGTCTGATCTGCCCGCTGCGTACAAAAAAATTGAAGATAATTTAGCTTCACATTTTGCAACTAAGGTAAAGATGGTTCATAATAAAAAAGGATATGGCAGTATCACCATCGAATATTATTCACTCGAAGAATTAAATAAACTCCTGGATGCGATGAATGTAACCGCGAGTTAATCCTTACATGAAATCAGACAGGCTCTTTATATTATTTTTTTTGTATGTTGGATTGTTAAGCCATTTATCGGCCCAGGACGACAAAAGAGGACTCGCCAGTGCTAACTTTTTGTCTGGAAAAAAAGATTCGGTAGTGCTTGTAAAAAAAGATTCTGCACTTATTATTGCAACCGTTAAGAAAGATACCGTTGCCAAACATAATCCCCGCATTGCCACGCGCCGTTCTGCATTGATACCAGGCTGGGGCCAGGCTTACAATAAAGAATACTGGAAAATACCTATCGTGTATGGGATCATCGCTATCCCTACGGTATTGTATTTTTACAACAACAGTTATTACAAGAAAACAAAATTTGCTTTTGAAGCAAGGTTTAAGGAAGCCGCAGGTGATAACAGTGATGTTAAATTTATAGACGATCAGCTAAAAAGTCTGAGCATTACTTCTTTGCAAAGCTACAGGAACGCATTCAGGCGAGACAGGGATTATTCCATACTCTATTTCCTGCTTGCCTGGGGATTGCAGGTGGCAGATGCAACTGTATTTGCACACCTGAAACAGTTTGATGTTAGCGATGACCTGTCAATGAATATAACGCCCACCTTTAACCCGTATACAAGAACTCCCGCCCTTGGTCTTACCCTGAACCTGAAAAACGCCTACCATACGCAGGCCATTTCGCGGTAAAGTTTCTGATGAATTACTTTACTTTGATTGTTTAACATAGTGGCTTTGACTTTGTGGGCTAAAATATTTTCTCACAAGGGCCAAAGGCCCGGGTAAAGCTTATACGTTTGATCGGGCAGCGCATTACCTGTATAGTGATTAACTTTGCGTTTGCATCTTACAAAAATCATTTAAATAAACGTTCATGAGGATTGCATTGATCGGTTACGGAAAAATGGGACAGGCAATTGAGTCCATTGCCATTGCAAAAGGGCATGAGATTGTATTAAAGATTGATATTAACAATGCCGCCGACCTGAACAAAGAAAATATTGCCCAGGCAGATGTAGCTATTGAATTCACTGGCCCCCATAGTGCATTTGCTAATGTGATGAAATGCCTGGAATTGGGCATTCCTGTTATTTGTGGTTCAACAGGTTGGTTAGATAATTGGGCTGAAGCAAAAAAATATTGCGAACAACAAAATGGAACTTTACTCTATGCCAGCAATTACAGTATTGGCGTTAATTTATTTTTTGAGTTGAATACCTTCCTCGCAAAACTCATGCGTAACCACACAGATTATAATGTAACGATGGAGGAAATACATCACAGGCAAAAAAAAGA
Source organism: Chitinophagaceae bacterium (assembly GCA_043717145.1). GTDB lineage: Bacteria > Bacteroidota > Bacteroidia > Chitinophagales > Chitinophagaceae > Sediminibacterium. The sequence goes on along the minus strand of JAYSXR010000036.1, from coordinate 9,236 downwards.
TGCCCCAAGTGGAACGGCTATTACCCTGGCAGAACAAGTATTACAGAACATTCCGGGTAAAAAACAATGGGTAAACCATCCCAGCAATAACCCTGGGGAATTGGAAATCATTTCAGAACGGACTGACCCTGCACCCGGCACACATAAGATTAAATATTCTTCCTCTGTAGATGATATTGAAATCATCCATACAGCCCATAACCGGGTTGGTTTTGCGGGCGGTGCATTATTGGCGGCTGAATTTGTTATTAGCAAAAAAGGTATCTTCGGTATGAAAGAGGTACTGGGTTTATAAAAACCAATGAAGATATGAACCCGCTTTAGGGTATCATATCCCCCGGTATAGAGTAAGACAAAGTTCTCTATTTTCAGGAATCTGATAATTTTATTAATTTACCTGCTTCGTATGCTATCCAAGAAAACACAATATGCATTTAAGGCACTTACGTTTATAGCTGAACGCAAGAAGGAGGGTCCGGTATTGATAGCAGAAATTGCCAAAAAGAAAAAGATACCGCTCAAATTCCTGGAGAACATTTTATTGGAATTGAGAAAAGCAGGCTTGTTGGAAAGCAAAAAAGGAAAAGGAGGTGGCTATTTTTTTAAGGTAGACCCAAAAGACATCCGGCTGGCCCAGGTAATGCGCTTGATTGAGGGGCCGATTGCACTGCTGCCCTGCGTTAGCTTAAATTTTTACGAGAAGTGCAAGGATTGCGATGAGAAAAAATGTGGCCTTAACAAAGTAATGATACAGGTAAGGGACAACACACTTGCTATTTTAGAAACCAAAACAGTATTTGACCTAGTAAATAAATAAGTCAGCCAAATCAACAACTAACCTAAAACAAAGTGTATGAAAAAAATTATTATTTTATTACTCTGCCTACCCATGTTTGCCGGGGCACAAAGCCTGATCGGTGGCAAAAATATTTTTAGATGGAACCTCAGTTCCCTTGCTTTAAAAAATTATCACTTTACCTATGAAAGGAGTTTAACAAAACACATTTCCCTTTCTGCCAGTTACCGAACCATGACCAAAGGATCTGTTCCCTTTCAAAGCCAATTAGAAAAAGCGATTAATAGTAATGATATCAATTTCAGTAATTTTCAGATGGGTAATACTGCCTGGACCATTGAGGGACGCTTATACCTGGGCCTAGGAGCGATGAAAGGTTTCTATCTCGCCCCCTATTTACGTTTTGCCAATTTTGACCTGAGTGCACCGGTAAAATATACCAGCGGAACCGTAACCAAAGAAGCCAACTTCGTGGGTAATGTAAAATCAACTAGTCCGGGAGTAATGATCGGCTGGCAGTTCCAGTTAGCTACTAAATTAGTGATGGATATACAGTTGATTGGCGGGCATTACGGGCACAGCAATGGCGATTTGAATTTTATTGCCACAGCACCACTTAACGCGCAGGAACAATCTGCATTAAAACAAAGCCTGGATAATATTAAAACAGATCCTTTTAAATTCACCAACACGGTTAATGGTAACGGTGCCCAGATAAAAACTGATGGCCCGTGGGCAGGAATCCGGGGAGCTAATATTGGTATTGGACTTAGATTTTAATTAACAATATTGACGAGGCCGTATTATGTTTTATTATTCGGAATAAAATACGTCCACATAATTTGATGGGATTTACTGCCAGAATATTTAGATTTTAATGGCCCTTTTCCTTCAGATTAACCAGCATATCCCCCGTCATCTTTGCTAAATCATAGTCCGGTTTCCATCCCCAATCTTTTGTAGCAACGTTGTCGTCAATACTTTGCGGCCAGCTATTGGCAATGTTTTGTCTGTAATCTGGTTTATAGCTGATTTTAAACCCGGGGATATGTTGGCTTATTTCTGCTGAGATTTCTTTAGGGGAAAAACTCATTCCGGAAATATTATAAGATGTTCTGATAGAAATTTTATCCGCCGGTGCATCCATTAATTCTAAAGTGGCACGGATAGCATCGGGCATATACATCATAGGTAAATAGGTGTCTTCTTTTAAAAAACATTGGTATTTCTTATACTCCAATGCATCGTTAAATATTTCAATGGCATAATCAGTGGTTCCGCCACCGGGTTCTGATTTATAACTGATTAGTCCCGGGTAACGGATACTGCGTACATCCACCCCATACCTGTTATGGTAATAATTACACCAGAATTCACCGGCATATTTACTGATACCATACACAGTAGATGGTTCGATAATGGTTTGTTGCGGGCAGTTTTGTTTGGGTGATGTAGGACCAAATACCGCAATACTGCTGGGCCAATATATTTTCTGCAGTTTTTCTTCCCGTGCGATGTCGAGCACATTCAATAACCCCTGCATATTCAGGTGCCAGGCAAGGTTTGGATTCTTTTCCCCGGTGGCAGATAAGATAGCAGCCAGTAAATAGATCTGGGTAATATTTTGCCGTATCACCTGTACATGCAGCATCTCCTTATTCATCACATCAAGGCTAACATATGGACCTGTGCCTTTCAGCAAGGGGTTTTCTTCGCGCAGGTCTGAGGCAATTACATTGTTGTTACCATACTTTTTCCGCAAAGCCATGGTAAGTTCTACACCTATCTGGCCCGAAGCACCAATTACCAATATTCTATCTTTAATCACAGACATGCTCAGTTATTTTAGTAACAACAAAGAAACTTAAAAAAGATGAAGGTATATCGAATATCGAACAGGGGATATTGAATGTTAAGGAAAAAATACGTTGGGAGTCAAAATCCTACATTCGATTTGATATTCTTTGCCACTTACCCCTATGTAGAAATGGCTTAATTTTACCTATTCATATAATTTATTCATAATGCTACCATCATTCCTGACAACACTTTTCAAACCTCAATCCTATAATCCCGATAATTTCTTTTTGATTGCCGGCCCATGCGTTGTAGAAAGTGAAGAACTGGTGATGGAGATAGCCGATAAAGTATCTGTCATTTGCCAACGCCTTCAGATACCCTATGTATTCAAAGCCAGTTACCGAAAAGCCAACCGCACCAGTGCCGGTTCTTTTACAGGGATCGGGGATGATAATGGTTTATCACTGATTAAAAAAGTTGGCGATACCTATCATTTACCCACCACTTCCGATATTCATGCACACGAAGAGGCGGCTATGGCTGCTGCTTTTATTGATATTTTGCAGATCCCGGCTTTTTTATGCAGACAAACGGACCTACTAATGGCCGCTGCTAAAACCGGCAAAATAGTGAACGTTAAAAAAGGCCAGTTTTTAAGCGGTCCTTCTATGAAATTTGCTGTCGATAAAATTAAAAAAGCGGGCAACGAAAATATCATGCTTACCGAAAGGGGCAATACGTTTGGTTACCAGGACCTGGTAGTTGATTACCGCAACATCCCCTGGATGCAAGAACATAAAGTACCCGTAATTATGGACTGCACCCATTCATTACAACAACCCAATCAAACTTCGGGTGTTACCGGTGGCAATCCGCAAATGATTGGCACTATTGCCAAAGCAGCCATTGCAACTGGGGCGGATGGATTATTTATTGAGACACATCCTAATCCTGCAGTAGCAAAAAGTGATGGGACCAATATGTTGAAGTTGGATCTATTAGAACCTTTACTGGAGAAGTTGGTGAAATTGCGGAAAGCAAGTATCTAAACTCTACATCAATGAAGAATATGAAAACAATTGCATTATTGCTATCTTTTTTTTTCTATCACTCATAGTACACTTTCAAGCCAACCTAGTTTGTCTTTCTTCACCAACGATTATTTCTTTCATTTAGTAATTGATTCCGTAAATGAAAATAACTGGGGGAAACTAGAGAGAACTGTAAAGTCTATTTCTATCGAACGAATCAAAAATCATAAACAAATTCAAAAGATTATTCCTCCTGAAAATTATGTAATCAATTTTAAGGAGGAAATGATTTTTGAAGATTTCAATTTTGACGGAAATCCTAATTTTAAACTTCGGAAATCCCTTATTAAACATATCGGAGATAGCTATATATTTTAATCGTTTGATCCGAAAAAAGAGAAGTTTTATTCATCTCAACGATTAGCAAATGTTTTTTCTAATATAGAAGTAGATAGCAAAAATAAAACACTCATCAATATTTTACAGGTGAGTGGTAGTGATTTTAAATTTGTGATGTACACATTTATTAGCAATAAACTTATACCATTAGAAGAAATAGAAGATAAATCCTTTGGAGAAGCTGGACATTAGCTTACTCACAAAAAAAGAATTAATGATAAGTTAAAGACTGTCAGTACCCGGATATTGAATCCTAAAGTGTACGAAAAATTAAAAGATCCGTTTAAGCACTAGTTCTAAGATGGGAATACCAATCACCAGTTCTTAATCGGATTCCTTTTGCCCGCCAAAATGTAATTTTTAATGTTGATCCAGAAGGCAAGTATCATATATAGGATAACCGGCGAACCCATAGTTAGGAAAGAAATATATATAAACCACATCCTGATACGTGAAGAGGCAATACCCAGCCGCTCACCAATTGCCGAGCAAACGCCGAACGCGTGTAATTCCATAAATTCCCTGATCTTTTGCATAGTAATAGTTTGAATGTCTGGGGGATTCAATTTCCTAATGTAATTTAAACAAATCAACCATACAAAAGTTTAAAAGAGTTTTTTACCCGCGCCTGTTTTTTCGTAAATTCGCCTTATCCAGTGCAAGGCTTACCGCTAAAGTTTAACACTATTTCCCCGTTTTCGGGGTGTTAAGCATTCAGCCTTAAGCATTCAGCATATACATCAAATCATAAATAGACAAAAATGGCCTTTGACATTGACATGATCAAAAAAGTGTACGCCGAAATGCCTGCGAAAGTAGATGCTGCCCGAAAAACCCTGGGCAGGCCGTTGACATTAAGTGAAAAAATATTATTCGCACACCTGCATCCCGACCAGCCATTAACCGGTTTTGAAAGGGGTAAAAGTTATGTCGATTTTACGCCGGACCGCGTAGCCATGCAGGATGCAACCGCCCAAATGGCCCTTTTGCAGTTTATGCAGGCAGGCAGGCCTAAAGTGTCTGTTCCCTCAACCGTTCACTGTGATCACCTGATTACTGCCAAAGTGGAGGCTAAACTGGATCTGCAGGTAGCCAATACAGAAAGTAAGGAAGTATATGATTTCCTTGCTTCCGTATCCAATAAATATGGAATTGGTTTTTGGAAACCCGGTGCGGGTATCATTCACCAGGTAGTATTGGAAAATTATGCTTTCCCGGGTGGTATGATGATTGGAACAGATTCACACACAGTTAATGCCGGTGGCCTGGGCATGATTGCCATTGGTGTAGGTGGTGCCGATGCCTGCGATGTAATGGCTGGCCTGGCATGGGAACTGAAATGGCCCAAACTGATCGGTGTAAAACTCACAGGTAAATTAAGTGGTTGGACAGCCCCGAAAGATGTGATTTTAAAAGTAGCCGGCATTCTCACCGTAAAAGGCGGAACCGGCGCTATTGTTGAATACTTTGGTGAAGGTGCCACCAGTATGAGTTGTACCGGTAAAGGAACCATTTGCAATATGGGTGCTGAAATTGGCGCTACCACTTCTACATTTGGTTACGACGACAGTATGAGCCGCTACCTGAAGGCCACCGGCCGCGAAGAAGTTGCTTCACTCGCTGATGGTATTGCTGCTTACCTGAATGCAGATGCAGAAGTCTATGCCGATCCAAAAAAATATTTCGATGAAGTAATTGAAATAAACCTGAGTGAATTAGAGCCACATTTGAATGGCCCATTCACGCCAGATCTGGCTACCCCGATTTCTAAAATGAAAGAAGTGGCTGCTGCCAATGGCTGGCCAACAAAAATAGAAGTGGGTTTGATAGGCAGCTGTACCAATAGTTCTTATGAAGATATCAGTCGGGCAGTCAGCCTAGCCCGCCAGGTAAAAACCAAAGGACTGGAGCTAAAAAGCGAGTTCACCATTACACCCGGTTCTGAACAGGTAAGATTTACTGTGGAAAGGGATGGGTTCCTGGATGAATTCAATTCTATTGGGGCCAAAGTATTTGCCAATGCCTGTGGACCTTGTATTGGTATGTGGGACAGGGTTGGTGCAGAGAAAAAAGAAAAGAATACAATTGTTCACAGCTTCAACCGAAATTTTGCCAAACGTGCGGATGGCAACCCCAATACTTTTGCATTTGTAGGATCGCCTGAATTGGTTACTGCATTGGCTATTGCCGGTGATTTAAATTTCAACCCGCTTACAGATACCCTTACCAATAATAAAGGCGAACAGGTAAAATTGGATCCCCCTACCGGTTTTGAATTACCTGTTAAAGGGTTCGCTGTAGATGATCCAGGTTACCAGGCACCTGCCACCGATGGCAGTGGTGTTAGCATTGCGGTGGCCATAGACAGCAAACGCCTGCAATTACTGGCTCCTTTTGCACCATGGGAAGGATCAGACCTGAAAGGGTTAAAACTCCTGATAAAAGCCAAAGGAAAATGTACTACCGACCATATCAGTATGGCCGGGCCATGGTTAAAATTTCGTGGCCACCTGGATAATATTAGTAATAACATGCTGATAGGTGCCTTAAATTTTTTCAATGAAAAAACAGACAATGTAAAAAATCAGCTTACCGGTGAATATGGCCCTGTACCTGCTACCCAGCGCGCTTATAAAGCAGCAGGTGTTGGCACCATCGTAGTGGGTGATGAGAACTATGGAGAAGGAAGTTCGCGCGAGCATGCCGCCATGGAACCTCGCTTTTTAGGAGTGCGTGGCATACTGGTAAAATCCTTTGCCCGTATCCACGAAACCAACCTGAAAAAACAAGGCATGCTGGCATTAACTTTTGCCGACAAAACTGACTACGAGAAAATACAGGAAGATGATTCCATTGATATTGAAGGCCTGACCAGTTTCACACCCGGCAAAGCTTTAACATTAGTATTTACCCATACAAATGGAACCAAAGACATCATAATAGCCAACCACACCTACAATGAGCAGCAGATAGAATGGTTTAAAGCGGGTGCGGCTTTGAATATTATCAGAAAACAGGTAACAGGCTAACCGTAAGGACGCTTAAACGGCCTGAACGTTAGCACAAATGACGCAAGATATCCCAATATAAAAATCCCGCTAACAGAGCGGGATTTTTACATTGGGAGTAAATCAATTCTTCGGATAATTCGGATCAGCTTTTACCTCATTGGTCTGTTGCATATGCCGTTTGCTGCGTGCCGCCACAAATAATATCATCTGGTAGCTGTCAAACACGCTAACAGGCAAAGGGTTTACATTGTTGCGCAGGTCATCATTTGTATTGTTTACATACTCAACCAGTTTATCCCTCTCTTTTGAAAAAGAGGCCATTGCTTCCGCAGTGGATTTGAAAGGTGTGTTAACAGGCTCAAGTGGGGCAAAGGTTTTTACTTTTGAAGAGTGTTCCCCAATATTTTTAATCACATCCTCATCCTTCATTTTTACATTTACTCTTTTCGCAGGTGTGGCAGGTTGTTTCAGGCCGTCTTCTATCATTCCCCAGAGCATCTGCTCACTCATAGCAATATGTTTCAGACAATCTTCCACACCCAACCTGTCAGGACCATGTTTAAATTTTAATTAGGCATCACCAAGGCCTTTAGCGGCTGCCAGTACGCATTTTTTAGTTTCCTTTAAAAAGTCTGTTGCAATTTTTCTTTCCTCCTTATTAATAGTTGTATCCGCCAGTGAAAAGGAAAGCAATACACAGGCAGATAAGCATAGAATGATCTTTTTTATATCAGCAATTTTGGTTAATAATTATTTTCGTGGGCAATATGATAAAAAAAAGAAACCAAAATGCAAATAGCAGGAGCCAATTAGGAGAAATAATAGAGGAAAAAATACTGCCCGTTTACTCTAATAGGCTATTTGACAACGTATTTGCACCAGGTATTTGTCGCAATATTTGCCTTTGTAAAACCAGCTATCTTGTCATATAAATGGAGCCGGTAATCATTCAACAAAAAATATTCGAGATTAGGGAAGAGAAAGTAATGCTCGACTTTAACCTGGTCGTTTTATATACAGTAGCAACCAAACGCCTAAACGAATAGGTGAAACAAAACTTAGTATGTTTTCCTGCAAATTTTATGTTTTAGCTTACTGAAAAGGAATGGCTAAGAGTACAAGTAACGCCGATAATTTTTAATTAATTAATCAACCGGTCGCAAAATGCGAACGGTTCGGTAAAGAATCGGAACAAACAATATTTACCCTATGCTTTCAGTTAACATGGCGTAACCATGCTGGCCAGCATATTGCGTTGCGAAAATGCCATTACTCGCAATATTGTTATCGTAAGGGCATTTAACGCCCAGCGGCAAGTGGCTTTGCAATAAAAGGAACTTGCAGAAAAACCGGCTCTATTAGAAAACACGAACAACAAGCAATTCCGGGAAATTTACCAGGCACTTAATTTACTGGTAGCCCAAAAAAATAAAGACGAAGATTTAGCAACAGGAAAAGAATCGGTTTTATTAAATAACCCTTCTGGTTTAAGGCTCACCTCAATTATTTGCAATTTATTAATTTAATTTTTACAATAGCTTCACAGGTAGGATTTAATAAAAAAATGGCACTCTGCCACTGCAGAAATGCCACAGATGGGTAAGTCATAGTAATATTATGCTATATCAGGCCTGTTTTCCATGCCTGCTTTTCGTATTTTAATTATTTGCAAAACCAGGTAAATGATCACGGCCCAAACAGTAATAAATATAGACACTGCCAAAAACAATAACCATAAAGGGGCTTTGTCGCTTGTGGCAAACAATGTTCTTCGATCAAACGTATTCACATTTACTAAAGGAACGCCCCATTTAACTCTCCGCTCCAGGGAAATATTTCCATACAGTTCATTATCTTCCGTTTTTCCAACAATTATTATATTTCCTGCGGTATCTCCGGGCATAGCTGATTTAGTGAACTCAGCTGTTGCCTTTCCGGTTGAATCGGTAGTATAGGTTTCCTTATCCCCAATAGAGAGGTTACCAACACTCCTCTTCATAATTATTTTTGTTTCTACATCTTTAACCGGCTTCCATTCGTTTCCACTTTTAACTTTTACAGTTACGGCAATACTCCTCACGCCGTCGGCCCATAGCGTATCTATGTAGATTTTAGCTTTGGTTAGAGAAACTTCATTACTCACCGATTCATATTGTTTACCAGCTACAGAAGTGCCTATCAGTTTAAACTGTGAAAGGG
>JAYSXR010000350.1:0-2623 GCA_043717145.1 Chitinophagaceae bacterium | reverse complement strand
GTTCTATCGCAGGCATAACACCCGATCCCGGACTGGGCATATATTCTGTTTCTAAAGCTGCGTTGAATATGTTAACGAAAGTAACTGCGAAAGAATGGGGTGCAGATAATATTCGTGTCAATGCCATTTGTCCCGGCCTTATCAAAACAAAATTCTCCGAAGCACTCTGGCAAAACGAAAAATGGCTCAATCATTTTGTAAAACAGTTGCCGATTGCACGCATGGGCACCGTTGAAGAAATTGCCGGACTTGCTTTATTTCTTGCATCAGACGCATCAGGTTATTGCACAGGAACAATTTTTACAGCTGACGGAGGAATTACCATTTAATATATTTATATTTTTTACAAATCCCTTTTCTCCTTTTTTTAGCTGGAATATCATTACATACATTTATTATTACATCATTATTTTATACCTGACCATGGAACCCATATTTGCTACCGAACGGTTAAAAGAATTACTGCCCAAAGTACAGGCTTTTGTAATGGAAGAATTAATTCCATTAGAAAAAGCACATACCACACGCCCGTTTAATCAGACCGAAAAAATTTTACAGCAGAAACGCGAAAAAGTAAAAGCACTGGGATTATGGAACCTGCATTTACCCAAAGAAGAAGGAGGAATGGGATTAACACTTTGCGAGTTCGGGCAGGTGAGTGAGATATTATCCCTGGCACCCTATTATGGGCAATATACTTTTAATTGTCAGCCTCCTGATATTGGTAACACAGAACTTATCAGCAAGTTTGCGTCGGCATCAATCAAAGAAAAATTTTTGCAACCCTTGCTCGAAGGAAAGATAAGGAGTTGTTTTTCTATGACAGAACCTGAGTTCCCAGGATCCAATCCTACCAGAATGGCCACTACCGCCATTCGCGATGGGGATGTGTATGTGATTAATGGGCATAAATGGTTTACTTCTTCTGCCGATGGTGCAGCATTTGCAATAGTGATGGCCGTAACCAATCCCGAAGCAGCACCACACCAAAGAGCAAGTATGATTATTGTGCCAACCGATACCCCGGGCTTTGAATTCATCCGCAATATTCCCGTTTTTGGAGAAGCCGGCCAGGGCTGGGCCAGTCATGCAGAGTTAAGGTATAACCATTGCCGTGTACCGGTTACCAATTTGATCGGCGAAGAAGGCATGGGTTTTCGTTTGGCTCAAGAACGTTTAGGACCAGGGCGTATCCATCATTGTATGCGATGGATAGGTATTGCAGAAAAAGCATTTGATCTTTTATGCCAGCGTGCCGCACAAAGAGAAATAGAAGAAGGGGTAATGCTTGGGGAGAAGCAATTCATACAGGGTTTTATTGCCGAGAGCCGAATTGAGATCGATGCATCCCGCTTGCTGGTTTTGCGCACTGCTTATAATATTGATCAATCCGGTGCTTCACAGTTTCGCGATCAGATATCGGGTATCAAATTTTATGTAGCCAATATGGTATTGAAAGTTTTGGATAGGGCCATACAGGCGCATGGTGCAATGGGTTTATCAGACGAAACCATGCTTGCCAATTTATACCAACATGAACGTGGCGCAAGAATATGGGATGGGGCCGATGAAGTGCATAAGCAAAATTTAGCTTTAAGTATTTTAAAAAAGTACGGACTTGACATTAAGAAAAAAAGATAATACTATCTCAGAAAAGAGGAAACAGGGAGTTGCACAGAGAGAATAAATAAAAAATATGAATATAGACCCGAATACAGTTCCTTTGAAAATAGAGGAGGAAATAAATATTCATCTGTTACATGAATACTTTCAACAACATGCGCCACAGGTTGGAGAAATAAAAGGAATCAGTCGTTTTACGGGCGGTTTTTCAAACCTTACTTATAACCTGCAAACAGATAATAAAGAATACGTTTTACGCAGACCGCCCGTTGGTGCGAATATCAAATCGGCCCATGATATGGGAAGGGAGTTCAGGGTATTATCTTTATTAAAACCACAGTATTCAAAAATCCCCACGCCTATCGTTTATTGTGAGTCAGCAGAGATCATCGGCTCCTCTTTTTATGTGATGGAAAAATTACAAGGCACCATCCTTCGCGCATTCAATGCCCCTAAAATGAATATAGCTGCTGAAACAATGAATGCAGTTTCCGAATCATTGGTTGATAATCTTGTTGCACTCCATACACTTGACATACAAGTCTCGGGGATCAACCAATTAGGCAAACCCGAAGGCTATGTTCAGCGGCAGGTGGAGGGGTGGATCAAACGGTATTATACCGCAGAAACGGATACGGTAGCAACGATAGATGCAGTGGCAATATGGATGCAATCAAATCTGCCGCGCGATCAAAAACCTGCCTTACTGCATAATGATTATAAACACGATAATGTAATACTCAATCCCGATAATCTTTCACAGATCATAGGTGTACTCGATTGGGAAATGGCTACTATTGGCGACCCGTTAATGGATTTGGGTGCAACCCTTGCTTACTGGTTTGAAGCAGGTGAAGGCGATGTATTTAAACACTATAACCTTACTTGGCTACCCGGAAATTTTACCAGAAAACAATTGATAGCCCGCTACACAGAAAAAAGTGGCAGAGACCTTTCTGATATTTTATTTTATTACGTTTTCGGATTATTTAAAAATGCA
>JAYSXR010000349.1:0-7752 GCA_043717145.1 Chitinophagaceae bacterium | reverse complement strand
GGGCCGCACTAAATAATGCTGCAGCAGAAAGCCTTAGTTATGGCCACTCAAGCGGTAAAGTAGAAAACAAAACAGAATTTGTAGAAAATATAGCCAGTGGTAAATCTGATTTTGTAACGATTGAACTGTCGGAACAAACCATTACCCTTTCTCATAATATTGCTATCGTTCGTCACCTATTAAATGCCACTACCAATGATGGCGGTAAACCCGCTACCGTAAAATTGAAAGTGCTGTTGGTATGGGAAAAAGAAAAGAGCAGATGGAAACTACTCGCCAGGCAGGCAGTGAAGGTGGTGTAAAGGATAAGGCGCAGTATTATGTAGACATATTTGCTAACTCACAATTCACTACTAAAGCCTGACGATTCTTCCTGATTTTAATTTTGCTTCACCGAAGATTCCCGGATAAATAACTGCGGGGGCAAAATCCGTTTCTCAAAATCTTTAACAGGCCGTTTACTTTCTATCAGCTGGATCAGCAGATCGGTAGCTATCTGTCCCATTTCAAATGCAGGCTGCCTTACTACGGTTAAAGAAGGTGATAACAGATCGGTAAGGTCCAGATTGGAGAAGCCAACCAATGCAATATCATCCGGTACTTTTATTTCTTTTTTCTTAAAATACCTAAGGCAATTGGTGGTAAGCTTATCGGCACATCCTAAAATCGCATCGGGCTTCTTCTTCAGTTTCAATAACTGGTTCAGGGAATTTTCTACTTCTTCATATACCATGCCGCCATGCAGGCAATGTTGCACATATGAGGGGATTAAAGGCATACGATTATCAGCTAACGCCTGTTGATAACCGTTTATCCGTTCTTTTGTTATTGAAAGGTATTCAGATCCTGCAATATTGGCAATATGCTGATACCCACTTTTAATCAAGTGCTCGGTAGCATCATAGGCGCCTTTAAAATTATCAACGATAACTTTGTGTGTATCCATCTCATCTACAATCCTGTCGAAAAAAACAATCGGGAAACCCCTGTCATGCAGGTTTTTTAAATGTTTCAGGTCCTGGGTTTCCGACGAAACAGATACCAGCAAACCATCAATGGACCTCGAAGCGAGGTACTGAACATTTATCACTTCACGATCAAAGGATTCATGGCTTTGTGCAATAATTACATTATAATCATTATCATAAGCAATGGATTCGATCCCGTTAATAATCTGGGAAAAAAAACTATTGGCTATCTCGCAAACGATAATACCGATGGACCGACTCCGTTTTTCTTTCAAACTCAGTGCAATTGGATTGGGGCGGTAACTGATTTTTTCGGCGTATGCTAACACCAGTTTTTTGGTTTCAGGGCTTATCTCATAACTATCGCGCAACGCCCGCGACACGGTTGAAGTAGATAGTCCGAGTGCTTTGGCAATATCTTTTATGGTTACAGCTTCGAACTTCATTATAAACGGTTTGTGGCTTCTAGAAGCCTAACAGACCTCCGGACTAAAAATACACTATTTCCCTAAGCTGCTTGTGTGTGCCTTAAAAAGTGGCAAAGCGGACTTGTTTTTGAGTATGTCATTGCTTTTGCTCCGAAAATGACAAGTATATAAAACCTTTTTCTACAGTGGGTTACAGGGTATTGTTGCCGGGAACGATTGCGTAAATAAATAGGAAATTAATGTGCTGCGCTGCTGAATATCTGAGTAGACTTGTAGCTGGTAGCGATGAGAAATTCCTATGAAAAATGTATTTGTAAATTGACTGCTATATTGTTAAGGGAAAAGGATACTACCCTTTGTACAAAAGGTGTATGGGTACTTTTAATAACCAGAGGCAGATTATTTTTCATATTGTCAGTTTCTTAAGCCAGCGATAATTAACAATTCATAATAGATTTATACAGCTAAACCTGTATAGGTTTTATGTGTCACAGATTATTTTTAACGGTTACATTTTAAATTGAATAAATACAGATGAAAGGGATTGCCTGCTATTTAGTGATTTTGTTGTTAATGGGCTTTGGTATACCTGACCAAAAAGTTACAATTTTTATGATAGGCGATTCTACTATGGCAGATAAACCTTTGGCTAATAACCCTGAAAGGGGCTGGGGGCAATTATTCCCGCAGTTTTTTACCAATGAGGTAGTTATCAAAAACATTGCAGTGAATGGACGCAGTACCAAAAGCTTTATCAAAGAAGGCCGTTGGGACAGTGTGATGAAATATTTGAAGAAAGATGATTGGGTATTCATCCAGTTTGGCCATAATGATTCAAAAAAGGAAGATAGTAACCGTTATGCCGCACCACAGACTTTGTACCGGGAAAACCTGGTTCGTTTTATAAAAGACACAAGGTCAAAGGGAGGCAACCCGATACTGGTTACACCGGTAATGCGCAGGAAGTTTGATGAAAAAGGAAAATTTGTTGATACGCATGGCGAATACCCGGATGTGGTAAGGGCGCTGGCCAAAGAAATGAATGTGCCTTTAATCGATTTGCATAGATCAAGCCAGGCATTGATAGAACAGCACGGCATAGAGGGGTCAAAAAAATTATTTCTCTGGATAGATGCCAAACATTTTAAAGCGGCAGCCGACGGCAAAAAAGATGATACACATTTTTCCGCTTACGGGGCTGCTTCTGTTGCTTCATTGGTTTGTGGCGAACTGCGTGATAAAAATATAACACTTGCCAAATACTTGAAGCCATCAACCCATCCTGAGAAACTGGCGTATGAACTTCCTAAGATTTATGAGCCCAATTTTAAAAAGGACACTTTTAATATTACTGAATATGGTGCCATCAATGATGGTACTACTTTGAATACCCTTGCTATCCAACTCGCTATTGAAGCCTGTGTGAAAAATGGCGGTGGTACAGTATTGATTCCGCAAGGCTTATGGCTAACAGGGCCGGTCGAACTGAAAAGCAATGTTGAACTGCATGCAACCAGGGGTGCATTGATATCGTTTGCAACAGACCGCAGCCTGTATCCATTGATAGCCGCTTCCTTTGAAGGGGTAGATGCTGCCCGCTGTCAATCCCCTATTTCAGCAACCAATGCTGAGAATATCGCGATTACCGGTGCGGGTATATTCAATGGTTCGGGGAATGTATGGCGGCCACTAAAAAAAGGGAAAGTAACAGACTCTGAATGGAAAAAACTGGTTGCTTCAGGAGGTGTGTTATCAGAAGACAAATCCGGCTGGTACCCATCTGAATCTGCATTAAGGGGCTCAATCACCGCAGATGTAGGCAAACTGAATACCCGCAAACAATTGATAGACTTTGAAGAAGTGAGGGATTTCCTGCGCCCCAATTTTTTGCGTATCACAAACTGCAAAAATATCCTTTTGGAAGGCATAACATTTGAAAACTCACCTGCCTGGACAATGCACTTATCGGTAAGCCAGCATATCACTATAAAAAATGTAACCGTTAAGAACCCTGCATATGGTCAGAATACAGACGCGCTTGATCTTGAATCCTGCACCAATGTATTAGTAGATGGTTGTTCTTTTGATACAGGCGATGATGGTATCTGTATAAAATCCGGTCGTGATGAAGAAGGAAGAAAGCGGGGCATACCCACAGAAAATGTAATTGCGCAAAATACAACCGTTTACCACGCGCATGGCGGTTTTGTAGTGGGTAGCGAAATGAGTGGCGGTGCCAAAAACCTGTTTGTATCTAATTGCACATTTATCGGAACAGATATTGGCCTAAGGTTTAAAACTACCCGCGGACGGGGCGGGATAGTTGAGAAAATATATGCTTCTAATATTGCCATGAAAGATATTGGTGGAGAAGCTATTTTATTCGATATGTATTATATGGCAAAAGACCCTGTTCCGCTGGCAGGCGAAAAAAGGGAGATGCCTAAAATAGAAACTTTGCCGGTTACTGAAGCAACACCTGTATTCAGGGATTTCTATTTGAATAATATCGTATGCAAAGGAGCAGAAAAGGCAGTTTTTATTCGGGGTATCCCGGAAATGAATGTGCGTAATTTGCAGTTGACTAATATGGTGCTGGAAACAAGAAAGGGAATTGAATGTACAGAAGTAGAAGGCATCAGCTTTAACAATATCAGGTTGATTACGACTGATACTGATCCGTTGATCTACCTGCAAAATACTTCTAACACTAATTTTAATAACATCAGTTACGAAAATAATGCAACCTTACTTTTTAGTGTAAATGGAGACAGAAGTAAACATATAAAAGTTACAAAAACTGATTTTGCAAAAGCGAAAAATAAAGTTGCATTTACATTCGGGGCAACTCAATCATCTATACAATTTAAGTAAGCCCTATATGAAAAAGCAGATTCGAACAGCTATTGTATTGTTAAGTATGTTGTCTATTACTATGGTAACTGTTCACGCGCAATCATGGTCTGAGAAAATGGCGGCAACCGTAATGACGGTCTGGAAAGATTCCTTGTTTTCAGAAGCGGGAAAGCCCGCCAAATGGACCTATGACCAAGGGGTTATCCTAAAAGGTATCGAGGGCCTTTGGTATAAGACAGGTGACGCGAAATATTTTAATTATATGCAGAAAAGCATGGATTTTTTTGTGAACGATAAAGGAGAGATACGCACCTACAAACAACAGGACCATAATATTGACAATGTGCTCTGCGGAAGGATTTTACTTACGCTCTTTACTGTTACCGGTAAAGAAAAGTATTACATAGCTGCTACCATGTTGCGCGAGCAGTTGCGAACACAACCGAGAACAAAAGAGGGCGGTTTCTGGCATAAAAAAATATACCCGTACCAGATGTGGCTCGATGGTTTGTATATGGGAGAACCATTTTATACCGAGTATGCAGCAACATTTAATGAAACCCCTGCATTTGACGATATCGCCCATCAGTTTATCTGGATGGAAAACCATGCACGCGATGTAAAAACAGGTTTATTATACCATGGTTGGGATGAAAGCCGGCAACAAAAATGGGCTAACTCTAAAACTGGCGTATCCCCCCATTTCTGGGCAAGGGCCATGGGTTGGTATGGCGCGTCATTGGTTGATGTATTGGAAAATTTTCCTTCTGCAAACACTAAAAGGGATTCGATTGTTTTTATTTTAAAACGCTATGCGGATGCCATAAGAAAAGTGCAGGATGCCAAAACCGGCTTGTGGTATAATATCCTTGACAAACCAACCGGACCCGGAAATTATTTGGAAGCTTCAGCTAGTTGCATGTTTGTTTACACGATGGCTAAAGCAGTAAGATTGGGTTTCCTTCCTGCCTCTTACTTGGAGATAGCTAAAAAAGGATACGCTGGTATAATCAAAAAATTCATTGAAACAGATGCAAACGGACAAACCAACCTGAACGGAACGGTTAGCGTAAGTGGCCTTGGTGGAATACCTTACCGTGATGGTAGCTATGAATATTACCTGCGCGAAAAAGTAATTATAAATGATCCAAAAGGGGTAGGTGCCTTTATACAAACATCTAATGAAATGGAATTACTTCCTACCCTGACTGTTGGTAAAGGCAAAACAATTGTATTAGATGACTATTTTAATTCGGAAAGAAAAAGGGATATTACTGGCACTCTAAAGCCATTTCATTACAAATGGAATGAGTACCCGAACAGCGGTTTTTCTTTTCTGGCAAATATTTTCAGAAGCTATGGTGTGCAAACAAAAACACTCAGCGAAGCCCCAACAGATAAAAATTTACAGAAAGCAGATATCTATTTTATTGTAGATGCAGATAATGTAGCTGACAACCCCACTCCGAATTATGTTCAGCCAAAAGATGCAGAAGAAGTGTATAATTGGGTAAAGGCTGGTGGTGTACTGGTATTGTTTCATAATGATAAGGGCAATGCAGAGTTTGAACATTTTAATATACTGGGAGATAAATTTGGTATCCACTTTAATGAAGATAGTTATAACCGGGTAGTGGGTAATGAGTACGCAATGGGTGCGGTTGACATACCTGCAGGCAATTCGATTATGCCACATGTAAAAAAAATATATCAAAAGGAAGTTTGCTCTATTACAGTAAAAAATCCTGCAACAGCCGCCCTGAAGAAAAACGACCTGATCATTTTTGCAGTAGCAAAAATAGGCAATGGTACCGTATTTGCAACAGGTGATCCCTGGTTATACAATGAATATGTAGATGGAAGAAAAATTCCGATGGAATACGAAAATAGTAAAGCGGCAAACGACCTTGTTTCATGGCTGATCAAACAAGTGCCTACAAAAAAAACAGGAAATAAAAAATGAAGAAACTGGTAACTCATATTGCCCGCAGTTTGGTGGTTATTGCTTGTTTGTTAGGTTCCGGATATATTGCCAATGCACAAAACCTTATAGTTGATGCGGCAGGCAATGGCGATTTTAAAAGCATACAGGAAGCTATCAACAGCTTGCCGGATAACGCTACAGCACAGCGGGTTATTTATATCCGTAACGGTATTTACCGGGAAAAAATATTTATCGAGAAAAATTTAATTACCCTTATTGGGGAAGATAAAAATAAAACTCAGTTGGTCATTTCACTTGCAAGGGATATCTGGCGATGCGAGAATAAAGACGATTGGGGTGTAGCCACCATTAACCTTAAAGGTAATGACCTGGTACTCGAAAATCTTACCATTACCAATAGTTTCGGGTTAGATAATATGAACAATATAGAAGGCATTCATATTGATTGCGCCGCTGATAGTATAAATCATTTTAAAACAGTCAGGAGAGATGGCCACCAGATGGCATTACGTAGCTTTGGTACCACCCGGTTAATTGTTCGTAATTGTATTTTACGTGCCTATGGCGGAGATACGGTAAGCCCATGGAACACCGATAATGGCATGTTCTATTTTAATGATTGCCTGATGGAAGGCGGGGTTGATTTTTATTGTCCCCGTGGTTGGGCCTATGCCGAAAATTGTGAATTTGTTGCACATGGTAATGTTGCCGCTATCTGGCATGATGGTTCTAAAGTAAAAGATTCAAAAACGGTTTTAAAAAATTGTGTATTTCGGGGAGATGATGGGTTTAAACTCGGCCGCTATCACAGGGATGCGCAATTCTTTATCATCAATTGTTCTTTTGCAAAGAATATGGCAGATGCGCCAATTTATCTCAACCCATCTAAGCCACAGAATATAATTCAGTGGGGGGAGCGTGTGTATTTTTTCAACAGTCATCGGCAAGGTGGCGATTATGCATGGCATGCAGATAATTTG
Organism: Chitinophagaceae bacterium; assembly: GCA_043717145.1. GTDB lineage: Bacteria > Bacteroidota > Bacteroidia > Chitinophagales > Chitinophagaceae > Sediminibacterium. The sequence continues at coordinate 575 of JAYSXR010000349.1, read as the reverse complement.
CAGCAAGCGGCGGGCTCACCGTTGGCAGAGCAAATCAGCGCAAACTGGACTTTTGCAGGGCAATGGCAACCTTCCGGTAGTCCTACTAAAATTGATGCAAAAATACTTGCCCGGAATAAATGTAATAAACCGGCCGTTATATCTGGAGCCCAGAATGTAACTGATTTTCAGGCCGAGAATATGTTGGTTTACCAAAGGGCGGTTGGCGGATGGTCCAAAACGGTAAATGAAATAAAAGTAGATTATTCGAAACTCCTAACCAATGCTGAAAAGAAATCTATCCGTGCAGACTCAATGCATATAGATGCCACTATTGATAACGATGCTACCACAAAGGAAATAAGGTATTTGGTAAAAGCATATAAACAAGCAAAAAACATCCATTATCTGCAAGCTGCAGAAAAGGGAATCCGGTATTGTTTATTGGCGCAGAATGCAGCCGGTGGCTGGCCGCAATATTATCCCGATACAGCTTTATACCGGAGCCAGATAACCTTTAACGATGATGCAATGGTTAATGTGCTGAATGTGTTGCAGGATATTGTTGAATCAATAAATGGTTTCGATATTGTTGA
>JAYSXR010000348.1:0-2627 GCA_043717145.1 Chitinophagaceae bacterium | reverse complement strand
ACTGGTCTGAAGGCCCCGTATGGATCCCTGCATTACATTCGCTGTTATTTTCCGATGTGCTTGAAAATAAAATTTATAAATGGAATGAGGTTGACACGCCAGCAATTTATTTAACTCCCTCCGGCTATACGGATACAACTGCACGCAATGGTGAAAACGGTTCCAATGGTTTGGCAATTGATGCAAATGGAAAACTATTGCTTTGCCAATCGGGTAACAGGCAGGTTGCGAGAATGAATGCAGCCCTTCATGCGCCGGCCCCTGATTACACTGTGCTTTCTGCAAACTACAACGGCAAAAAATTCAATAGCCCCAATGACCTTGTTGCGGATAGTAAAAACAATATTTATTTTACAGACCCTGTTTACGGATTACCAGATGGTGAGCAAGATAAAACGAGGGAGTTGCCATTTGAAGGTGTGTATAGAATAAGTGCCAGAGGAAAAACTACGTTGTTGATTGATTCTATCCCAAGGCCGAATGGTATTGCTTTATCGCCTGATGAGAAAATACTTTACATTGCAAGCAGCGATGTGAAAATGCCTAAATGGTATGCTTATAATATGGATACCAGCGGAAAAATTTTAAGTGGCGGGATATTATTTGATGCCAAACCATTGAAAGAAAAAGCTACCGTAAAGCAGGGCCCTGACGGATTGAAGATAGACAAATACGGAAATCTTTTTTGTGCAGGTCCGGATGGCATCAATATTATTTCACCCGTCGGAAAATTATTAGGGCTGATAAAAATATATGAACGAAGGGTTTCCAATTGCGCTTTTGATGAAACAAAACAGGAACTTTTTATAACGGCTGATGACTGGGTGCTTAAAGTAAAATTACACCCTTAATTTGAAGCAATTATTTGCAGCAGTTTTTGACTTTTCAAATTGACATCTTACCCTTTCCTAAAAAGATTGACTTTGCCCTAATTGAATTCCTTAAAAAAGTATTTCTTTATAACGAAACTTCACTGTATGAAAAGTTTGACCATTGGATGGATATATTTGCTTGTAGCATTTGCTTCTTGTAATAATGCACCCAATAAAAATGTAACTGCAGAAAATGCATCACCTCTTACAAAGGGAATGTACGGGTATGATGCTGATTTTTTAAAAAAACATACTGGCAAAGTTCTTGAACTAAGCAATGAAGACAGCACCGCTAAAGTATTGTTGTCAGCAGATTACCAGGGCAGGGTTATGACAAGCACTGCAACCGGCGATACAGGTGTAAGCTTTGGCTGGCTTAATTATGAGCTCATTGCTGCTAAAGAAAAGAAAAAGCAATTTAACCCGGTTGGTGGAGAAGAAAGGTTTTGGATGGGCCCCGAAGGAGGCCAGTATTCATTGTATTTTAAAGCGGGTGATTCCTTTAATATAGCACACTGGCAGGTGCCTTCTTTTATTGATACAGACAGCTATGAAGTAGCACAATCAGATAAATCATCTGCCACTTTTACAAAGAAAACAAGCATCGTAAATTTTAGCGGAACTACATTTGATATTGCCATTGAAAGAAAGATTACACTGCTTTCAAAGGCTCAGTTGGCAAACACATTGCAAATAGCTTTGCCTGAAGGTGTTCATTTTGTAGGCTTTCAAACAGATAATAAAGTAACGAATGCAGGTAGCAATGACTGGACAAAAGACAAAGGGCTTTTATCCATCTGGCTGCTGGGTATGTTTACACCTTCTGAAAAAACAACTGTCATTATTCCATTTAATCCAATACCAAATTCCCATTCCTTTATTACAAATAATTATTTTGGGGATATTCCCAAAGAACGTTTACAGGTAAACGATAGTGTGCTGTATTTTACCTGTGATGGAAAGTTCAGGAGCAAGATTGGGTTATCTCCTTTAATTGCAAAACCAATTGCTGCCAGTTACGATTTTCAAAAAGATATTTTAACCGTCATTATCCCGCAGGTAGATAAAAATGCAGTTTATGTAAACAGCAAATGGGAAATGCAGCAACAGCCTTATAAAGGAGATGTTATAAATTCTTACAACGATGGACCATTGGCAGATGGAACACAGATGGGGCCTTTTTACGAAGTGGAATCCTCATCACCGGCACTGGCTTTAAAGAAAGGCCAAACCGGAGCATACAAAGAAACTACCTGTCATTTTCAGGGGGATTATGTTACTTTAAAACAATTGGTAAAACAATTACTAGGTGTTGATCTTGATACAATAAAAAATAAATAGCATGCATTTATACAAAACATCCCGGGGCAATATTCTTAAAAGTAAAGTGGGTTCATTTTTAATAATGGAAAAATGGGATTCACTCATCAACCAGCCTGATCTTCGGGCACACCTCCTGCATTTGAGTGCAATAGCCGAAACAATCAGTGAAGATGAAGCAGGTGAATTAATTAATGACAGCCTGTTGCCCCCTATTGGCAGCCAGGAGGTTTGGGCCGCAGGCGTTACCTACCTGCGCAGCCGGGATGCAAGAATGGAAGAGTCTGAAGATGCCGGCGCTGCTGATTGTTATCAAAGGGTTTACGAAGCCGCCCGGCCCGAATTGTTTTTTAAATCCCTGCCACACCGGGTGGCAGGGCATTTTCAAAAAGTAAATATCCGTAAAGACTCCACCTGGAATGTACCTGAACCGGA